>JASMAB010000029.1 GCA_030754585.1 Nitrososphaerales archaeon | reverse complement strand
CTAAATGTGAATTATTTTCTTTATGAATAAATATTTTACCTTTACCCTTTTCAGCAATGTCTCCTGAAAAAGAATAGAATGGTCCAGGTATTTTTTCACCATCGATTTTAGCTTTTCCCTTTATCTCCTCTAAATGGAAACCAGAAAGTATTTCACCTGTTTTTCCCAGTAGCACTATTTTTCCTCCTGTCATTGATGCACCAACCATGCTGGGACATCCGCCTGCTATCAGTATACTTCCGCCAGACATATGTACGCCAGGAAGAATTTCTGAATCTCCCATTATTTTTAATGTTCCTCCAGTCATCCAAGCACCCGTTTCACACCCAGAATTGCCTTTAATCACTATCATCCCACCTTTCATACCTTGGCGTGCTCCACGATAAGATGAACCTGTATAGGCTCCTACATTTCCATCCACTTCTATTGAACCGCCTTTCATACCTATGCCAACCCATTCTCCTGCATCTCCATTTACAGTGATTTGTCCCCCTTTCATATCTGAACCAATATACAAACCACCTTTTCCATTAATGATGATCTTTCCATTGGTCATTTTGTTGCCTATTCTTCTAGAGTTTGGTAAATCTCCTTCTATAACTATGATTTGATCTTCTGGAGTTCCTGCAGTTTCTCCTATAATTTCGAAAATAGATCCCAAAGTCTCTTTAGTATTGCCTATCCAGATTTGGGTGGCACCTATCTCGTTTTTTGTTTTTCCAGCAAAGATATCTGGACTAATCTCCCGAAGATCTATCGGTTGGGATGGAGAATTTGGTTTTAATTTTAATATAATTTCAGCCAAGATTCTACTCATCTACACTTCAGCCTGAACCGTTATCGGAGAGGAATTTATTATATTCTTTTCCGCTACAATATAATTACTCATTTGAATTGTATAGTAATCTTTGAATTTTTCTTTTATTTCTGATTCGACAGATTTAGCTAAATCAGTGGAAACCTTAGAGTCAACCCAATACGATCTACCTGGAACAGATTTTACCACTTCTCCATCTTTCACAACTATTTCTCCGTCTTTAATTGTGTAATCTGCTCTACGCAATGCTTTACGGACTTTCCAATATTGAATAGCGGGATCTATCTTATTCAAATCTATATTGTATACTGCAACATCTGCATCAGCACCTACTCCTAAGTGACCTTTATCATTTAATCCTAGGAGTCTAGCTGTTCCTGCTCTTGTAGATATTACTACATCCGAGAATGAATATTCTCTATCAAGACTCTCAAGTGCAGTCCTACTCTTCGCTCGTTTGTTTACCTTCTCCATGTACTTTTCTCTTGCTTTTTGGCTCATGAGCCAAGTAACTACTCTGGGGTAAGTTGTAAAGTAACCTCCATTTGGATGGTCAGTTGTCATACATACTTTCCAAGGGTCATCTATCATTAATGCTGCTTCAAGACCCGTCACCCACATGATCGCATGGATATAGTTACTCTTCTTGTATTTTATAGGAACTATTCCGCAACCTGTTTCAGCTTCGATATCAGCATTTACCCATCTGTTTCCAGTTAAGGTTTGAAGTTTGTGTTCAAAAGGTCCATCAGCGGTCATTGTTGTTGTGTCTGAAAAAACTACTTGACCTAAATCAATGGAAACATGGTCATTGTTATTGATATATTTAGCTAAGTGTTCTGCTCCAGAAGTGATATTCATCCAATTAGTACCACCGTACGTATTAAATTGTACATGTGTAAGATGAGCAATAGGGTTTGGTTTTCCATTCGTGTTTTCTTTTGCATATTCTCTCATTGAATCAAGTGTCTCTATGGATGTCTCATAATTACCCGGCATTCCTAGATTGTTAGCATGAATATGAATTGAATGAGGTAGATTTAGACGTTGAACAGCCTTACACATCCCTTTCACAATTTCTCGTGGTGTCACTCCAAAGTTTCCAACTGCTACATCTAACCCTTCTACATCACCGCCCCACTTCCATTGTTCAACACCACCTGGATTCACTAGTTTGCAAGCGTATCCTTTAACTGACCTGAGTGTCCATGCAATATAGGCTGCTAACTCGTCTTCTTTATTATCGTGCAGATATTCCATAACATGCCAATTACTGCCAAATAGTGGATAGCATGCTTTATCTATCATTGGCGTATCGTTAAACTCGTCTATAACATGAAGCATTTTTAGAGGAGGATTAGCTGGTTCAAAAACTGTTGTGTACCCCATCTCAGAGTACTCATAACCTGTGGTAAATGTTGATGGACAAGAGGTACCTACCCCAGCCCTTTTTACAGATGTTTTTGGCTTCAGATTTCTATAATGATCTTCAGGCCTAAGAAGACGACCCATGTTAACTTTAGGTCCTGCTATATGTGAGTGAATATCAACTCCACCTGGGAGCACTATTTTATTTGATGCGTCAATAACTTCAGCATTAGATTCATCAACCTTATCCACTATCTTTCCTTTGCTTATTGCTATGTCTATGATTTCTCCGTCAATATTGTTTATGGGATCAAATACTGTTCCATTTTTTATGAGAATATCCTGCATAATTAATTCACCTTCTTTAACTCCCTAACTTTTGCAAGAATCATCTTGAGAACCTTTTCATCAGACATAGTATTATCTGGTTCCTTTACCAACTTTTTCAATGGAAGACAAAGCCCATCCATTCTATATGCAAGACCTTCATACTCTATACCTGCGAAAGACGACGGAATAACTACATCGGATACCATTGTTGTCATAGAATGTGCAGGATCAATTGAGATTAATGGAGTGTTAATTAACCGCTTTGAAATTGCTGGTGGAAAATGAGCAATAGGATCAGAACCAACAACGAGTGTAGCATCACTTTCTCCTCTTCTAATAATATCAATTATTGTTGTCTCCCCAGGGTTGTACCATGGATAACCTCGGCTCAAATCTATGGCATATGGAAAACCAGTCTGCCATGTTGCGACTTGATTTACTCCTGCTACATTAAAATGCCCTCGTGCAGGCATGATCAAGAATTTTGTCCAGCTATTAAGATCTCTAGTTAAGGAAAAGAGCCCATCTATATTTCGTCCTTTTCCGTTCACCTGAGTTACTCCTTGACCAAAGAATATGACTCCAAACTCACAGCTCCGAAGAACTTCTGCCAGCTTCTCTATTTCTTCAACAGGCACTCCGGCAACTTTATCCTTTTGTATCTGCTCAAGCCTTAACGCAGTTCTTAACGCATTTATAAATTCAAAGTCTTTTCCTTGTTCGATTTGAATAAATTTATCTGCTGCTTTCGCTGTAAGTGTTTCCCTAACATCTATTACGATGAGGTTTCTATCCTCTTTTCCGTTTCTATATCTCCCCTTGGAGGTGTAGCTATATCTTTCCATATGTCTGGGATGTGCTTCTTGTAAATTTGCTCCCCAAGCAATAATAAGATCTGCACGGTGTCTAATTTCCCCTAAGCTACCTGTGGATTCTCCAATATCGTGTATACCTTGGACACCAGGTCCATGACAGACAGATGTCTGATTATCTAAAACACCACCAACTTCTTCTGTGAGCTCTATAGCCACCTTAACAGATTCGACACTGGAAAGACTAAGACCATAAATTAGTGGATATTTGGCTTTCACCAATATCTCGGCTGTCTTTTCAATACATTCTTCTAGACTAACAGGTTTCTGTACACCATTATTTTTTATCATTGGTGATGGAATTCTATCGTTGTTATAATTTAGAAACTTGGTTGTACCCATAGCACATGCATTCCTTGCCTTCACAATCTTGTTATTTTCTACACTGACTTCTATGTCATCACATAAACATCCACAGACAGGACATACAACATCTTGAAAAATTTCCATTCTATTAACCTCACTATATTTCTGTAATTAATTCTTCGAGAGTTTTTACAGGTTCTTCAATAGCTGATTCGACAACAGCAGGCTCGCCTTTGAAAGTTGGCATACCCGAGCCCCCAGTAGTTTCGTTAAAGAGTTGATTGGCATAGAGCCCATATGGAATGAATATCATCCCTGGTTTTGTTAATTGATTCGATGATACGCTCTTTAAAACAACACTTCCATGAGCTGATGTCACCTTTACATTCTCTCCAGCTTTAATTGACAGAGATGTAATGTCTTCAGAATTCATTTCACATATCGATACGCTCGTTCGATATCTTTCAGAGTTTTTTCCAGCTTCTTTTCCTACACCCTGTCGTAGGGTTCTTCCTGATAATACTTTCACTTTAATTCCAGTCATATATGTTTCACTAATATTGTGTACACTTTAAGCGTTTTCATGCTTCAGTTATACACATTAATCGATATTTCTAAGTAAATTAAATGTTGCGCTAAGATTACCACATTTTAAATCAGTTTCATATAATCATGTGTTCCTGCTTCTGGAGAACCTATTATTATTCTATGGTATAATGTTCCATTAGTTTTATTCTCTACTATTTCCAACTTACCATGTAAAGCGACTTCATCGTTTATTTCAAATTTTCCTCCATAAATACCAGAATAAGATACAACTTCTTTGATGTCTTTAGGTATACCCTCTTTATTATTCTTGAATTTTTCAATCTTATAGATATGAGGATTAAATAGTGATTCAGATGTATCAGTAATAATTGCTTTACCTTTCACTATGCCTAACGAATGAAAAAAGTGGTCCCCATAATTGTTGGTTATTTCCGATATTGATCTTACAGTGTGCAATGAGAAAATAGTTCCTTTAAAAGTACCATAATTCCATTGCCGTGAATTAAGTGATTTAACTTCATCTAGACTAAGAGGATGCTCTTTCACTCTGTCTGAAAACAGCTTTTTCAATACGTTTTCAGGCACATGATTTACCGGTTCATCCTTATTTGCGAAAAGAGAAGGTAATGATTCTTTCAGTTTGAAACCATTTTTTCCCCCAGAAACTGTAAGATCTACATCTGAGAATTCCGTATTATGAATATCTATTAATATTGATCCTGTTACCCCAAATATTTTTTTTGATACCCCTATGGTTTCTGATAGGTATTCTGTGATCTTTAGTGCACGTTTCTGAAGAAAATCAGGATTTTTCATATTGCTTAATTGCATCATTTTGTCTTGAGGCTTATAGTGTTGTAATACCTTGGAATTAGGTACAGCTGAAATTTCTATATTGAATGCATCTGAATGAAAGACATAATGAGGATACTCTTTTTTTAGATATCTGATGTTTTTCAAAAGATGAGAAATAGAGTATGCCGGCATTGCTCGTTTAAAATGATTACTACCTCTACCCCAACTTCCAGAAGACGATGGTATATATCTCAGATAAGAAATAGCTTTATTCTGTGGATGTTGGTCACCAATTACACAGAAAAATAGGTTTTCAGGGGTCCGAATGAATTCTCTATCCCTAAATCTGTAAGAAGTCAATTTACATTCTTCTAGTATATCATTGTTCAGAGTGATAAAGATATCATGAAATCCAAAGGATCTCCACCAAGTAAAATTCGATGATATTCTCTATCTGAAGATAAAACTTTCTCCAACTTACCTTGAATAATTACCAATTCTCCGGTTTCAGCCTGCTCACAGAACCTTCCTCTAAAAGAAACAGCTTCAATAATATTGGGGGCCTTATTTCCTTCAAGGATTTCGACTTGGTCTAACACATATTTACATGGACTATAAAACGCTTCAGAGGCATCTTTTACACGGGCTTTAACCTTCACATATCCTACAGGAACATATTTTATGCTTCCATATTTTTCGTCTAGTTCATACCAGTTTGGTAAATATCTGATGAAAAACTCTTTGTCTTTGAACATACCTTGAAATGTCTTTCTTATCTCATGTTTTACGAAAACTTCAAATTGCATTACAGCATCGGAACCACGGAATTTGTAAAGCCTTAACATCTCGTTATTATTGAGACTTCTAACTTGTTTCTTCTCCTTCAGTAGAATTCTTAATGAATCTCTCATTTTACAGGATTCATTTTGACCATAAATTATTAGATCTATATCTGAAGAATTTGTGTGGAGCCCTATCATAATGGATCCTGATATTCCGATTGCGGAAGACGATATGCCTGAATGGATTTCAAGCAGATAAGTGAGTTCAATTGCTTTCAGTATTTCATTATCTGATTGTTTCTTTTTTCTAATCTTTTCGAGGATTTCATCTGGCTTGTAGTGGGCTATTATTTCTGTTTGAGATATTTCTGGGGCCCTAATATTGAGGACTGGATCATTAACTAGGAGATGAGGATATTTTTTTATTAGAAGTTCTTGCCGTTCTTGTAATGGGTATATCTTACGGTATTTTCTGTGTCCTTTCAGTCTATCACCTTTATTGTCAACAATATATCTTGGATATGATATGAGTTTTTTTGGTGGATGAATTAGGCCTTTTACCTCAAAAATAGAGAAGTCTTTAAGCTCAAGAAAATCTCCTTCTCTACCGCTAAATTCTTTGGTGAAATCTTTCTTAGTTATGTTGCGCAATTAATCACATCAAAGTAATCGGAAACTATCAATTTTTACATATACCCTATATTTTATACTGTATATTAATCTGCAAATAGTATGTTTTCATGTATATATATAAAAATCAAATATTCGCATTCTTGTCCATTCACTTCTCAATATAATGATCAATTTTTTTCTTAAAAGTTAATTATTGGTATCTGGGTAGCTACATTGCGATGAACAAAGTGAAAAGTGAACCAAGTGAAACAGATGAAATAAGTGAAACAGATGAAATAAGTGAAACAGATGAAATAAGTGAAACAGATGAAATAAGTGAAACAGATGAAATAAGTGAAACAGATGAAATAAGTGAAACAGATGAAATAAGTGAAACAGATGAAATAAGTGAAACAGATGAAATAAGTG
>JASMAB010000028.1 GCA_030754585.1 Nitrososphaerales archaeon | reverse complement strand
TGATACCAAGATGGACCACGAAGTCTTAGCATTAGTGGCAACGAAACTTACAGATCTTACTGGAGATCAACGGTACACAGATTATTGGAAATTTACATTGGAAAATAAAACCGATGTATACATTCAGAGAATCCTAGACGGTTCTGCAACAACTCGTGGTTATAATGTTAAAGAAATTCTTGAATCTGATAGAGAATGGTTAATGATGTTCCGGACCTATCCTAGGATACCCGGATGGGAACAGATCAATGAAAGTAGACCATTCCATACAAAAACAGGACGTATGGAATTTTACCGCGAAGAAGAAGAATTCATTAATCACGGTGAAAACTTCATAGTATATCGAGAGCAACCAGAGGCAACACCTTATATGAACAATGTAATAGTTAGTACTCACTCTTGGATAAATCCTGTTGATTATGGTATTCCTCACGATTCAGAAGATTTGGAGGCAATCCAGGTTCGTGATGTAAAGAAGTCTTGGTCAGAAGTAAAGAAAACAGAGAACTTCCTTTGGAAAGAGGGATACCGATTCTATGCTCTTACTCCTAAAACAAGGCACAGAGTTCACTCTTCATGGAGCAATGTCGACTGGAATATTATATGGGACAATAACTTTGCTGATCCCCATAGAGCAGATAAGAGAAAACCTTACGTTGGCGAACATCAAGTGCATATGAATCCATCAGATGCAAAAGGACTTAGCATTAATGATGGTGATTATGTTTACATTGATGCAAATCATCGGGATAGACCCTACATCGGTTACGCTGAAGAGAAGGATGCGATATGGAAGAAAGCATCTAGACTCATGATTAGGGTGAAATATAATCCTGCATACCCTAGTGGTATTATAATGATGAAACATTCCGTCTATCAGTCTTCACCTAAGACGATACGAGCTCATGAAACTAGAGCAGATGGGTTGGCTATGTCTGAAAGTCCTGGAGGAATATGGTTCTCCAATTTCCGTTATGGCGGACACCAATCTCTAACACGAGCTTACCTACAACCTACCCAGATGACAGAAACATTAGTTCGCAAGGATACTTGGGGTTGGGGTATAGGTGAAGGTTTCGCTATTGATACCCATGCACCTAATACTTGTCCAAAAGAGTGTCTTGTGAAAGTGGAGAAAGCTGAAGATGGAGGAATGCCTCCACCTGGAGAAACTCGTGGTAAGGGTGTTTGGGAACCAGCTACAACTGGTTTTACACCTTCAAATGAAAGTGCAAATATGAAGAAATACATTAAGGGAGAATACATCGAATAGGTGATATGAATGGCGATAGAGAAAGTTAGGAACTGGCAGCTTGGAAGGGATATGGACTATCCATATGAAGAAGCGAGACCTAAAAAACAGTATGCAGCAGTCTTTAACATCAACAAATGTATTGCTTGCCAAACATGTACAATGGCGTGCAAGAGTACTTGGACTTACAGCAAAGGCCAAGAACATATGTGGTGGAATAATGTTGAAACAAAGCCTTATGGTGGCTATCCCCAGTTTTGGGACCACAAGTTGCTAGAGAAGCTTGGACCAAATAAATGGAGTCCAGGAACAGGTCATTATGGATCTGTCTATTCAGGTAAAACTATCTTTGAAGCAGCACCTTTGACAGAGGTAGGAGTAGGTTATCTCCCAGAAGATAAGGAATGGCAATCTCCAAACATTTATGAGGATACACCCACAAGTACAAATCCTGAGAAAGGTCCCGATAATTCAGTAGATTTAGAAACTACCGGTGGTGGTGGCAGAGGCGGTGCTCATACTACTTGGTTCTTCTATTTACAGCGAATATGTAACCATTGTACTCACCCTGCATGCCTTGCAGCCTGTCCAAGGAAGGCCATCTATAAACGTCAGGACAGTGACGGTATAGTTCTGATAGATCAAAAAAGATGTAGAGGTTATAGAAAATGTGTGGAGCTATGCCCATATAAGAAACCAATGTATAATTTAGCAACAAGAATAAGTGAAAAATGTATTGCCTGCTACCCAAGAGTAGAGCAAGGGATAGAGGCAAGGTGTATGGCAGCATGTGTTGGCAAAATTCGACTTCAAGGACTAAAAAATTCTCTTCCTGAAGATGCAGAACAAAATGCTGAAAATCCTATGAATTACCTTATTCATGTAAGAAAGATAGCAGTTCCATTATATCCTCAGTACGGTACAGAGCCAAACATTTACTATATTCCCCCACGATGGATCCATAAAAAATTCCTTTATCAAATGTTTGGGCCAGGAATTGATGAAGCATTAAAGGTTTATGAAAACATGGATGAAGAATTATTGGGAGTACTTTCCCTTTTCCGCAGTACAAGAAAAATCATTGAAAGATTCAACATTAATTCCAATCAAGCAATTGGATATGATGCAAAAGATCATGAGCTTATCAGAGTTCCTATAGACGAACCTGTAATTGTGAGACCGCCAAGGTACCATAATACATCTTAAGGTGTTATAATGATAATTAATTACGTTCAAAAGGTGAAATAGTTGGTCAATAAAAAATTCGTTATTGCATTCATAACATTTATCATATTTTGGCCTGTAGTCTTTATAGGTGGTTCGGCATTTCCATTCCCGCTACAGGCTGATGTAGTCTCAAAGCAGGTGGACCAGCCCCTCCCCATAATGAACCCCGATTCATCTCTCTGGGCGCAGGCATTACCTAACGAAATACCATTAGGAGCTCAAACTGTAACGAAACCTATCCTTGCAACCCCATCTATCCATACTGTAACAGTGTCTTCACTCCATAATGATTCATGGATTGTCTTTAAGCTCGAGTGGAAGGATCCAACTAGAAATGTTAGCACCGTAGGCACTGAATTTTATCAAGATGCTGCTGCTCTACAATTCCCTGTTCTAGATGAAACACCGTTTCTGGGAATGGGAGATGAAGAGCAACCAGTGAATATATGGCAGTGGCGAGGCGATTGGCAGGAGGACATAAACGATGTCTACAAAGAGGTTGAGGATACTTATCCAAATATGTGGGTAGACTTTTACCCCTTCGCAATAAGTGAACCACCATATATAATCCCCTTACTTGAGACTATCGATAATGTTGCTGTTCCCGGTTGGGCTGCAGAGAATCCGCTTTCTCAACCTATAAAAGTCACTCCTATATCCGACCTAATAGCTGAAGGTTTCGGCACCCTTACTTTCAAGCCAGATCAAAAAGTGATTGGTAGAGGAGTATGGGACAGTGGTGTGTGGAAAGTTGTTTATGCAAGGCCATTAGATACCGGAGATCCTAGCGATGCACAATTTACCGTAGGTGAAGAAAATTCGATAGCAATTGCCGTCTGGAACGGTGAGAACCGGGAGGTTGACGGAAGAAAAGCGGTATCTGCTTGGTTAACTATGAAAGTCGAAGGATCATCCTTTTTGCCATTCTCCATCAACATTGATGATGCATTCGCTACAGTGGCATTTGTTGGTACAGCAGCCTTTTTGCTTCAAAAGCCAACAAGGTTCATAAAATGACAACTCCTGCTGTAAAGGAACTTCTTGCAAGAAGTGTAATCTATAGACTTCTTTCACTAGGGTTTCTATATCCCACAAGTGATCTCGTTGCTACCATTCGAGATGAAGCTGGTAAAACGGATAAGGACGCCGGTATGTATGGCCGGTGGGCAACACGTCTCACTAAAGTTTTTGAAGAGGAAGTAGATCAAATATCAATTTCAGGTCTAGAATCCGCTTATGCCCGCCTTTTCGAGGCTTCTGTTCAAACTCCATGTCCACCTTATGAGTCTCAATACGGATCTATCAATACTTTTGGTATGTCAAGACAATTAGCTGATGTGGCCGGTTTTTATCGAGCATTTGGCCTTAAGCTATCCAATACAAACAAAGAGATGCCTGACCACATTAGTGCCGAGATGGAATTCATGCACATTCTCACTCTAAAGGAGGCCCATGCAACGATGGAAGGGTGGACGGATAAGATATCAATAACAAGAGATGCACAAAAGAAGTTTTTACTTGATCACTTAGGACGATGGGCTTCAGCAATATGTATATCCATTCAGAAATCTGCTGATGCAGAGTTCTATCGTGAGCTTGCTAAAATAACCAATTCACACATCGAAAATGAAGTCAACCTGCTTAAGATAAAACCTAAAAAAGTTAGGAAAAGTGTTGAAGAAGAAACCCCAGCTGAAGATATGGGCTGCCCCGAAGAAACGGACTAATAAAGCATTAAAAGAGTTGATCCGATTTCTCAACAGCTAAGGACTATTTCGGATTCTTCATCAAACCTCTGTTGGTGTTTGTAATCCTTGAAGTTCTTTTTGTTAGACCTTTTTTGAAGGTTGGAGATTTTAGTGTAGTTGCACCTGTACCCAACCTCTACGAAGCCATCATTACATTAGGGCCCTTTATACTAAATAGTTCTTTCCTATTAGTCTTAATCTCAGCTGGGTTAGCAGGCTACTTGTTGATCAAAGATTCATCTAAATCTACTTTAATCACTTCCACATTTTTATTTGCCTTCCTGGTCTTGGGTGTTCTTTCTGTCTTTACTACATCTGAAGCTGTGTTGTTGATTGTCCAAAACATTGTTGCCTTTATCGTGCTCACTCTTCTAGCCTTATGGTTCACAAAGGGTGTGACTACAAAGCTGGTGAAAATAATCAGCGCGCTATTCATTAGTTCATATTTTATTGCATTTTGGTTTGTAGTTGCACCTGTTATCTTTACTATTGGGGGTCCGAAACCGGCTTTTATAGTGGAAATTTTAAACATCGGAGAAGTGCTGATAATAGCAAATGTTTTACCTCTGTATATTTATTTTGTAGGAATTAAAAAAGAAAATTATTTACAGGGTTCAAAGTTGATTCTTCCATCAATTCCTGCTGCTTTGTTTGCTGGAATTTACTTATTGAATCCTGCGATTATATCTCTTTATTCAACTTGGGTCTTCGGCTACAATCTTTTCCTACCCTTTCCATTCTATATGGTGGCACTTTGGTTCTATGCTGACCTCATCATTAGAATGTTGAAAGTGAAAAAAGAAGTGGCATATGGACTTCTTTTAATATTCATAGCTGGACGGAATCTAGAATCGGTTTATCTTACCTTACTAGCTATCCTCGGAATATTCTTACTCATTCAAACCGTTCACCTAGGAAAAAAAGAGCCTTGATGGATGGGCTCAAAGTATGGTTTACGATGTCTTCTTATACTCTTTTTGTTTCAGCTTCAACATTTCTATTGAATATTAAGGACTTGAATTATAATCGTTAAGTCTGATTTCTCTACTTCTATAATCGTGGCAGATGGATTCTAACTTTCTCTTGAAATGTTTTGAATGATTGAACTCTGATAAATGAACAATTTCGTGAAGAATAATGTATTCTGACAGATCTCTTGGCAATCCTGCTAGTTGCCAATTAAATGTGAGTTCACCACTCCTCTTACAATATCCCCATCTTGAAGTTCTTTTCACTCTAATATTAGATGCTTTGACTCCCAACTTGTGAGAGAATAGGAGAACTATTTTATCTACAATTATCCAAGTTTCTTTGGTCATCCAGTCCCTAAGAAGAGTTTTAGAATCAATATTACTAGTTGTAGACAGAATAATCTTTTTGTTAGATACTTTGACAAATGCCTTGTCTGAATGTTTTTCTTCAAGATTATAATATTCTCCATTGAATAATAATTGATCACCATCAATAATCGGGATTCTTTTTGATAATTGATTGTATTTTGCCTCTATCCATTTACGCTTATCTTTAATGATTGTTTGAGGGTCTATCCTTGATCTCTTTGGAAGAGTTATTAGAAGAGACAAGTCTTTCCTAAATCTCAAATAGGTATACCTTGAACTTCTTCCTTTTCTGATAGTATAGTCTACCTCTTTATCTTCGATAATAAGTTTTGGAATTTGAAACACCTTTCATTAATTTAATCAATAATTCATAAACTGTTGACTAAAGCACAAATCATGATTAGTTATTCTTTACTTTTTGTATTTTGTTGATGTAAAAACATACCAAATGTCCAAATAATTAATAATGAATCTTCAGCACATGCAACCTGTAGATATCCTAATTCCGTTAACTCAAGCAACCTAGATTCTTAAATTTTCACTCTTTTTATAAGTTGCCACAAATTTTATGAGAAAAAATATATCAGGATTTATAAAAAAAATAATCTTTATGATTCGAAATGTCTACTTGTAAATCTCAATTTCGCCATCAACGCATCAAAACTTATTCGATTCAATACAGACCAATCAAAATCCTCTGCTTCTCTATTCTCCAGCCTTATAGCGTCATGTTGACACGCAGCAATACATGAGCCAAAACCGTCACAACTTTTTTCATCGATTAGATTAGCTTTCTCATCAACTAATTGGAGAGCACCAGTTAAACACGCATCCACACAATCACCACAACCGGTACATCTATTAGAGTCAACAGCGATTATTAGTCGCTTAGTTCTAGCATGCGTGGTCGTTTCCATGACCATGTCCGTGAACCTTTCTTTCTTTATCAATCATGGAATCATCAATTACTCCAGGCTTATATGGTTCAATTTCTCCAGAAGATACTCTCACAATATAGTTATTTTTATTAATATTGTCTTTGCCAGCTTCATTAATTGCTTTTTCCACCATCATATGAATGGCATGACAACATGGGACTTCCATCGTATATACATTGATGTTGTTTGCTGAAGTCTCCTTTATCATCAAAGCAAGTTTACTCATCATTTTATCAGGGTCTTCCAGTAAAGGACATCCAATCACAACACCTTCATCCTTTCCAACCATTTTCCCATAATTGTCACTCGAAAATGCTACACAATCAGCAGCAATTGTGAACTTATCTTGTTGGAGAAATGGTGCCTGAGGATGTGCAAGCAATATTTTTATTGGCCATTGAACATTCAATATTCTATTCACTCATATTGAAAAATTACTCCGTATTTATAACTTATGTTATTGATAATTTAACGATTAAAAGTAACTTCTAAAATTCTACATATAAAATAATGGTGCTTTTTATGATAATTTTTAGCGACCAAACTTACTTGCCACTAAAAGCCTCATCGAGAATATACCCACTAATCGCAGATAAGACCATTTGCTTTGTGGCAACCTTGCCTGAAGATACAGCCATATTGAGACTTTCCATTTAGATATCCAGTAGTCACTTGATTATTTGATTTAATATCATACTGATGTAATTTGCTATGATTTTTTTCTTTCTTTTAATCTATTTCTTATCCACTTGATTGGTGCAATAATTAATATAATTATTCCA
>JASMAB010000027.1 GCA_030754585.1 Nitrososphaerales archaeon | reverse complement strand
AGAAGGGTTTCTAAAATAAGTAGAAAGATAGATAATATCGAGAAACGCTTAAGAAAGGAAAAGTGAAACAAGTAGAGCGTTTTCGAACTATTTAGTATATTTTAGATGTGATAAGAGATGAGCAAATTCGCTGTAGAATGTATTGATATCACTAAACAGTATGGACATTTGTATGCATTACGTAAACTCAAGATAAATATTGAGGTTGGAGAAATTGTCGGTATTCTAGGTCATAATGGTGCTGGTAAGTCTACATTTCTTAAAGTAATAGGAACACAGCTTTCTCCTACTGCAGGCTCATTAAATATTCTTGGAAATGATGTGAAGAAGGTAAGGAGTAAGGTAAGGAGGAGTATTGGTTTTGTTGGTCATACGAGTTTTATGTATGATGAACTTACTTCTGAAGAGAACCTCAGATTCTATGGAAAGATGTTCTCAATTTATGGTGAATCCCTGGAGAAGAAGATTGACCAAGTATTAGATCAAGTTGATATTGATAAATATCGATATGTTGCAATTAAGAAACTTTCTCATGGCTTAAGAAAAAGAGTAGATTTGGCAAGGATATTTCTTCATTCTCCTGAAATTTTGATATTAGATGAACCATTTTCTGGTCTTGATCAAACTGTTGTAGAAACATTAGTAGATTTATTGAAGAAACAGAGTGGTGTCACTAGTCTACTATCTTCACACAGTTCTGAGCTGCTGAAAGAATTCTGTGGTAGAATGCTAACGTTTAGTGAAGGAAAACTTGTAAACGACACAAAAGGTGATTAAGAATGGGGCTTCTTCGAGATTCGTTAAATATTGCTGTCCGAGATATTCTCATCGAATCTAGGCGAGCATATGAACTGTGGTCAATAATATTCTTTGCAGTCAGTGCCATGGTAATGGTTAGTATTGCGTGGGGGACGCCTATTTCTATTACTATAGAGGAAGGGGTAGCTTCACTTTGGATAATAATTTTCTTTACAAGTATTCTTCTGTTCACCACAACATTTTCACGAGAAATGGATTGTGGTACCATAGGAGGATTGAAGACAATACCTTCTTCACCTTTAGCTACTCTATTTGGAAAGGTCATTTATTCAGTGGTGATGTTACTTCTTGTGATTGTGGTTCTGTTGCCGTTATCTATAGTTTTTATCAATATTCAGCCTTCAATAGATATCCTCGAGCTCTTCTTAATTCTCATTATAGGAATAATTGATCTTTCGTTTGCAGGCTCGTTTGTTTCAAGCATTGTTATGTACTCCGAGGGGAAAAACCTGCTCTTGCCATTCCTGTTGTTTCCTATTTCTATGCCAATTTTTATTCCCGCTATACTTTCTAGCGGGAAGATTCTTCAAGGACTTGCCTTCACTGAGTACTCAGGTGAACTCCGTTTGTTGGGAGCTTTCTTGGTTTTAGTGATTATGGTAGCTATTTTTTCGTTTGAAACAATTATGGAGGAATAATATGATTAGGCACTAGATATCTTAATTCTAATTAATTTCCTCTTTTAGTAATAACCGATTTGGCAGCAATCCTATCACCACTCCAATAACCATTAGTTGACCACCTGCCCAAATGAAACTTATCAATGGAACATAATTAATAGTTAATGAAACTTGATTCTCATCGAATGATTCCGGGATCACATAGACATCTTCAAGTAGTAGACTTTTTACGCCCACGTGAGTATACGATACTTGAGCTTTGAGGTTTTCGGAGATACTGGGTGTTATTACATCACCAAAGTTCCCATTTTTTATAACCAGATTTATTCTATAATCATTTTGGTTGGGTTCTTCGATTTTGGAATATCCATTATAAGTGAAAGTATAACCACCGATTTCTTCAGGTATATCGCGTTGAAGAGTAGTTGAATAATTTGTCTGATATATTGATGTTCCAATAATCCCAATAAATATTAAGATCATGCTTAGATGAACAATATATCCACAATATCGTCTTCGTCTGTTCAGTATAATATGAATCATAGAGCTTATTGTTTTAGTACCAGTTTTTGTTGTGAAATCTTTAACATCAAATAAGTAGTTCTGCCCATGAAGAGAGATGGCGAAAATTGATGTTGATATACCTACTAGTGAACTAATATCTGTAAAACTAAATATGTAAGCGACTGGAGCGCTTATCAATCCAATAGCTGCTGGATATTTCAGTTTATGGATAATCTCATTGGAGCTAGTAGTTCCCCATCGAAGTACTATGGAAATCCCCATAAGTAATATTAGAGATAACATCACCCAAGGAACTATTGCATTATAGAAACCTGTACCTACACTTATCTTTGTTCCAATAACTGCTTCATTTAATATTGGAAAAAGTGTTCCCCATATTACGGTTAAAGCCATTACTACAAAGAATATGTTATTGAAAAGGAAAGAGGATTCTCTACTAGTAATAGATTGGAAAATATTCATACTTTTAACTTGATCATATCTAAATGCAAGTATTACCAGTGAGGTAATAAGGGTCAAACCAATGTAATAGACGAAGATTGGGCCTATTCCTGATGATCCGAAGGCGTGGACAGAAGATATGATGCCACTTCTGGTTATGAAGGTTGCCAGAATAACGGTTTCGAAAGCCCCGATGGCCAGAAGAACATTCCAGAGCTTCATACCACGTTTACTCTCCTGCAGCATAACGCTATGTAAGAGAGCGGTTGATATCAGCCAAGGAACTAATGAAGCGTTTTCAACTGGATCCCATGCCCAATATCCTCCCCAGCCTAGTACTGTGTATGACCACCATCCACCTAGGAATATTCCAAATCCAAGAAATAGCCATGAAAATAAAGTCCACTTTCTTATTCGGAATACCCAATTCTCATTTTTTGCAAGTAAACCGGCTAAAGCAAATGCAAAAGGTATAGTGAGACCACCGTAACCTACGAATAAAGTGGGTGGGTGAATTAACATTCCGGGGTCTATCAATAGAGGATTTAGTCCGTTTCCATCTGGTGGGATGAAAGTTAGTCTATGAAACGGGTTATTGATAGAGAGAATTAAAGATAACAAGAAAATGTTTACAGATAGAAGTACGGCTAAAGCGTAACCAGTTATTCTATCCTTTTGTTCTTTAAGAACTATACCTGTCATGAATAATGAGATAATCCAAGCCCAAAGAAGTAGTGAGCCGGATCCACCGCCCCAAAGTGCTCCGATAGTATAGGCGAGTGGTAAACTATTGTCTGAATATAGGGCTACGTACTCTACGTTAAAATCTCTTATCAAAAAGTAATACAAAAGGATTATCACAGCAGCAGTCAAAAATAAGGTCTGACCATAGAGAGCTGCCTTAGAAAAATTATAGATAGATACATCCTGTGTACGTGTATAATAGATGAATGATGCAAAAGAGATTATGGTAGCCAGTAGGGCAACAGCAAGCGCTGAGTAGCCTATGTCCAATGGTTAATCGCCCTCTGGAATAAGCTCCTGATATTTAGAAGGGCATTTTACTAGGACTTTCTGTGCCTTAAAAACACCGCTTATGTATTCACCTATTGCCACCACTTCGGTGGAGTGTTCAAGATTGTTAATCCTGCCTGTATGCATTACTGATATACTTTGTTTTCCATCAGTAAGATCGAATGTAGTTACTCCAGAATCGTTATCAAAGTAAATGGTATCAAGTAATACTTGACCGAAGACTTGAAGATTTTTGTTTTGTGTATTATCTGTTTTTAGGTCTGAAACGCTGATATATGGTGAAATATTTTCTGTGAATAGCCCAAACATTAATACAATGAATATTGTGGTGAGTACAATTATTACTAGAAGTTTACTTTTCTTCAACTACTTTTCCCACCTTTTCTCGCTCTTGAATTCTATTTGTAACTTTCTCTAACGCTGTTTTATTCTTCAATTTTAATGTAAGATATTCTATTTCTTTCATGTTTCCACTAGTAAAATCTTTTTCTATCTTTTCTAACTCTGAAATCAATGTGTTTTCTTCGGACTTTAATTGTTCTATTGATGTTTTGGATCTTCTAAAAGCATAAACAATACCTCCTACACCGAAAACAGCTAAAATTCCAGTACCAATCCACAGCAGATTTATACCATTACTCTCGTGTCCAGCTACTGTAATGGAGAAACCATCGCCTGAGAATACGTTAATAGAACTATAAGCATCAACTAAACTATTGTCAATTTCAATTAATCCTTCACTATCGAGATTATATGATGATATTACCCTTAAAACGTCTGGGTTCAATGTAACAATCACTACAGAAGTGTCGTAATACTGTTCCTTTACAAATGAATATTCATTTATGCTAGATTCGAGACGATATTTGAAATTTATCGTCTGGGTATCATTAGGTTGTAAAGGCTTAATTGGACTGAAGAAGATTCCAAAGTCAGTTGGTTCAAGACAACAGTCTTGATCCCAAATAAAATTCGAAAAACCATTAGGTATCTCGATCTTGATATCAGTATTGTTAATTACCGAATCTCCATGATTTCTAAACTGCAAGTATTCTGTTATATTCAAATAATTGTCTCCACTTGTGAAAGATATGTGATGGAAATCGATCCAGATATTTTCATCAGAAGTGGTTAATTCAAAAACTTGAATCGTTATTTCTCGCATTGTCTGATTAAGTAAGGTTATAACTGGATAAGATATACCCTTATAATTTAATAGAATAAGATATTGCGTTCCTATAGGAAGATTTTCGAATGTAAGCGATGGCTCATTAGAAGTAACATTTTCAATTATAATATTGCTAGAGTTGATCAGTAAAGCATTCAAGGTTGTGTGTCCGTCATGTCCTTTTACCAAGAGATCTATATGTCCTGTCTCTTGTGCAATAGCTAATCCAAAATTAGTAGTAGATAAAGATAAAGTAAAAATTAAAATTAATAAAATAATTAATACATTATGTGTAATATTATTTTTATAATTTGATTTCATTCTATTCCATCATTGCACTTAGATGTGTATATTATCTTCTAGAGTGGATGTGATTAAGTTTACACTAATACTTTTCTGTTATCATTTGTAAGATTAATTCTGGCAATATAATAACAGTTATCTACGCATTAGTCATATATTGAAAGATTCTATTCAAATGGTGAACCATAGTTGTTGATAGACATTCGTCTAGAAGGTCATAAGGTCCTTGTGTTTGGAGGAGGAAAAATTGCTGAAAGAAAAATCCTGCAACTTCTAGACAATGGAGCTGATATCACTGTATTTGGTCAGAAGTTCACTAAGAAGCTTAAGGAATTAGGTGAATCAAGACAAGTGAATATAGAAAAAAAAGGAGCGAAAGATGGCTTATTAATGTCATATCATAAATTTAATCCCAGTATGGTAATAGTTGCCTCTAACAATAGATTACTTAATGAAAAGGTTGCAAAAGAGGCTGAAAGGATTAGTTCGTTGGTTTGTGTAGTAGATAATCCTTCTTTAAGTGATTTTTCTATGCCTGCGGTAGCGAATGTGGACCATATTCGGATAGCGGTTTCTACTAAGGGAAAAAGTCCGGCTATGGCTGGTGTTATTCGACGAAGAGTTGAGAAAATGATAACTGGGAATGATATTCGTAGTGTTGAGCTGCAAAGTTATGCCAGAAGCATAGCCAAGAATCATATTCTTTCTCCAAATGAACGTAGGAAAATTCTTCTTCAAATAATTGAAAATAATAAAATAAATACATTTTTAGAAAATGACCAAGTAAGTGAAGCTAAGGATTTGGTAAAGAAGATAATTGTACAGGCCGGGAATTGTAATTGAGTTTTCCAAATGTTAGGATGAATAGATTGCGGAAAACAGAGAATATTAGAAGGATGGTTCAGGATATTAGACCATCTTCGAATGATTTGATTTTACCTATATTCGTTCAAGAAGGACTAAAGAAATCCATTTCGATTCCTTCTATGCCAAATGTTAACAGGGTTTCATTAGAGCAGGCCATTGAAGAGGGGAAAGAAGCAGTGAGTTTAGGGATACCTGCTGTCATTCTATTCGGGATTCCGTCTGAGAAGAATGAGGGAGGGTCTTCAGCATACAATAGGACCGGAATTATCCAGACTGCTGTAAGAAAAATGAGAGAGGAACTAGGTGAAGATTTGGTGATAATAACAGATACATGTCTATGTGGATATACTATTCATGGTCACTGTGGAATCATTAATGAAGGTAAAATTCTAAATGATGAAACTTTAGAGTTGTATGGAAAAATCGCTGTAAGTCAGGCTGAGTCAGGGTCAGATATTGTTGCTCCTTCTGGAATGATGGATGGGCAGGTTAAGGTGATAAGAGATGCCTTACACAAGGAGGGATATTCAGACAGAATGATTATGGCTTATTCAGTAAAGTTTGCTTCAGCTTTTTATGCTCCGTTTCGTAAGGCAGTAGATTCTACACCTCAATTTGGGGACAGAAGAAGTTATCAGATGAATTATTCAAATCCAGATGAAGTGATGCGTGAAATTAAACTCGATATTGAGGAAGGGGCAGATATCGTTATGGTGAAGCCTGCTTTGGCATATCTTGACATAATTCATAGAGTCAAATCTCAAATCAATATTCCTTTAGCTGCTTACAATGTAAGTGGTGAATATTCTTTAGTGAAGGCTGCTGCAGAGAAAGGATGGGTTGATGAAAAGAAGATAATTTTGGAAATAATAACAGCGATAAAGCGTGCAGGTTCAGATCTTATCATTACAAATCATGCCAAAGACGTAGCTAGATGGCTAAATAACAAGTGATAGAGTCTTATTTTCCTTTGGAATCTATCCATTGGTTAAGTTCGGTGAAGCATTGCTTATTGTTGCTGGTTCTTAGAGCTCTTCGAAATTCGATAATGAGGTATATTGCGGTTGGTGATCCATTCTTCACGAAATTGATTCTTAATGGTTTGAAACTAAGCCCCAAAGCTCTGTCTTCTCTTCTTTTGAAAACATTGTCAAATCCATGAAATATATCTGTAACATCTTTTTTATTGATTTGAAGATGGTATCTTTGCTTCTTCTTTTTGTCGTTACCATAAAAAACTAATCTGTCATTCATTAGTGAGAGTTTGCCTTCGTATCGGTGGAGAGGTTTAGCAAATCCTGTATGAGCTACCAGCCAATCTATAAATCCCCGATTACGAATATCCTCTTCAAATGCCATTAAGGTACTAGTTTCCTTAATCACCATAATAGTAATTGTTTAAATTTCTATATATAAAATATTTCTAGTGAAAAGTTTGACATAAGTTAGATAGATTAATGTTAACCATATATCCGTTCAGACAAAATATTATGTGATAATGAAATGGTGCGGGGAGTGGGATTTGAACCCACGAACT
>JASMAB010000026.1 GCA_030754585.1 Nitrososphaerales archaeon | reverse complement strand
TTGGAATATTTGTTTGAGATTTGAAAATGTTAGACATAATTGAGTTCATACGGCAACGATTTTCACCTTTCTAAATAAAATCCAATCACTCGAAATATAATGTGCAGATGATAGTATGACTCACCCATCATTAGAGAGTATAATAGGAAGAGAACTAAAAGATTCGTATGGAAGATATGTGGGAATCATCACTGGAATATCCACTGACAGTAACAGAAAAATTCAATTTGTTGGTGTTGATGCGGGTTCCAATGGTTTCAGAAAATTCGAAGGTGATAGAATTACCTTTGAAGAGGATTCTCCAGAATTGACATCCGAATGGAAACTTAATTCAGATAGTTTCTTGAAGACAAATGGTATCGCTGAAAAGAAGGTGCTTGCTCTTCAAGAATTATATGAAGAAGAGGAGATTACCCAAGATGTCTTTGAGCATCTTACTAACCGCCACAAAGCACAGCTCGATGATTATTCTGTTAGCTGCGGAGATACAGTTGAAATTCTAAACAGAAAAGTAGAATCCCTATCTCTTGAAAGTAGTGCTGCAGATAAGTTCATTGGGACTTTGAAGCTTCAACACCGAATAGGAGATATAAGTGATGATGTATTTTGTGCTGCCAAAGATTATATGAGCACAATACTTCAACGCAATGAAAAGGAAATTGCAGATCTTTCCACTGTCTTACACGATATTGCACCACAAGAGCTTACAGAAGCGATCGAAACTGTTGAAACTGAAGATATTTCAACCGATGAACCAGTTGAATCTGCTTCAACAATTGAAATGTTGACCCCAGAAACATCAGAAAAAACAGAATACCCACAACAAAATGAACCAATTTCTACTGAAATGAATGCTGTTTCACAATCAGAAGCACCTATGGCGGATGAACCAATAGGTATGTATCCAGAAACAGAATCTACTGAATCAGAGAATGAAACACCTAATCTTGAATTAACAGATGAAGACTCCATCAACCCTGATGCAGAAACAAGTACATCTTCAATCTATGAGGATGTAACCCCGACAGTTGAAGCACCCCAAGAAAAATTATCTGAAACTACAAACACCTATCAAGAAGAACCGATTCAAGAACCAGAAGTTGAACAGGAATCACGTAGTTTTGATACCCCTGAAGAAATAACTGAAGTTTCTGATAACATAACAACAGAAGAACCAGAAGTTGAACAGGAATCACGTAGTTTTGATACCCCTGAAGAAATAACTGAAGTTACCGAAGAAATTCAAGTAACTGAAACAGAATCCATAGACAACACAGAGACAGTTTCTGACACAGAAGATGCAGATAATATAGAAATTAAAGATTCAGTCTCATTTGATGAAGATCTCACAGAACAAACTGAAGAAACACCTACAAACGAGAACACTGAGACGCACGAAAGTTTCACCGAACCGGAAGAAGAAAGAGTAGTATACTCTTCCCAGTAAACCACTGGGACCTTCCCATTTTTTTGCAATATTATTTTTCTTTCTTCATCAATCTAAATACAAAGTCAGATTACTGAAAAAAATCTTTTAGTCCAGATATGGAATTAGAGTATCTATCAATCATAATACTTTGAAAATTGACTTTATGGTACACGAATAAAGTTATACATAAGGCAAATTTGTTTTCTTTTTATTGTCCACTATCCTAGATCGTCTTGCCAAGGGAATGATATTAATAGGTGCATCAGCTTGGCTGCCTTATTTTATTCTAATTGCTATAGGGAATAATCCTGAGGTTTCTGTTTTCTTATTGATTCATCTATCTTTCATTATACCTGGTGTTTTTATAAAGGAACGTAATCGAATAAAAAATCTAAAGAAGATGCTTGGGTTCTAGATATTACCATGTGATAAATAGATTTATCGCTGACTAATCAATGCTATTCATTATCATTTTCAATGAATCTGTTTAGAGATTTCATCATTTCTTCTAATGTATATTTACTCGGAGTAACTTGTACATCTATCTCAAAATTTTCCAGAGTTTTTTTTGTAACTGAACCTATTGACACTACAACTACTCCATCATTAAGTGATTTTTTTAGCTTTTCTGTAATCCGATTCTTTTCGGCAATCTTAAAGAGATTTTGAACTGCAACTGAAGAAGTAAAAGTAATGATATCTACTCTACTTTTTGTTATGTCATAGATCAATTGTAAAACATCAGTTGTATCTTTTGGAAGTTTTGTTTCATATACTGGGAATTGAATTATCTCTGAATAATCTCCCTTAATCTGTTTGATAAGATAATCAGTAGGATTAGTTGTTCTCGGTATAGCAATAATCTTATCATGCTGGTCATGTTTTAAGAGCGCATCTGCTAAACCTTGTGAGCTATAATCTTTAGGTACTCCCTCTACATTAATACCTTTGGATATGATCAGCGATCTAGTTTTGCTACCTATTGAGAAAACCTGCATCTTTGAGATGGCATTCTTTATCTCTTTTTTCAGGCCTATTTTTTCAGAAATTGATATGAAACTTAGAAAAGCATTTTGACTCATAAAGATAATAATATCTGCTTGACCAGCAGCTATGCGATGAATCGGTTCCATAACTTTGTCATTAATTGGAACGGAATCTATTTCAACAGTTGGAATGTTATGCGGTATCCCTCCAAGTTGGGTAATCATCTCGGATAACCTGTCGGTTTGCTGTTTCGGTCTTGTTATGACAACACGTTTTCCCTTTAATGTCATGTATCTATGTCACTAAACCATGACAACTTTTCGCGTAGCTTAACAACTTCACCTATTACAATTACTGCTGGAGGTTTTACTCCTGCGGAAGAAGCTTTTTTGTGCAAGTTGTTGAGTAATCCTTCAGTTATTCTCTGTTGTTTTGTAGTTCCCCATTCTATAATAGCTGCAGGTGTCTTTTGATCAAGCCCACCTTTTATCAATGAATCAGTAATCTCATTTAGTCTTTTTATGCCCATCAACACAACAATTGTGTCGGTAACAGTTGCTAATTTCTCCCAATTTATTCTTGAATGTTTCTTATCTGGATCTTCATGACCAGTTACAATAGCTACTGAGGATGCATGAAATCTGTGGGTAACTGGTATTCCAAAATAGGCTGGTGCAGCTAAAGCAGAAGGTATACCTGGAATAACTTCAAACTTCACTCCTTCTTTCTTAAGATATTCTGCTTCTTCTCCTCCTCTTCCGAATAGGAAAGGGTCTCCACCTTTTAATCTAACAACTTTCTTGCCTTGTTTTGCATTTCTTACTAACATTTCAACTATTTGTGATTGTGGAATTGAATGGTTGCTTGAATGTTTTCCCACATATATTTTCTCTGTTCTATTTGGAAGTGTTTTAAGAAGTTCCTTGGAAACAAGGCGATCATAAACTATAACATCAGCTTTTTTTAGAATCATAAAAGCTTTAACCGTAATTAGACCTGGGTCACCAGGTCCTGCTCCAACAAGAAAGACTATGCCTTTACTCAATATGTTTCACCATATTCGCAACTTTTTCTGATTCTTTGATAAGCTCTTTAGCTGCTTTCTTTCCCACTTCTTCGGGATTATTTATTCTACCATGAAATGTGGACTGAACTCTATGTTTCCCATCAGATGAAAAAAGCATAGCGTACATACTTAGATTATCTCTCTTTGATACTGCTAATGCTCCTATTGGGACTTTGCATCCGCTTCCAATTTGAGATAGAAATGTTCTCTCCGCCGTTATTTCCGCATTGCTCTTTGAATTGTTAATTTGCTTGAATATTTTTCTTAGGTCTTCTCTATCTCTTTTAATCGTAATTGCAATTGCGCCTTGTCCTGGTGCAGCTGGAAAATCTTTTGGTGGTAATCGTTTTGTTTTATTTTTTATGTTTAACCTATTTAATCCAGCTTCAGCAAGAATAATCGCATCAAAAAATCCTTCTTCAAGTTTCCTTATTCTTGTATCTATGTTTCCACTTATTGGTTTAATATTCAAATCAGGTCTTAAATATCGTAACTGGGCTTCTCTCCTAGGACTTCCTATTCCAACAATTGCTCCACTAGGAATTTCTGTGATATTATAACCTGAATTCGATACGAGTGCATCATATGGTGATTCTCTATCTGAAACTGCAGCGATCATTAAATTAGCATTGTAATCGATAGGAAGGTCTTTCATACTGTGAACTGCAAAATCCACTTCATCATTATCTACTGCGTTATTGATTTCTTTTTCAAAAGCACCTACGTCGTTTATTGAAGATATAGATTGTCCATCCATTTTATCGCCAGAAGTTTTTATGATTAACCTAAACACTTCTATGCTCTCTATCATTTGCATTAAGTTTCGAATAACTTCGTCTGTTTGAATAAGTGCTAGTTTACTTCCCCTTGTTCCAGCAACGAGCCTCACGTTAATCCCTCGTAATTTCCTTTAGTGCAGAACCTATTGCTTCAATTGTTTTTTCAATGTCTTCATTTGTATGCTCCGTTGAAAGAAAACATGTTTCAAATTGCGATGGAGGTACAAATATTCCTCTATCCAGAAGGATTTTATGATATCGTTGAAATTTATTACAGTCTGAAAATTTAGCATCCTTATAGTTGTTGACTGGATTATCTGTTAAAAATATCTGAAACATAGAAGATAGTCCATTAACTTGTGCATGAATTTTAGCATCTTCAGCTTGTTCTCTCAGACCGTTTATCATTTTTTCTCCAGTTTTTCTTAGCACGTCATACATTTTCTTTCTTCCATCAGTTAGTTGTCTTAGAACAGTCAATCCAGCAGTGATCGATATTGGATTTCCACTGAAGGTTCCTGCTTGATAAACATCTCCAATTGGTGAATTGAGAGACATAATTTCCTTAGTTCCGCCAAATGCACCTATTGGAAATCCTCCACCAATTATCTTTCCTAATGTTACTATATCTGGTTTCACATTGTAGTATTCTTGTGCTCCACCTAGACCTAATCTGAAACCTGTAATTACTTCATCAAATATTAGTAATATCTCTTTCTCAGCAGTAGTTTTTCTTATTGCCTGAAGGAAGCCATTCTTCGGTAGAATTACTCCAGCATTTCCTATTACTGGTTCTAATATCACAGCTGCTATTTTATCACCATTCTTTTCAATAGTTTTTTCGAAAGCATCTATATTATTGAAAGGTAACAAAATCGTATTCTTTATCGTATCAGGTGGTATCCCAAGTGAATCCGGATCTCCAAAAGTTGAGGCTCCTGAACCCGCTTTAACGAGAACATAATCATGTGCCCCATGATAACATCCTTCAAACTTAACAATCTGATTACGTTCAGTGAATCCTCGTGCTAATCGTATAGCATGCATGGTTGCTTCAGTTCCACTATTCGTCACTCTAACCATATCGATACAAGGAACAGATTTAGTGATTATCTCTGCAAATTCTATCTCTATTTCAGTTGGAGTGCCGAATATGGACCCGTTTGAAATTTGCTTTTTTACTGCCTCTATAACTCTAGAGTTTCCATGTCCTAGAATTAAAGGGCCATATGACATACAATAATCAATATACGAATTCCCATCAATATCAACTATCTTAGAACCATTAGCCTTTGCAGTGAAGAATGGAAATGGAGCATAATATCTTACTGGGCTATTAACTCCTCCTGGTATTGTCTGTCTAGCACGATTATACATTTTTTCAGATGCATGGGTTTCTCTATTTTTCTTAATCATTAATTATTCTATCCATTTTGATATTTATCAATAAGCTTTGTCTATCCAGATAAAGTACTTTGTTTTCTCTATTCTTCCAACCAATTTTCATTTTTTAGGGACTTATAGTATAAATGTTGGATTAGCTTTTATCAATTCTGTTGTGACTGAAATTCGGGCATCTTTTACACCGTTAATCATCTTTACTTCTTTTACAAATTCGTTAAAGTGATTGATGTCATGTGCATAAACAACGGTGACGATATCGTATTCACCTGTACTACGGTAAATGTAACTTGTTTCTGGTAGGGCTATTAATTTCTCGGTTATTGTTTTGATGTGAGTAGGCTTTAACTTCATTAGAATAGCTCCACTTACTGAAAACCCTATCAATGTTGGGTTTAATATGGCTGCAAAAGCTCTAATTACTCCTTTTTTTTGCAAGCGTTTTATACGATACCTTATTGTTCCTTCAGATACATCAGCTTTTTTCGCAATCTCGGAATAAGAAATTCTTCCATTCCTCTGAAGCGAATTTAGAATTGTTTTATCAACATTGTCTAAAATTGGAGGTACCGAGAGATTTCACCTTAATTTTGATATTACAAATAGAGTCTTATGAATCTTTATTATATAATTATCGTTAAATGAAATTTTTGATTATCTTTAATATCTGTTAACTCTTAGATGGATCTTCCATCTAATGTAGAGTCCAAAGGTGATTCCAACAAACATTCCTCCCAAATGTGCTCCATGTGCAATACCTGATGGTGCGAAGAGACCAGCAAAATCCATGAATCCCCAAAATACTGCAACAAGTATCATGGGCATTGGTATCATTCCAATGAACACCATCATCATGGGAGCAAGGGTTGCAAGAGCTCCAATTATCCCGTATATTGCGCCAGATGCACCTATTGCTGGTGTAAATGGGTTACTTGCAGTAATTAGATATCCTAGATTACCAACTATTCCTGAAACGAAGAAAAGAGTCATAAATGCTTTCTTACCAATACTTCTCTCAAGGTTAATGCCTAAAAAGAATAGAATTAACATATTGAAGAAAAGGTGTTCTATATCCGCATGAAGAAAGATGGAAGTGACAAACATCCAGGGTGATTCGAAAGCAAAAGCTGGAAAAAACGCAAAATATCCCCAGAAATTAGTGGTCATCTGAACCAAGAAACCTGCCACTGATAAAGCAATGAAAATGAATGTCCATTTCGGGGGTTCTATATGCAATGATTGGGCCACTTATCTTATTTGAAACTGTTTCATGTGTTCCTTAAGCATTGCTCTCGCTGGGATATGTCTTCAGCTCAGGGTTAATGGATTTGTGTTTTTTTTGTTAGTAAGGAATAAAATCTATTGCATTATTACTTTCCTTCAAGTGCTTCATAGACATGACCCACCATCTTTATTGAGGGTTCTAATGTCGGTGCTCCTTCATTCCAACTTGCTGGGCATGCCCTTTCTGGATTTTCTCTAACGAATTTGAGTGCTCTAAGAAGCCTTACAATTTCATTTGAATTTCTTCCGATAGGAGTATCTACTGTATAAATTATTTTTAGGATCCCATCCGGATCAATGATGAATGCACCTCTTTGAGAAAGATTACTATCTTCATCATCTACTCCATAGTCAATCGAAACATTACCAGTATGATCTGCAGCTAAGGGATATTTCACATCCTTTAGGAGTTTCTCAGTTTCTAACCAAGCTCTATGAGTAAAAACTGTATCAGTACTTACTGCTAGAACTTCTCCTCCTAGTTCCTGTATTGTACTGTATTGCTCTCCTAATTCCTTTAATTCCGTTGGACAAACAAAAGTAAAGTCAGCCGGATAGAAGTACAGGATAAGCCATTTTCCTTTATAGCCCTCGAGTTGGACATTCTTATCTTCATCTTTAACTGGAAAATATGTTGCCATATCGAATGGCGGTGCGGGTTTACCGATTTTTGCGCT
>JASMAB010000025.1 GCA_030754585.1 Nitrososphaerales archaeon | reverse complement strand
GCTTTTATTCTGGATATTATTCATTATTTCAGCTATATACCTGAGGAAAAGCTATAACTCGATGGGTAAACGACTCAATGTAAACATGTTTAGCACTTCAGCAAAGATAAACTTGATAGGATCAATCTTTTCAATCATTCTAATAGGATTTTTAATAATCTTTATAGCGCAAGTCCTGCAAATAGTAGCATTCTTTTCAATTCCTGATGAAATACCTGAGCCTCAATAAAATGGGGTCGGTGGGATTTGAACCCACGATCTCATGGAATCACTAACCAGAGATGGAAGCTACCCGAGCCATGCATCTTAGACCATATCGTCCGCATATTTCTAATTCATCAAGAATTATGCTCTAGACAACGACCCCTCAGAAAATCCATTGATGTATAAATTAATTAATCTTTACAGTCAATGAAACGTAAAAGTTAATAGCTCTTCACTAAGATGACGGACAAGCCTCGGAACTCTGCCTCGGTACCTCATATGAGGAGAGAAAGCTCAGCCTGGTTAGAGCACCACATTGGTAAATGAATAATCTAAAGATGTGGGGGTCCCGGGTTCAAAGCCCGGCCGAGGCTTCTTAAATTATACGAAAAAATTTGAATTTAATCCTATTTATAAAAAAAAGAAAAAAGGGCTGAAAAACCCTTTACTCTATGTCTATCTTCTTTCCTTCAGGCTTTTCATATTTCGGTTTCTTCAGATTGATTTCAAGTATCCCGTTTCGGTACTGTGCCTGTGGAGTTGATGTATCTACATTTACCGGCAGTTCAATTTTCTTGTAATACGTTCTAGGCTTTTCTACGGATACCGTCAATGTTTTATCTTCGATATTTAGGTTAATATCTTTCTTTTCTACTCCAGGTAGCTCCGCTATAACCCTCACTGAGTCCTGTTCATTGAAAACGTCTACTAAAGGCTCCCTTTTATCCTGAACTTCTACTGGCTTTTTTCCATGCGAAGTAGGTTTGATATTTCCAAATTCACGAATAACAGGTTTACCATCAGGCCCAACTGTAACAGAGTAACCATATACAAATGGTCCAATTTCACGTATCTTTCCACCTTTAGGTAGATCTTTCTCTCTTACAAGTTCATCAGGAATTTTTGTTTCAGCCTCTTTGAACATCTCTTCAAAGTACTTATCCATCTCCGCAAAGTATAGCTCTATGTCTCTTGGAAAAATTGAAAAGAAAGGAATACGCTTTCTCTTATACCCATATGGAAAGTCATCTTCGTTAAACATCTATACAACCATCCTCCTTGAGCATTGATGGCCATATGGTAAATTAGATATATTAATTATATGTATCCAAGTGGATGACTCGCTCAGATCTCTAGACGCTGTATTATCCATCATATTATTACAATTCATAGTTAATCACTTTAAGTTAGTAACTAAAAGTATTTAAGTATTATGTAAGAATTAGTCAAAAGGAAGGTTAAGGCGCTTCTTCAAGGAAATCAAACGGTAAGCAATTTCCTTTTCACGAATATCGAATTGTTCCGATAGAGAAGCGACATCAAAATTTAAATTGGAAGTTACGATAGAATAAAGCATGGCTCGATCAAGAACATCATCAACATTAGACCTTATTGAATCATGAATTTTTTTCATCACATTTTGCTTCAATCTTAAAAGTGAAATCTTATCTTGTTCAACATCATTTAATTTTTCATCAATCTTTTTCAATAATACACTAGAAGAATTCAATAGATTATTCAAGTTATTATCACCTTCAAATTGCTCCTTCATTCCTTCATCAATAATCAATTCCCCATTAGGATTCTTAGCTCCATTTTTAGTATGGCCAATATCTCTAATCTCCATTTTTACATTGTCGTTAGTAATCCCTACTGACAAATAGAGTGATTTATCCAAATGATAATACTTCCTTGCTGGAGCAGCGAGGTCACTTTTCTCTCTATATGATCCAATTAATCCAAACTTTTCCAGAAGCTCTAAGTGTTTAAGAATAGCCTGTTGACTTATTCCAAGATCTCTAGATATTTGAATAAAGTACCGTGGCTCTTCTGAAAGGAGATGAAGAATTCTACGTCTTGTCTCGTTGCCAAGAATATTGAGAACATCAGCTACTCCGTCAGATTGATCGTTGTACATCAAAATGGATAAAAAATCATTATATTAAAGGATTATCTATTTTAGATAGTAACTAGAAGCTACCATCTAAATAATGTATGTAAAATTCAAATTAAGAAGGTTTTTATCATTACAAATTTTAATCAAACTATATGTCCACTGTTGAATCTGTTCTTCTTGTAGTTGAGTTAATATTACTCATCTTCACAGTGATATTACTTGTTTTCCATTTGAAACAAGATAAGGTTCATAAGAATTTGATAAGAGAAATGAGTAGGACAACACGTGTTTTAACTAGACAGGAGTACTTTAGTGAAGTAATACAAGCGTTTCAAGAAACAGAAAAGTCGATTTTTGGATGCATTACAGGTAGTAAACCTTCAGATAATGATAGAAAGAATATTGATATTATTGTAAAAAATATTCGGGAACTTGTAAAGAAAGGCGTTAAAATAAGCTTCCTAATACCCAAATTTCCCAATAGACTCTACATTGGATATAAATATTCAACTGCTGGAGCAGATATTCGTTATAACAACTGTATAATTGCCAGTGATATTAGGTACATGATAATAGATGGTAAATTCGTTCTCGTAGGAATTCCAGATATAGTTGGTGAGAGTGAACCTACTAAGAAAGGATACAGGATACCATCTTTAGGTATATCTGCTATCCTACAAGATCATCTTAATCAATGTTGGGGAAGCAAAGTATCGCTCAAATATGAGCAATATATCAAAGAAATGATAGATGGATTTGAGAGCAAAAATGAAAAGTATTCATTAGAACCTCTAGCAAGAGAGCTAAATATTCCGTCAAATGAATTAACGAGAATACAATCTCTAAAATAATACTGAAAGCAATTTTACTAAAGATTCTATCGTACCACTAAACATATTGTTCTGGCTTTTTATCGAAAGTGTCTTTACACATAGGGTTACAGAAGTAATACGTATTGCCATTGTAGGTTGATGTTCCTGCGGCAGAACTTTCATCGACAGTCATCTTACAAATTGGGTCTATTGCCATTTTCTTATTATCCACCTCCTTTATTTTATCTTCTTTTCTTTTTTGTTGTGAAAGTTTTCCTTTCCACTGCTTTGGATTGAATCTTTTCAGTGTTAGAGAGTTTGTAACAACAGTGATAGAACTTAAAGCCATGGCAATAGCAGCTAGAATAGGATTCAATAATCCAGATGCTGCAATTGGGATTAGTGCAACATTATAAAAGAATGCCCAAAACAAGTTTTGTTTAATCTTACTCATAGTAGATTGGCTTAACTTTATGGCTGTAGGTACATCAATCAAATCATTTTTAATTAGGACCATGCCTGCAGCCTCTACCGCTACATCAGTTCCACTTCCAATAGCTATTCCAACATCAGATTGTGCAAGTGCTGGAGCATCATTAATCCCATCACCAACCATAGCTACAGTCTTTCCTTCTGATTGAAGCTCTTTAACTATCATAGCTTTATCTTCTGGAAGGACATTAGCAATTACCCTATCAATTCCAACTTGTTGAGCTATTGCTTGTGCAATCCTCTGATTATCCCCAGTTAACAGTATTGTTTCTACACCCATTTTAGTTAAGTCCTTAATAGCATCTTTTGATGACAATTTCAATGTATCAGTAATAGCTAAGAATCCTTCTGGTCTTCCGTCTATGGCTATAATAATAACTGTCTTACCTTCGTGTTCAAGTGCAGATAATCTATTCTCGATATCTTGTATATCTACTTTCTCTCTGGTCATAAGTCGACGATTTCCCAATAAAAGACTATGGCCGTCAATAATGGCACGTACTCCACTGCTAGGGATAGTCTCGAATGTTTTGGCTTTTTTATATAATATATTATGTGTTTTAGCATATTCTAGAATAGCTTCTGCAAGAGGATGTTCAGAATCCTTTTCAGTAGAAGCTGATAAACTTAATAATTCATTTTTACTGAAATCGCCAATTGGAACAATGTCTGTTACTGAAGGATGCCCTTCAGTAAGAGTCCCAGTCTTATCAAAAATTACTGTCTGAATTTTATGTGCTTTTTCTAAGTATTCACCACCCTTTATCAAAATACCGTGCTGTGCACCTTTTCCTGTTCCCACAACTATTGCTGCTGGTGTCGCTAATCCAAGTGCACATGGACAAGCTACAATAAGAACAGCGACTAATGAAGTAAATGCATGATTAAATGTCTCTCCAATAAAATAAAACCAACCAAAGAATGCTGATAATGACACTGCTATTACAATCGGAACAAAATAACTTGCAACTTGATCAGCAATTCTCTCAATTGGTGCCTGAGCTGTTTGAGCTTCTTCTACAAGTTTCACTATCTTAGATAAAGTAGTATCAGCACCAACTTTTATTGCCTTTATGGTTAGAACGCCAGTTTTATTTATTGTTGCACCAATAACTTCATCATTTACACTCTTCTCCACAGGTATGCTCTCACCTGTAATCATAGCTTCGTCAACTGTAGAATGTCCTTCAATAATCGTCCCATCGACTGGTATCTTTGCTCCAGGTTTTATTAGAATAATATCTTTGATTTGTACTTCCTCTACGGGTATTTCTGTTTCTTCATCATTCCGTATCACAGTAGCCATCTTTGGCTGCAAATTCAGGAGTTTTCTTATTACCTCAGAAGCTTTTCCTTTAACATAATGTTCTAGTAGTTTTCCAGTAGTGATAAAAGCAATGATCAGTGCAGCAGTATCAAAATAAACATCAGTTATGAAAAAGGCTGGTACAAACGTCACAGCTGTACTATAACCCCAAGCTGCTGACGTACCGATGACAATCAAAGTGTCCATATTCGCTGAACGGGCTTTTATCGCATGAAATGTTCCTCGGTAGAAGTTATATCCTGCTATGAATTGGACTGGAGTAACAAGAAGGAACAGAAAAAAGTTTTTCGGTACTGCTTCAGGTAATATATTCGTCATTGATAATATTAAGGCTGGGATGCCTAAAGTGAAACTTAATATTGCATATATCTTCAGTTTTCGAAGCTCGACTTCTGGTTTGGTGAATGTGTCAAGACATGTTTTGGCACAGAAATAGTAGGTAGTTCCTTTGACTTCTGCCTTTAATGCATGCTCAGATTCTTCGACGAACATGCCGCAAACTGGATCCTTAGCCAAATTCCTCACTTAGATAGATCTAATGATGTCTTAGAAGTCTATTCCTTTAATAGGGGGAAGACCTTTTTGATATGGATGTTTTACAGCATTCATTTCTGTCACTAAATCCGCCACATCAATAACCTGTTTATTTGCATTATCTCCAGTAAGAATTAAGAAAACTTCATTGGGTCGAATTCTAATCAATTCTAGAATATCATTAACTTCAATTAGATTAAGTGATAAAGCATAATTTATTTCATCCAGAATCACAATCTGATAATCGCCAGAAATAATCTTTTTATGGCTTATTTTCAATGCTTTTTTTGCAGCAGATTTATGCTCAGTAAGAGACTTACCATCATCAAGAATTCCAACAAAACCCTCACCTAATATATTGATCTCAAAATTAGGAGCTAACCTTTTTACACTTTCAATCTCGCCGTATTTCCTTGTTCCTTTGATAAACTGAATCAAGCAAACTTTCCAACCATGACCAATAGCGCGAATAGCTAGACCTAAAGCAGCTGTTGTCTTTCCTTTTCCTCCACCAGTATAAACAATTACTAAACCATGACTGGATATCTTGTTCTTAATAGACAAATTTTATACCAGCCTTATGGAGCCTCTACTAAGGTTAGGGCGCCTGCCAAAGCTCCATAGATTGCGGATTCTTCAATATCTGAACTGCTTATAATAATTACATCTCCATCTGAAGGCTTAAATTTTTTTTCAAGTATAACCCAAATATTACTTGGAAAATCTTTCGCACAATCTATACTTTCCATCGGTAGTGTAAATCTATCTTTTTCATACATCAATGTTGTAGCACCTTTTGCACCTGCCTTAATAGCTGCGTCTCTCTGCTCTATACCCCGATGAATGAACTTTGAACCATCTTTAACAAGAGCGGCAGCATCAAAATTTGCTACTGAGAGCCGTCCTGCATCGATTTGAATTACTTTAGGTATCTTTTCGATAATCTCTTTATAGATATTGATACCTGTCTTCGTCAAACTGCAACCAGCTCTTTCAATATTGATTATCTTATGTTCTTCAAGATCACTTATCATAGTTCTTATTGCGCCAGATCCAGTTTTCAGAAGTCTAGAAAGTAATGTTCTTCCTATAACCTTTCGTTCTCCAAGTATCAATAAGGCTCTAATAACCTGAAGCTCAGTAAATGTTCTAGTTGGACCTAGAGATCTTGTAGAAGAGATTTGTTTTAGAATTGGAAGGAAAGTCACAGCTACAAATTATCTTAATTATGATAATTTAAAGTTGTCTTCAAAACGGCTAGATAAAGAAAGCAAATAAGCTTGAAAATACAAGAATGAATAGAAGAACAAGAGACGCTATCTTTATCAATAATTTACTCATCAGTTCATCAACAATTTATCTTGTGAACTTAGTTATATATGATTTCAAAACATCTGTTTATAGGATATCATTATGTATTTTATTATAACAACATGCATACCAACTTCACGAGCAGGTTTAGCGGCATCATCATCAATAATTCCAATTGGCATCCAAATAGTATCAGGTTTATTGAGCTTAAGCTTCATTTCAATAATCTGATATACGATATATGATACATCGTCAGATGGTCTGAATATATCCACCACATCTATTGAAAAAAATAATTGCTCAGGTATATCTATAATTGTATTATAACATTTCTCACCAAGAATACTATCAGCAGATGGGTTTACAGGAATGATTCTATAACCTTAAGATTGGAGATAACTTGCCACTTCATTACTATCCTTTAAAGGATTTCTGGAAAGACCAACAACTGCGATAGTTTTAGATATTGATAAAATAGAATTAATTTCTTCATCATTCATACATCTTTAGTATATCATAAAATATGATGTAGTAATAAAAAAAGTCTATAGCCAACCGAGTTAACCTGAAAGAATCAAAATGATATTCTAGTAAAATCTATGTGCCGGGGGCGGGTTTCGAACCCGCGGCCTCCAGATTATGAGTAACGCCCTTTTTTTGTGGAGGCTGGCGCTCTAACCAGGCTGAGCTACCCCGGCTGCATTAAGAGCTCTGAATATCTCTGGTTTAAAATCTATCTCCTATTAGATTTAGTAAATAATAATGATAATTTATTCATACAGTAATTGATTATCTCTAGAATAAATTATGTATTTTCATTTGCAACCACTCTCTGAATAAGAAAGGTTTTTTAGATGATTTTAATAGTTAAATTCATATCAAGGAGATAATAATAAGGATTTTGTAAATGAAGAAAAAAGATTTAGAGAATTCTGAAACATCTTTTTCCAATATACCTACTAGAATTCTGGCGGAAATGGTATTAATGATTGCTCTTTCAAGTGCACTTTATCTAATAAAACCTATAACTTTACCGCAAGGTGGTGCGATAACTCTAGGATCAATGATTCCTATAATATTATTTTCACTTAGACGAGGATATAAACTTGGAATATTAGCTGGTATTATTTTTGGATTAGTAGTACTGATAGAGGAACCATTTATTTATCATCCATTGCAAGTGATACTAGATTATCCAATAGCTTTTGGATCTTTAGGTCTAGCTGGTTTAACTAGAAAAATTCCTTTGATCGGTGTAGGGATAGCTATAGCAGGAAGATTTTTTGCTCATTTCCTTTCCGGAATAGTTTTTTTTGCCTCTTTTGTGCCTGAAGGAGTAAATCCTGTTATGTATTCAATAATTTATAATGGTAGCTACTTAAGTTTAGAATTCATTATTAGTATAATACTAATTTATAGCCTAATAAAAAGAAACATATTTAGAATTTATCAGTA
>JASMAB010000024.1 GCA_030754585.1 Nitrososphaerales archaeon | reverse complement strand
GAACGAAATAGGTGTTGGATCAGCTGTCGTTATACAGGCGACCGTCGGCCATGATGGAAATGGTGAGTCAAAGATATTCACTGTTCTAGGTGCGACTCGTCTTGCCGGAGCAGCCAACTATGGATTGAAAGGACAAACCTCTGTTCCAGGTACAATGGCCGCCTTTGGACTAAGTGCAAAGGCTGCAGCCCAAGCTGTGACTACAACTGTAACTTCTACATCTCGAACCACAGCTACTGTTACTGCACCTGTTCAAACACAAACACAAACACAAACACAAACCCAAACTGCAACAGTTACTTCTGAAGTAACTGAAGAAGTTGGTATGTCTAGCACTGTAACATATGCAGCAATCGCTGTAGCTGTTATAGCTATAATCGGAGCAGCAGTACTTTACACACGAAAACAATAGTAATAAGAAATAGTTGATCCTGAAAAAGGATCACTACCCTCTTTTTTTTATCTGATTTTCTAATTTAGCATCTGCAGTAAAGTAGTCGTAAAGCTTTAATTTTGAGTATGTCATTGGTTTCATTTACCTAGTTTTACAATTAGCACTGAACTTCATTCTCTAGATGTAACCATCTTCTCCTAGTAATGGAACAAACATGCATTCACAAATACTCTCAGTACGCAATTTATACTCATTATTCTTGGTTATCCTCAGCAGATTCTGAACATGTTGTTCGCCTACAGGTATAAGGAGCAACCCCCCTCTCTTGAGCTGTTTCAAAAGATATTTTGGGATATGTGGTGCAGCTGCAGTTACCATAATCCTATCATGTATCTCATTTTCGCTCTTCACAGGGTAGCCGAGTGTCCCATCTCCATTGCATACAGATACAATATCTGAATAATCAGATCTCTTGATATTCTCTGATGCAAACTTTACAAGATCATCCCTTCTCTCTATGGAAATAACCTGACTCTTTTTCTCCTTGCTATTCAGTGGTTCTCTAATTATTTCAGCCATAAGCGCCGCATTATATCCACTGCCAGCACCTACCTCAAGGACTCTTAGTCCCGGTGATAAATTCATCTCTTCAAGCATAATTGCAACCATGTGAGGTGCTGATATTGTTTGGCCAGTATTGCCCAAAGACTGAGGAGAGTCCTGATATGATGCAATTTCTTCGGATCTCCACATAAAGTCTTCTCTTCGAACTTTCAACATTGCATTTTTAACTTTCTCAGTTTTTATCGTTCCCATTCTTTCAAGCGATTCAACTAATCTTCGCCTTTCCTCGTCAAAACGATTCATTTTCAATGATATCACCCATCTATACTTTATTTCTGGCAGAATCTACAATTGAATAAGCTCCCTATAGATATTGCGTTTACATTAATAGGAGTTAATCTTTCACCATAGTGGATATAATCTTGAGTCGTCCGTTGATGCACCTGGGATTGGAGTACAAATGGATAGCCCTCATAATAATTAACATAGCCACTTTTGTTGTATCCTTTGATACAGGGCTAGTTACTCTGATACTTCCAAATATTGCTCGAGACTTTCACGCAGATATAAACGTCACAATATGGGTTCCTATGGCGAAATTCCTTATGATGGCAGCTTTTATGCCAGTCTTTGGGAAATTATCAGATATAAAAGGAAGAAAACGGTACTTCAATATAGGCATAATCATCTTCACTATTGGTTCTTTACTTACCGCCATATCTTCTTCCATATACGAAATACCATTCTACAGAGCTATCACCGGGATTGGTTCAGCCATTTTAATAGTCAACACAAGGTCTTTAATTGTTGACATTTTTCCAGCAAATGAAAGAGGTAGAGCTCTAGGTTGGCATTTATTTATGGTATATTTAGGGCACACCCTTGGTCCAGCACTGGGAGGTATCATAACTGCCTTCTGGGGCTGGCGATTTCTCTTTATCATTCTCTTACCTATCTCTCTAGTTACTTTGATACTTTCATATCTAATGATAAAAGAATCCACAAAACGTAAGCAAACTATGGACTGGTTGGGTTCATTACTCTTGGTTGGTGCCCTAATCTTTACCTTAATCCCAATTACTTTTGGGCCTCAAAGAGATTGGACGCCTCTCGACATCGTGATAACTGAATTCTGGATACCATTAACAAACATATTTGTAGACACATTCATCTATATTGCAATACCACTAGTTGAAACCCTAATTGTAGGATTAGTGCTATTCACACTATTTTTTATCTCCCAAATAAAGATCAAATCTCCTATTCTAAACCTGAAACTCTTCATCGAAAACAAACACTTTTCTTCAACCAATTTGCAGGCGCTACTTATCTATACATCACACTTCAGTATATACGTAGTTGTAGCTTTTTACTTGGGATTAGTTAAGCTCATGGATCCCTTTTGGATGGGGATTATTCTCGCAGTCTTTCCACTTGTAGCTGCAATCACTTCTCCGATAGGCGGTTGGTTCTCAGATAGATACGATCAACGGGATATAAGAATATTAGCCGCTGGAATAACAACATTATCTCTTCTGTTGCTTTCTCGCCTTACAGCTTCTTCATCAATAGAATTTCTGATGGCATCACTCATTCTATTGGGTGTTGGAGTAGGTTTATTCTCTCCTGCTAATACCTCTGAATGTCTGATCTCACTACCTTCACAAAAAAGGAGCTATGTAAACGGAGTCTTAGGTATGATGAGATATGCCGGCCAAACTTTAAGCTATGCAATTAGTGCCTCAGTTATAGGACTTTACCTGCCAACACAACTATTCCTAGAGGGTGGAAACATAGCCGCAGAACAATATGTCCTTGGAATTAGTCAATCTCTTTTATTCTCTGCAGTTTTAGCAGCTATTGCTATGCTGGTAGCAATTGTAATTAGGCCAAGAAATAATCTTCCAGTTGAACAGAAATCTATGTAGCTGAACGAGCTATTAGATCTAATCAAATTTAGCGCGATGTTATTTTTTTTCGATAACTCATGGCTACAATGCCAGCCATCACAACCGCGACCGCGATTGCAATATACGTGACTTCATCAGAAAAGATGCTTCCTGCACTTGTGTCAATTTGTTCACGCAAACCGAATGCAGTAATAGTTCCTGGTGTAGGTACAATTATTTCTCCACCGCCTGAAGGAACGAAGAGCATCATCTCCCCAAGCGGATTTTTTCCTATCGTTACACCAGCTGCACCAAGTCCTCCGAAATATATACTTCTAATCATCTCTCCAGTTTCCTCATCCAACATATACAATGTTCCAATTCTATCTTGGGCATAAACAACACCACCACTCACTATGATCCCTGCACCCTGATAGGGATTAGGCATATCAAATCGCCATTTTATATCCCCTGTGGAAGCATCTATTGCATACAGAGTCGCATTCTGAGGCCGCTCAACCGCAGGACCTGCAACCCAAATTCTCTCTCCTTTGTAGGCATCCTCCATTGGTCTCCAATAGAAACATCTGTTCTGTGCTGCCGCAAAAATCGTATTATGCGAAAACGCAATAGGCGCCTCTATTCCACCATTACCTCCAGGGCAGGCAAGCTCTTCTTTCTGATTCAGAGTCATATCTGCATCATTCCCCATATTCGTGTTATGGATTTTGAGATGGACACCCACCTCAACCGGTGGAATAACAAGTTCACCAGTTTCAGCATCTAATTCATAGACATATCCACTCTTGCTACCTGTAACTACTACCTTCTTCTCTTCACCACCGATGGTAGCTTTGGCAAGCACTACACTCCATCCAAAGCCATGCTGAAGTACATCGTGTGGAGTCGTTTGATAGTACCATTTCATCTCACCTGTCTCAACATCAAGAGCTACTACCGAATTTGTGTACAAATTTGGGCCTGGCGTTAAAGAGGCATCCATGTGACCTGCCAATGTTAACCCTACCCCAGGATATCCTGTAGCAATGAACACAGTCCCTGTTTCTTCATCTATTGCGCTTGAAACCCAAATTGAACCTCCCCAATGTTCACCTGTCATTCCCCAATCTCCGGGATATGCATCAATATTTCCCTTGTTAGCTTCAGCGTCCCAATTAGGGTGTTCGCCTTCCACTTGAGGTGGAACTGAGAACCATCTCCATAGAAGTTCTTTTGAATCTAAATCATAAGCAGCTACGAAACCTCGAGCATAAAAAAGACCTGCAGCAATGCTTACAATCGCTATCTTTTTTCCATCCTTTTCGTATATGGCTGGTGCTTCTTCACCAAAATACTGACCTTTGTTTCCTGGAACATCGTTGCAGATATCCGGTATCTCCAACATCACTTGACCAGATACGGCATCAAAACCGAAAAGAGTACAATCTATAGTGAGTTGATAAATCAATCCATCATAATATAATAACGCGTGTTGTAACCCAAAGTTACCTATCTCTGGATTTTCTAGAGCATCGGTAATATTAACATCATGACTCCAAACTAAGTTACCTCTCAACGTATTTACAGCGAATAATTTGTTATAAGAAGAGGCAAAATATAAGATACCATTCACAATTAAAGGATTTGTCTCAAGACCTAACGATGGTTGCAAAATATTCCGATACGGGTTTAACGGTAACTGATATACCCACCTAAACTCAAGATCTTTCACATTATCTCTGGTTATTACGGTTTGGGGATTGAAACCAGAATGATCATAATCATAACCTGTGGCTAGCCAGTTTCCAGCTTCAGGTAATTGTGCATTCGCCATTAGTGGAAAAAGAACAATGATGCTTGGAGATAAAATGAGAACAAAGAGAAAGATACCATAAATTTTACGCATATAATTTAACATGATATTTCTCGATAATATATTGTTTATTAACTTTCTTGGATTGGGTTATTTCACCTTTCCGAACTTCTTGCCAGCCTCTACAAGCATTTTAACGTTCTCAAATTTTGCATTATACGGTACAATATCATCATTTGCAAGGATGAATCCATCATGCCCAACATCTTCAATTAGTTTCCTGCAATACTCGTTAACCTTAAATGGAGATCCTGCGAATAATAAATTTGTTGGGACATTCCCATATATACAAATATGGTCTCCAAGAATTTCTTTGGCTTGCTTAAACTTTGTCTCAAGACCTAGTTCAATTATGCAACTCTTCTTAGGGAGCTCAAGGAAATATTCTAAAAATGGCATCCAATCAGCATCACAATGGAGACGAGGCGTAAAACCATCCTTCACAAGTTCTTCCACTATCTTCTTTAAATATGGAAAAAAATATTCAAGAAATAGTTTTTCAGAAAGAAAGGTCGCTGACGCACGTCCACATGGGATGAATACATAGTTACATCCAACAATTTTACTCTGGTTTTCACCTATTTTAACTAAATCTTTCCATACTACATCGCTAACTTCTTTCAACTTCTCTCTCCTGCTAAGTATATCATTCGCTATTCCACGCCAAGTTCTCCACATAGAAAACTGCACAAATGGTGGCCTTACCATGCCTCCACGCAAGACTGAAACACCTCTATCTTCTATCCAATGCTTGTAAATGGGTGCAAATGAAGTGAATATGTCCCTTTCAATATCTTCGTCAAACTTTCTTCCCAACCTGCCTATCATTCGGGTCAACAAACTGTATATTCCTTTTCTTAAAATTACATCATAATCCTCAGGTTTCATAACTGGAAACTCAATAATCCTATGTGGGATTTCGTCAGAGAAATCTACTCCAGGAATCTCTACTTTTGCAGCCTCACTCTTCACCCATCTTGTTCCTAATGTCCAAGAAGCATCTACTGCATCCCAGCCACCAATATCATCATATGCTTTCTCCAGAGCCTCGGATGCCATTAATGGATTCAAAGCAAAATCTGAAAATTTTATTTTCGCCCAAGATGCAGCTGCATATTCTATCCGTAATGCAATTGGTATTCTATCTGGTGTACTACAGTTTATTGCTTTGCTAATTCGTTCATTCATTATTTTTTTTGTTTTCACCAAATTTATTCTACCTCCTATAATGCAATAAGTAACTCATTACAACTTTTACGATCTTCAAGGGAAGCATTCTGAGAATCAACTAACTACCCACGATCTGTTGTATCTGAATGCTCGAGTATTCTGTCAGCAGATTTATCCTGATGATTTGAATGTTTATTTCCTGAAAGTGTTTCTATGGTTTTTACGCAAGTTTTAAAGAGCTCTTCCGCCATTTCTATCTCAATAAGGGCGTATTGTTTCGATTCAAACCTCTCCCCTACTATTCGTAAACCTTTCTTCGTTTCGGCAAGCATTTTCTCAGGCTTCTCTCCATTTTTCATCCGTTTCTTAATTTCGTTAATAGAAAGTTTTTCATCAAGATCTGCAAAGAATTCTTCAAGAGCTGACATCTGATTAATCTTAATCATAATGAAATTGAGAAGAATATTAAAGGATTATTGTTGCATATTGCAATAACTAGGATTCCCTAGATACAAAGTACTAAAATACTTGATAAAATTCTGTAATGTTTGAATAACTTGCCTAACATAGATACCATATTTTTTCAACCAGCTATTGGTAACCAATATGGTGTTATTTCCCTTGGATTCCTTTCTCTATCAGGATACTTGCGGAAGAATGGTATTGACTCTAGAATAGTTGTATTAGCTGATAAAAACACGGAAGATACTGTGGCAAAAAAAATTCACCAATTTAGTCCAAAGATAGCATGTATTAGTTTTCACTGGTATATACATGCATATGAAATAGTTAAGATAGCAGATGCAGTGAAAAAAACTGATCCGAACATTAAAGTCGTAATAGGTGGTCATAGTTCAACTTACTTCAATAAACAGATACTTGATTTCACCTCTTCAATTGATGTCATCATAAAGGGTGATGGTGAAAAACCTATTCTCGACTATATTGGCTCGCAGAATCCTCAAAAGATCGAAAATACTTCTTTCAAGAAAAATGGTGAATTTGTTTCTAAACCCATAACATACCGTCAGGATACATTAGAAAACCTAACTGCCGCAAATGAAAATATGAACGAAATGGTAGATGAATGGGAAAAATATATCACGACAAAGAGAGTTCGAACATCAGCTCCTATTTCTTCCTCTACTATTGTGGAAGAGGTTGAAACAAGGCCCAGTGAATTTTATCTGTATGTAGGTAAAGGCTGCAATTTCAACTGTTGTTTCTGTGGTAGTTCTAAAACAGGAAACAGCAGAATCTTCCACAGAGGTACAGCTTTTTTTAGACCAATTGAAGACGTTGTTAAGGATGCAATTATGCTGAAGAATAATGGTGTGGAGAGTCTCTTTATTGATTTTGGCCCATTCGGAGATGAATCATATTTTCTTAAATTATTCGAAAAATTATCTCTGCTTGATATGGGTGTTGTGTATCTTCCTTGGAATCTCCCATCAAATGATATTATATCTAAATTAAGTAAGAGCTTTAGAGATTTTGAAATACAGATATCTCCCGATAGTGGATCTGAAAGACTTAGAAAATATCTATGTCAAAATGGATTCCATAGAGAATTTTATTCAAATAAATTACTTGAGAAAAGTGTTGAAAAGATTGCTGAAGTAGGCTCTTCACGTGGATCCCAGCTATTCCTATGGTTTATGTGTGGACTACCCTTTGAATCTGAAAAGGATTATCAAGAAACACTCAAATTATCTATTTCAATGAAGAAACGCTATTCTCCTCTTTTTAAAAGCTCTCAAGATCAGATTAATTGTGTCCCTCTTCGTCTAACTCCAGAGTCACCAATCGATCTTTGGCCAGAAAAATTCAATATGAGGAAACTAAGAAGTACTTTCAAAGACTATTATGAATATTGTCAAGATTTGATTACCGGTAAAATAGAGCATCCTCTCGGGCTGGAAAGAAATGATCTATCAGAGGTAGATGTCATAAAGAGGGCAGTGCACTACAAAGAGTCTATCCTAAGTGCATAACAGTAGTGATTCTGGCTAATTAAAAAGCGCGTTTACACTAGCTTACTTCTAAGTATTTCACGAAACTTCGGAATATTCACAGCATCATCTAAAGTAGGGAAATATTCAGCATCCTCAGGAATTGGATTCGGATCAATTAGTCCAGGCCTTGTAGGTATTTTTCCACCTAATCCTTCTACCCTTGACTGCCATTCCTCAGAAAGAGCAAAGTCAAAGCCTTTTTCTGCCCATTCAGGATTTTCACCATTTGCAACAAGTGCTATTGTTGGTGCAAAAGTTGTAAGGAAAGGTATGTCTGTAGGCATCTTATGGGTTACAGGTCTTCCTTGAATATCAAGATAATAGGATATACAAGCTACCGTAGCAGGTAACCCAAGTTGACTATTTCCTAATCCAATATTCAAAGCCATTTCAGGCATGCATTCATAAGTTGTCGGTTTCATATCTGCTAATCTTCCCACGAAATCATTCCACCTTTTCTCTCCCATTATTCTATTAAGTGCAGTAAGATATGTTAATCCCATTTGACCCTCTTTATTGTCCACTATTTCATGGGCTGCTAGTTTTCCACGCCACTTTTCATCAACTGTATCAGTCAACGTATCTGGTGCTTCTGACTCACTGATAAGATCAGTATTATAGGCCATACCAACTGGAGATAGAGCCATTGCACACCATGCACCCTTTGGATTAAAGAATTCTTTTGGATATGCATCATATTCAGGTGAATCATAAGGTTTTAGTAAACCAGCTAATTGGAGATTCAATATCATCCAATGTGGACCAATAACAATATCAGCTGAATGATTTCCTGACTTTATATCATTCTGAATTCTTTCAAATACAACCTTAGGATGATCCCTAAAAGTAATCAGATGAAAATGTTCATCTGCATACTCTGCTCTTAGAGAAACATCGAATGTATCCAAAATAAATGAGAAAGATGTGTAAACTACTAGTTCAGTCATAGTTACTGCCACTTTCAGGATGTTAATAATCCTTTTTCTAAAACTCCAGATCCATTTCCGCCATTATCTTAAGTATCTTTTTTTCCATTCGAACTACTTTACCCAAATAAAGAAGCATCTTTGGCATAGAGCCTCTGAACTTTATCTTGCCACAAACAACCTGGCTCTGAACTTTCTCCTCTCCCTTAGCAACCTTAACCCATAAATCATAAGGTGCAGTAAACCTAAACTCCCCTTTATCATTAACATTAGCTTTTGCTGAACTAATCTTACCGTTTTCAACTAGAATATGAAAAGTTTCTTTCCTATCGTCACATTCTGCAATTATTGTAGTATTCATTCCTGTAAACACTTTACAGAGTTCCTTGTCGTCATTAAGCAATTCATCAGTTTTCTGGAAGAATTCTTCAGACCAAAAATGTGTCAACTCTATCCCACCGTTGCTCTGCTTTTAACACGAATAAAATATTTTGTAATTATGCTTAAAATATATGCACATTTTTCTAAATTCGATTGTTAAAAAAAGTTTGAATTCAAACACAATAATATTTTCGCCGGCGAATAAATGAGTAAATTTGTATAATGTTTCTTATTTTTCTTTATTCAAAACTACTTATACGTAAATTCAAAAATACTTATAAGTAAAATTCTGGATTACAAAATTTAGTGAAAACGATTGCCTAATAATAATACGATTATCGGAATCGGAGTACTAATACTAATAGCAGGTTTGGCATCATACTTTTTCCTATTACCTGCTGCCCCAGATCCAGAAGACTCACTTACAATATATAGCACAATCGATCCAGAAGACTTTGAGGTATGGCAAGACGCATTCAACGAAAAATACCCAGATGTAGCTGTTAATTATGTACAAGGATGGCCTGGAGCCATACACTCAAGAATGACTTCAGAGAGAGACGCCGGAGAACCAACCGCAGATGTCGTAATGATTAGTTTATCCCTTCAACTCGTCCTTCAAGAAGAAGGATTCCTTGAAGCGTATAAATCACCTGAAGCATCTGCTTACCCTGATATTTACAAAGACCCTGATGGATATTGGACCACAGTAGTATTACTACCTATGCTTCAAGTTC
>JASMAB010000023.1 GCA_030754585.1 Nitrososphaerales archaeon | reverse complement strand
TTTACGCCACAAAAACACATATTGACAAGTCTATTTTCTACTTAAATCTTATGAAAATACAAAGCTGATATTCTGGGCTTCATTGATGCAGGAAAAGATGCAGGAAAAAATATCCAAATATTTGTTTCAGAATCAAGACCACTCTTCGAAGGCAGAATTACTGCCAAAGAGCTTTCCGAACACGGAATTCCCACAACCCTTGTCACTGATGCGGCAGCAGGATTTTTTGCAGGAAATGTGGATATGTTGTTATTTGGTGCAGATAGTCTACTTTCAGATGGAGAAGTCATTAATAAAGCTGGAACATACCCAATAGTGCTTGCAGCCTCATATCAAGGAATTCCAATATATATTGCAGCAGATATTGGAAAATTGAACTTGAGAAGCTTTTTCACAAATATATTGTTGGAAGAAAAAGAAATTAGTGAAGTCTGGTCTGAAGGACCTTCCAACATTTCAATACGAAACTTATATTTTGATGTTACTCCAAAATTTTTCATAACAGGTATAATTACTGAAAGACAAAAAATAAGGCCAGATGAATTAATCAGAATATCTAGAGAAATGATGAATTATAGATACATAATTTGATAATGATGTTCTGTTATTCTCCCATCATTTGTATATTTATTCGTCTAGACCTAGAATGTGTATCCATCTCTAGGAGAACAACTTGCTGCCAAGTTCCAAGAGTAAGCCGTCCATTTTTAAAAGGTATTATTAGACTTGGACCTATCATAGAAGCTTTAACATGACTATGACCATTTCCATCATGCCACGTTAAATCGTGCTCATAAGGAATATTTTTTGGGATTAAGCGATCCATAGCGGATGGAAAATCTGACTTGAGGCCTGGTTCATATTCTATTGTAGTTAACGCCGCGGTGGACCCAGGAATGAATGATGTTAAAAGTCCTTTTTTCATACCAGATTTATTGAGTATTTTTGCCAGATCATCAGTAATATCTATCATATCATCTTCTCCATTAGTTTTTATAGAAATTTCTTCAAATATTATATCCAAAAAATAATTTTCACCAGTTAAATAGTAGAGTTTTCATTTATTAAAACTACCTAGAGGAATCTCCTTGATAGCGCTTACCTCGTCTTAAGGAGATAATTCTGGCGGACCTAAGGTCTTTTGGCCCTTTGAAACGAATAGTGTTAGTCATTTTCGAGGTTCCTTTCTCATTCACTATCTCAATATCTATCAATTCCTTAAATTCCTCAAAAAGACGACCTGCAATATAGTTAGTTTTCTTAAGATCACCATCTCCTATCCTCACTACCTTTTGTTTAGCTTGAGAATTCGTAATAATATTGGTGAGTGTAGATAATGTTTTATCAAGTGATAATGTAACCTCATTAAGTATTTCAATTCCTCTGTAAAATAATATTATTCCAGTTCGATCCCCAGGGTCAATTCCTATAAGGAGCATATCTTCGCCACTACTGAAAAGTCTAGAGAATATCATCTCCTTTGCAATAGTTTGAATTCCAGATATATCTTCGAAACAAAGTACTTTTCTAGATTTTATTAATTTCTTTTCTTTATGAGTAGTAAATATTAGTTGAACGATTGAATTGATGTCTTCGTAGGGTGAAACACTTTCGAAAGACAAATTCATTTCGTTTAACAATGAAGATAAAGCATAATATGCCTTTGCGTCTACGGTTGCTACAGCAATCCGAGGGATATCCGATAAGTTGTTATCACGTTTCACAGTATTTTTTCATAATAGAAACCATAAATCTTTTTCCCCTTAAAAAAAGACCACTGAACTGGTAAACTCTTGAACCGTGATTGGGCAATTCTGAAAAAACTACTCATTGAATCAAATATAGTCACTCTTATTTGTGATAATCAATTATCAAAGGTACAATTTCTCTCTAATATTTTGATGTTTAGGCGGTCTCAAAACAGAATTTCCATTTATTTAGATATTGATACCAATTTCACAATATTCTTAGAAGACAATCATGATTCACCTAATATTAACAATTTATTTATCTTCAGAGTTAAAGAAAAAAACCTAAATGATGTTGTCGCAGATATAAGCTCTATAGGTTCATCCTCTGTAGATACAATTGTATTTGACTCTGTAAGTATGTTCTATAGTTTTAAAAATGATAATATAACTTCTTCAAATCAGAATAGAAGACTGGGGGTTTACCTTTCTCTTTTACAGGTTGTGATGGCTAGAAGTAATGGAGTCATTATTCTCACTAGCATGACAAGAGCTAGAAAGAGACAGGATGATGATTCTTGGTATTTTTCATATGCTGGAGGAAGACTTCTAAGAAAAAGAAGCGACCTTATTCTTGAATTAAAAAGTAATGAACAACAATTTGAGGTTTCTGTTTTAAAAAGTCCAGATGAAGCACGTTTAGGAATTAAACTAAACCTTAATAGAAAAAATGTAGAGACTTAGAAAAATTGCTACTAAAACAGATGCAAAGCCAATCATTATATAAAAATCTGAGATACGTCTTTTGGAACTTTCTCGAGCTCCCAAATACATGGAGTAAAAACCAACAGTTCCCATCACCATGGCGAATATATAGACAATACTTTCTGAAGCAGTCTGAATACCATTTTGAGGAAATATCACATAACCTTCTGGGAGACGAGGTCCTTCAAGTAAACCATTTATGATACCAGCTGAAAAAATGAATAGAACAGCGATGTATGAGACCTCAAGTCCCCTTGATTTGACAATGCTGGTAATTGTTGTAGTACTCTTTGAGATTCTTGAAAAAAGAATTTTATTAGTTAGTTTACTATAAATATCTCCTGATTTTCTCTTCAATCCCATACTAAACACACGTTGTCTAACGGAGTGGTTCAAAGAGTACTATAATAAGTAGATTGTGGAAATATTAATTCTTAAGTTAATTATTAGTTATTTAAAATATGGGTTTATGCTTCTTTTCTTTTTTTAAGAAAATAACAACATTCTTTGGTCCAGTTACCAGTTTCAGGTCTTTCACTTAATCTTTGGAGATAAGTTTGCCAATTAAGTTCACCATAAGCTTGCTGCCATTTCTCAAAATCAGCCTCTATTTTTGTGATACATTCATTGTGATAAAGACAGAATCCTGAATTATGTTCTATAGCTTCTCTTTTACATATTCTACATTTCATCTTTCTTCACCATTTTCTTGGATATACAAGTTGTATTCGTACAAAGTCGCCAAGTTGATTTCCGTTTGAATCGTATATTAACAATAGGCCATCCACAACTTGAGCAAGTTTTCCCGGTACTAGTTACTGTTCCATTCTGAGGAAGAGGAGCTGAGGCTCTACACCCTGCGTTATATCCACTGCAACCAACGAATCTTTTATTTGTCTTCTTTGATCGGATTATTATCAGAAATCCTTTTTTGCAAATAGGGCATAAATTTAAGCGGTGCTGTTTATGTATAGTTTTAATAACTGCTTGACCAAGTTTGCCTCCAATTTCTTGTTCAGCTTTCTTTATTTCAAAAAGAGAATCCATTATCTGGTCTACTGCTTGATGAATAACTATCTTTTCATCCATTTTGCTTCTTTCGATCTTGTCTAGATTATCTTCAATTTTTCGAGTCATTTCTACAGAAATGATTTCTGGACTGTACTGCTTCATAACATCGAACACAGCAAATGCAATATCTGTTGCAAATATGCGGGTGCCAGAAAAATATCCTCGATCACAAAGAGTTTTGATTATATTTGCCCTTGTAGTCTTTGTACCTATATTCTCTTGCTCCATCTTCTCTAGAAGACTACACTGATCATACCGACGTGGAGGTTGGGTAAATTTCTCTTCCATCACTAAAGATTTAGGAGATAATTCATCATTTTCAACTAGATGCAGAATTAACTTATCATCTGCATTAACATATTTTCTGTAAAACTTTAGCCACCCCTCACATAACGTTTGTTTTCCATATGTGTTGAAAAGATAGCCATCAATATCTACTGTGACAGAAATTCGTTCCATCTTAGCAACCTCCCCGAATACAGCAAAAAAACGTCGGACAATTAGATCATAAAGTTTATTCTCAGAAGAAGATAAAACATATTTAGAAATATCTCCAGTTGGATAAATAGCTGGATGAGCGGGATCATTTTTTGGACCCTGATTAGAAATCATCTTACCATGCAAAACTTCAGTTGCATCTTTGTTGAAGACTTTATCCCTTTGTAGGCCTTTCAAAATTCTTAGATAATCTATGGAAGGTGGGAGCTTTTGGCTTGAAGTTCGTGGATAGGAAATAAGTGCATTAAGATAAAGCCTTTCAGATATTCTCAATGTCTGGCTTGGAATAAACCCAAATGCTTGATAAGCACACTTCTGGAGGTCACCTAAGTTAAGAGGAAATGGTGGAAATTGATTATATTTTGATTTTGTTACTTTAGTTACAACACCTTTCTTTCCTCTACATCTTTTCTTTATATTTTGAGCTTCAGATATCTTAAGAACCCGCTTCTTTTCATAAGCGGCAATTATCGTTGAATCAGCTTTAGCTAGCTCTGCATGGAGTCTCCAGAATGGGGTAGGAACAAATGTCCGAATTTCAACTTCACGATTTATCACATAAGAAAGAACAGGACCCTGGACTCTGCCAATAGTTATCACCCTATAACCTTGATTAAACTTATGAAATGATTCAGATAAAGCTCTAGAGAGATTTATACCAAAGATAAAATCTACAATATGTCGAGTTCTACCAGCTTTAGCTAGCCCGATACCAAGTCCTTGTACTGTAGTTCTGAACGCCTCTTGAACATCTGTTTTTGTCAGTGTGGAAAATTTTGCTCGAAAAGCAGTGGTTTGTTTCTCATTACATGCATATTTCAAAATGTTGAAACCAATAGTTTCGCCTTCCTGATCAAAATCGCATGCATTAATAAACACATCAGCATTTTCTGCAAGCTTCTTGATAATGGCTATTCTTTGAGAGATATACTTTCTCTTCAGGTCAATCATATGGATAGGGAACCAGCCCACATCAAATACGGGGTAAACATAGCGTTTCTGAAAAGGACTGCTAACCGTGTATAAATGACCAATGGCAGAACATACCACATAAGTCCTTCCGCTTCGTTTTAGAATGAATATTTTTATGTTTCCGTATTTTGTTATGTTTAATTCTTTCTCGGAAAGGGCTTCCGCAACTCTTTCAGCTGCGTCTGGTTTTTCACAGATAACTAGTGTGTAAGGAGAAGAATCATGAAGAAGAGACACAACTATCCTGAATGATGAATGGTTAATAATGTTGGTTTTTTCACACTTTTGTATAGATCTTTATAGTTATATAATTTATATTAGTCTAAAAGATATCTCAATAATAGTGATTTAGATGACTTTTCGAATTATATGCTCAGATTGTAAATCTCCCCTATATTCCGGTTTTGACTTGAAATCTTCTCGAGATATACTAAAATCAACTGGAGGCATATGCAAAAGTTGTGGAGTCAATCTTTCGCCCTATGACTTTAACACTGATATAGAATGTAATGCAAACTAATATTATTCATAAAATAATGTCTAAAAAAAATTTAATATTTTTTAAACATACTAACCTTTACTGAATTATATTTCATATATTAAATTATTTTTTCAAGTTAAATTGGCCTTATTTGGTCTGAGAACACCTTTCATGTAGATACATGTATCATAATCTACAGCTAAGGTTTTAGTATTAAGTAGTCTATTTGTCATTCTCCAAGGAGCACCATCAAGTGCTCTTATCAGTACTATTGGAAAACCTTCATCTGCTTCACCCATAATGAGTTGAACGGCTGATGCAATTTGGTCAGCCAAGGCTCTCCTAGTGACATTCAGAATATTCCCAAAGAGATCCTGCTTTCCACACTCATCTTCCAGCGGTTCAAACCCTGCAACACTTATTGCAAGACCAGTAGTCCCCATCCTTAGAGGCATAAGCCGACTATCGGTCACAACTATGCCAACGTTCTTACCTAATGATTGATAAATCGTCTTCTTAAGATTCTCTGCATCTTTAAACGGGTATTCTGAGTAAAGCATAACATGGCCTTCTGGTACATTTGATTTATCTATCCCTGCGTTGGGAGCTATTACGCCATTCTTTAGTGCTAAAGCAAACCCGGGGACACCTCCGATTATCATATCTGCTTCCTGAAGTACGAGTTGAGCTAACCTTGGGTCCAAACTTAGTTTATCTGCAAGAAGATCAGCTTCTTCGCTTACATCTACGTCATTAAGGTTAACTAATCGTCCTTGAGACATTGAAATGAATTTACTTGAGACAGCAATAATATCATTATCTAAGAATTCTTCTCCCATTTTTTTAACTGCCTGGATTACTTCAGATGATAAATCAAATGAATTATCTTTCCTTTCTACACTGATAGGAATAAAGACTAGACCAGCTTTCATTTTTTTATTATTTTTAATTATAATCACCATTAGATATATGAATCAATCTCTTTTGTCATATAGTTCATAAGGGTTTAAGGAAGATTATTAACAGATACAATAAATCATTATTATATCAGGATATTCTTGAACTAAAATGTTTGAGAATAGTTTGTTTAGAGAAGCTTTTAAACATCATTAATATTCCACCCCCATACTAGATAGTGAGAATATGAAACGGTCTGAATTAACTAACATGCTGCCTTCTTTAGCTTTAAGCAGACCACAGGTACGACGGAGTACAATCATTATCGCTTTAGCATTAGCCGCTATTTTTTCTGCTGCATTAATAATGAGAATATACCCAGCTAAATATGGGTTCTTTATCAACGAATTTGACCCCTATTTTGATTATTATGCAGCAGACTTCTTGGTACAACATTTTGATGAGAAAGGTCTTTCAGGAATGTTAGATTATTTCACATGGACTGATACTCAGACTTGGTATCCAAATGGTCGTAACGTGGCCAGTACATCACAAGTGGGACTCCACTTCGCTGGAGCTTTATTATACATAATCACAAGAAACATAATTGGGATAAGCATCACCCTTTACGATTTCATTGTCCTATTTCCAGTATTTATTGGGTCATTTACAACATTAGCAATGTACCTACTTGTGAAACGGATAAGTAATGCATCAGCTGGATTACTGGCAGCTCTGGTAATAGCTTTTTCACCTCCAATAATTCAGAGAGGAGCACTTGGGTGGTTTAAGTCTGAACCACTTGCATTACTATTAATTGTTCTGGGAAGCTACTTCTTTCTTACAATCTACAATGATAATGTCTCTCGACATGGGCTAGTATTACGTGCTGTAATAGCTGGTTTCCTCCTAGGATTTGCCAATACTACTTGGGGTGGAGCTTTATATTTATCCGCTGTTTTTGGTATCCTCCTTTTCATATCACCATTTCTAAAGGTTGATCTTAGAAAGACAGTTTATTTAGGGAGCATCTTTGTTGCGTTCAACCTAGTATTTAGTTCAATTTTTCCACGGCCAGGGCCATCAATGATTTTAGGGCCAGGTGGTATGGCATTACTTGGAGGACTTCTCTTTGCAATTGTAGCTTATGGAATTAAGAGAACTGTAGACTCAAGAGTTTACTTTAGGTCTTTGATGAAGGTAACTTTTGTATTTACACTCATAGGCTTGATTGTATTGAGTTTTGGAGCAGTAACAAGTCTGAGCTTAAGATATGAAACTGTTATAAATCCATTTCTGAGAACTGCAGAGCCTTTGGTTGAATCAGTTGCAGAACATCAAAGTCCAACAGGAGCTGATTTCTTGTCATCATACTTCTCTCTTCTATTTATAGCCGGTTTTGGAGCAATTATGACTTTACGTCGAAGAAGTATGGGGGCAGGGTATACTCTTATTCTAGCGTTAAGCGCTATATATATTTCAGCCTCTTTTGCCAGACTTATGGTCTTCTCCTCTTTAGCATTTGCTATACTTGCCGGCATAGGTTTGCATGAGCTTTCTTCATCAATATTAAGACCTAGCGGAGTTTCTTCATTAAAGAAGAAATTCCGTATTCGTGAAGTGAGGAACGAATTTAAGATAGGATATGTATTCTTTATGATTTTCATTATATCACTTCCTGTAATATATCCTGCCCAAGTTAGTGGGTTTGCATCACATTCTTGGCTTGAAACTGCCGATATTCCAGTCAGTATAGCAAGCGCTTCCACCAATTTTAGAGCCGACGTACCTGATTGGCGTGAAGCTCTCTCATGGATTAAATATAGCACACCACAATTCCAACCTAGTGGAACACCAACAGTCTTTGCAGCATGGTGGGATTATGGATATTGGATATCGGTTATGGGGAACCGTACTAGCTTAGCAGATAATGCTACTCTTAGTACAGTACGTATAGCAAAGCTTGGACAGATGTTTATGTCTGAAGAAACAGAGAGTATTCAGATTCTAGATGAATTGAAAGCTGATTATGTCGTCATCTATGTAGTTGGACAGACATTCACCTTGGCTGAAAGCGGTCAAAGATTATTCTTATTGGGTAACTCAGGAGATGAGAGTAAAAAACAATGGTTCATAAGAATAGGTGGATTTGATGAAAATCTTTACTTAGAGGATGATTCATTCACTCCTAAACCTTACTTCTGGGAAAATTCACTTCTTGGAAAGATGATACCATTCAGTTTTGCTGCATTCGCAGAATTCAATGAACAAGGATTGCAGTTTTCAAATAGTACAGAATATGAGTCAGGTCTTATGTCAATTTACACCTTCGACATGAAATATCCTGCAGATGGCCCGGGTCCACTTAGATTGGCATTTATGTCCTCAAGCCTTTCAGAACCACAAGACGGAATATTCTCAGCAGTAATCGTATATGAAATAGTTGATTCTCAACCAGAAAAGCCTTAATATTACAATATAATATATTTACTCTTTATTTCATCATAGTTATTAGACTACAGCCATTGAATAAACGAGAAAAATATGGAAAGTGTCTTGTAATAAAAAATAAATAAGAATTGAATTTCTGATCATAGTATCCCATTTAGCTACTAGATTTATATCTATCAGAGGTGCGATATCTAGCATAACGATCGTCGGGAGAAAATTTGGCTGGATGTGGAGTTGTTGTGTCGCCACTACATTTTGGGCATTGTTTCCCAATAGTGTATGTACTACAAGATTTACATTTTCTTATAAGGTGTTTCATTCTTCATCATTTGATGAATCAATCAAGTCGTCTAATAAATGCACCATGAATCTTAGCTTTTCCGCCTGTCTTTTCAGCTATAATAGCATCACAAATCTTACATAATATATTGTTGTTAGTCATGGAATAAATTATCTGCTCATTTTCACATTTTTGACACTGTACTAAAAGGAAAGTGCTTCGAGGTTGTGGAATTGATATCCGCTCTTTTTTCAAAAGTTTCTTCTCCTAAGGGATAATTTCGAGCTTTCTTAACCTTATACCAGGTTTCATCGTTTGGAAACTACATTCTTTGCATTTTAACTTCAGGACTTGTTTTTTTGTGGTTTTAGCTTTTCTCTTAAGTTCAGGAAACTTTTGGCCACCATAACCTTTCTTATCTTGAGCGTGATGACGAGTCCCAATAGCAGATTTTCGCATCTTTCCTGCTTTATAAATGGAGATAGTTTGAATAGTATGTTTATCACATTTAGGACAATATTTTCGGCTTTGTTTCACTATTCGCATTCTCTCACCAATTACCCCTAACAATCGACTTGGGACATCAGTATATCAACCTTATGTGGTATTTAGCCGCATAAGATAATAGCCACCCATCAGATTAAAGAGATGAGAAATCTATGTTGAAACAAATAGCTATTATTGGTAGTGCAGATAGAGTGTCTTCAGAGGTCGAGCAAATGGCTGAAGAGCTAGGTCAAGAAATTGCAAGAAGTGGAGCAGTTTTGATAAGTGGAGGTAGAAAAGGTGTTATGGAAGCATCATGTAGAGGTGCAAAGAAGGAAAATGGACTTGTAGTTGGTATTCTGCCAAAGACTAGGGACCAGGCAAATCAGTTTGTAGACATATGTATAGTTACAGGTATGGGCGATGCACGAAATGTTTTGAATGTAAATTCTGCCGACATCATTATTTCGGTTTGTGGAGGAGCTGGAACTTTATCGGAAATAGCATTAGCTTTAAAGGCTAACAAGAAAGTTATTGCTATAAGAACATCTGGAGGAGTTTCAAGAATGTTAGCAGGAAAGGCTATTGATGGAAGGGCAGTAATTTCAGCAGATAATGTTAAAGAAGCTCTGAGAATTGCTTTAGAATGAAGTTATATTTCTAAGTCAAGTTCTTGAACAATACCCTGCTTTAATAGAGGCTTGACATTATCTAAAGGAAGAACAGCTACATCCTGGTTTTTAAATGGTCCAT
>JASMAB010000022.1 GCA_030754585.1 Nitrososphaerales archaeon | reverse complement strand
CTGGGTAGCATATTGCTCCATGTTCAGTTTTATCTAGTCCTTCTTCTTCTTCCTCTTTTGAGACTCTCAACCCTATCGTTTTCTTCAATGCCCAGAAGATAACATATGTTGTACCAAAAACCCACGCGAAGTTTGCAATAACACCAATCACCTGCGCCACCAATTGTCCAGTACCCCCTCCGTAGAGAAGACCAGTAACAAAGGGACCTTCAGTCGTATACAGTCCATAAGTTCCATCAGCAAAGATACCGACACTTATCAGTCCCCAGATTCCAGCGATAAGGTGACACGATACGGCTCCAATAGGGTCGTCTATGCCTTTCCTCTCGAAGAAGAGGACACTTTCAACCATGATCAAACCTGCTGCAAGCCCAATAACAACAGCAGCCCATGCTTCCACCCAAGCACAAGGTGCTGTGATAGCAACAAGACCAGCAATCACTCCGTTGCCAGCCATAGTAACATCTGGATGTCCAAACTTTTTCCATGTATAGAGTGTTGCTATAAATCCTCCAGCTGAACCTGCAAGAAGTGTAGTAACTGCTATTATGGATATTCTTAGCTCTGTTGCAGCAAGGGTACTACCGGGATTAAATCCAAACCAACCAAACCAAAGTATGAAAACACCCAGCACTGCCATCGAGATACTGTGTCCAGGTATTGCCCTAGGTTTACCTTCATTATCATATTTTCCAATTCTAGCTCCAAGCAGCATAGCACCAGCTAAACCAGCTCCGCCTCCAACCATATGAACTACTCCAGATCCAGCAAAATCTACATGACCTAATCCTAACCCATACCATTCTCCCAACATTGATAGCCAACCTCCTCCCCAAACCCAATGTCCATATATCGGATAAACGAGGGAGGTTATTAGGAAGCTAATTATGTAATATGTTCTGAATTTTGTCCGCTCAGCCATAGCGCCAGAAGCAATAGTTGCAGCAGTACCTGCAAAAACCATTTGGAATATCCAAAGCAGATAAGTACTTACGTCATAAGCTTCTCCAAGGAGAAACCAGCTACCTACACCATATAATCCTGCTACGCTTGTACCAAACATTAGTGGAAATCCTATTGCCCAATAACCTAAACTACCTATCGTAAAATCAGCGAGATTCTTCATCATTATATTACTTGTATTCTTTGCTCTTACAAGACCACCTTCAAGCATTGCGAAGCCGCCCTGCATCAAAAACACAAGGAATGCAGCCATCAATGTCCAAGTGAAGTTTACAGCTGCATTAGAATCTTCAGCCAAGGTAACATCTCCTACCGGATCAGCTGCAAATACAGACGGAACCACAACTATTGAAAGAACCAAGATTAGACATAATTGATATGTATCCTTCATCATTATCACCATGGAATTAGCCTTTAAATCCTCTATATATAATCTTTATCATAAACATGGTATAAACAACCTAATTAGGTCATACTATTGATTATATATATATATATTAGTCATTAATTTAATAATAATGGATAAAAGGTGAAAGATTTGACTCAGCAATTAAAGTGGAACTCCTTAAGATTTGTACAAAGAATATATGTGCCATTAATCCAATCTGTGTGAATAAAAGGTGAAAGATTTAGCTCAGCAATTAGAGCATAGTCCCTTAAGATCTGCAGAAAGACGCAATAATCCATACAGGGATGATAAAGTGATAGATGCATGCTCTATCTTTGGAATGATGGATCAAAACAGGAGATTATTTACTGGAAATGACATCATAGAAGCTTCAGCTAATATGAATGAAAGGGTGAATGGTCTAGGTTCAGGGTACGCAATATATGGGCTCTATCCCAAAAATAGGAAAAATTATGCTCTCCATATTATGTATGATGATAAAGAAGCCTTAAAATGGGGTTCAAAATATATAGGCTCAAACTTTGAAGTAATTTATGATGAAGAAATCCCGATGGATAACCTTGATAAGAGTAAACAGTTACCAATAATGTGGCGTTATTTCACAAATATAGATGTAGATCATCTCAATAGAATGGAAAAGGAGGATTATATGGTTAAGAAATGCTTAGAAATTAATACTTCAGGCAGAGGCGCATATGTGTTCTCAAGTGGAAAAAATATGGGGGTCTTCAAAGGAGTAGGGTGGCCACGTGAGATAGCTAAAATATTTCGTTTAGAAGACTATAAGGGTTACCTATGGTTATCGCATAGCCGATTTCCTACAAATTCTCCAGCATGGTGGGGAGGAGCTCACCCATTTGCATATCTAGATTCTACTGTGGTACATAATGGTGAGATTTCGTCATACGGAGCAAACAGACGTTTCCTTGAGATGCTAGGGTATAGGTGTACATTTCAGACTGATACAGAGATCTTTGCTCTCGCGCTTGATTATTTACTAAGGAAACAACATATGCCCATAGAGATAGTTGCAAAGATATTTGCGCCACAACGTTGGAATGATATTGAAAAAATGCCAACAAATGAAAAGAATCTATTACGTCGTCTCCGTATTACGTATGGTAACCTTTTGATGAATGGTCCGTTTAGCATAATATTTGCTAACCATGGTTTAATGGTTGGTTTAGCAGATAGAATAAAGCTACGTCCATTAACTGCAGCAAGAAAAAAGGATTTGTTTTTTCTCTCTTCTGAAGAAGCAGCAATTAGAAAGATATGTCCTGAAATTGACGAAGTAACTCATCCTCAGGGAGGAAGACCCGTTGTTGCAAGATGTAACGAAGGTATCGCTTCATAAAAAGTTAGGTTAGTGAGGAGTTTAACATTGTTAAAGAGTCATCGATTACCTGAGTTTAATGTGTATATTGACACTGATACTTGCACTGTATGCAAAGCATGCGTGATTCAATGTACCTTCGATGTCTTTTCATACGAGAAGGTAGGGAACATGATAGAAATAGAGGAGTCTAAGTGTGTAGATTGTCATCGATGTATGATTTTCTGCCCGGAGAAGTCAATATCCATAATCCCCAACCCAGTTCAATATAGGGCAAACGCTTCCTGGAATAAGGAAATCATACATAACATAATGAAACAGGCAGAATCAGGAGGCATACTTCTAACAGCTATGGGGTGTGATAAACCTAACTTCAACTACTTTGATAAACTTCTCCTAAATGCAAGTCAAGTGACAAACCCCTCAATCGATCCAATTCGGGAACCTATGGAATTACGCACTTACTTGGGATCAAAATCTGATATGTTCACTATTGCAGAGAATGATAAAGATCCAATAATTGAAACTTCTGAATCTCCTCATCTGCTCCTTGAAACACCTATAATGTTTTCAGCTATGTCCTTGGGTTCTGTAAATATTAATGTGCAAGAGTCTCTTGCGATAGCAGCCGTCTCAAATGGAATCTATCAGAATATTGGTGAAGGAGGATTGCACCCTAAACTTAAGCAATATGCAAATCACATTATTGTTCAAGTAGCATCTGGGAGATATGGTGTCCACAAAGAATATCTTGACGCTGGAGCAGCTGTAGAGATAAAGATTGGTCAAGGAGCAAAACCAGGAATTGGGGGTCATCTACCAGGAGAAAAGATTACAGAAGAAATATCAGAAACCAGGCGTATACCTGCAGGAACAGATGCAATATCGCCTGCTCCTCAGCATGACATATATTCAATTGAAGATTTGTCTCAACTTGTTCATGCTATAAAAGAAACAACTGAATATTCCAAACCAGTTATTGTTAAAATTGCTGCAGTGCATAATTCAGCTGCTATTGCAAGTGGTATTGTAAGATCCGGTGCAGATATTATTGCAATCGATGGAATGAGGGGTTCAACAGGTGCTGCACCTCTTGTAATGAGGGATAATGTTGGAATTCCGATAGAGATGGCTATTGCCAGTGTTGATACTCGACTTAACAAAGAGGGAGTAAGAAATAAAATTTCAATAATCGCAGGTGGAGGAATTAGAAGTAGTAGTGATGTCTTTAAAATCATAGCGCTTGGAGCAGATGCATGTTATATTTCTACTGCGGCATTAATTGCGATGGGTTGTACTGTCTGCCAGAAATGTCACACAGGAAAATGTCCATGGGGACTAACAACCATGAATCCGGCTATAAGTATCCGTATAAATCCTAAAATGGCTTCTAAACGCGTTTCAAATCTTATCCGTGGTTGGACTCTAGAAATTAAAGATATGCTTGGCGGTATGGGAATAAACTCTATTGAAAGTCTTCGTGGGAATAGACATCAACTAAGGGGTATAGGTCTGAGTGATCATGAAATGGAAATACTTGGTGTAAGACCTGCTGGTAGTTGAGGAGAATAAGTAGATGGAGCCAAAGAATAACAGATCTAAGTTTATGATCGATGCAAAAAATCTTACTACACGTAAATTAAACGAGAAAGTACGGAAAGCTGTTAGAGATGGAAATAAACAGATAGCTATTCATAACGTTATGGGTCAGAGGTATATAGCTGCAGGAATCCAAGGTTTAATCGAGATAGATATTACGGGTATCCCCGGTAACGATCTTGGCGTCTTTATGGATGGACCAAAAGTTGTTGTACATGGTAACGGGCAGGATGTAATTGGAAACACAATGAATGCAGGAGAAATAATAATACATGGTGATGTTGGCGATATCACAGGTATGTCCGCCCGGGGAGGTAAAATCTACATACAAGGAAATGCTGGCTATAGAACAGGAGTTCATCTAAAAGAATATCATGGATTAAGACCTATTATTGTGATAGGGGGAACCGCTCAGGATTTTCTTGGAGAATATATGGCTGGTGGATTAATTTTAATGTTAGGATTAAACCTTAGTGATGGTATCCATAATGCGGACTATGTCGGAACTGGAATGCATGGTGGTACAATTATTCTAAGGGGAGATGTCAGAGGCATGGGCCGTGAGGTTGAAGTGCATCAATTAGATCAGGAGGATAATCGCTTAGTCGAACAAGCAGTACTAGAATATTCGAAACATTTTGGATGTAGAGCTGATGAAGTTTTAGGAAGTAAATTTAAAAAACTAATACCTATTTCAACAAGACCATATGGGAATTTATATTCTTATTAAGCTATAACCAATAATCTGATATCACACATCTTAGATTTTTATAATTTCAGTTTGGATAAGGTTATTAAGTGATAGAATTGTTTTCTGAAGTGGTATACTATTTTCGAAAAAAAGGTTGATTGAAATGTCTGGTCAAAATTATATGCCTGGAGCTACTGCCGTAGGAATAGCCTATAAAGGCGGTGTAATTATAGCTGCTGAGAAAAGAATCTCATATGGCACCTATGTCGTAAGTAAAACAGGTAAGAAGGTTTTCAGGATAGCTGATAAAGTTGGTGCAGCCTGTGCTGGTTTAGTTGGGGACATGCAGATACTAATGCGTGAGATCTCCTCATATACCAAGATACGCGAGATTGAGACGAGGAGACCTCTTCCTCCTAACTCTGTTGCTAAACTTTTATCGGTGATAATGTTTGAGAGACGGTTCGCACCTTTCATTACTCAGATCGTTATTGGTGGTGTAAATGGAGAATCTTCGGTATATGTACTTGATCCACTAGGTTCTGTCATCCCGGATAAGTATGCTACAGTTGGATCTGGGGCAGAGTTAGCGATAGGTGTTATTGAGTCAGAATATAGGGAAGATATGGGTGAAGAAGATGCAAAGAAATTGGCTATTAAATCCATAAAATCGGCTATCCAACGTGATGCGGCCAGTGGTGATGGCGTAGATATTATGATTATTACTGCTGCCAGTATTAAAGAAGAGACTTTTAATTTTTAGACCAGATTGACCGTGGTAGACGAAAAAACACTTTATCCACCGAAATTATACTCTCTTCTCAAGAAGCAACAGTATCATTGGGTAGGCAATCATTCGGCTGTAAAAAAGTGCAAGTGGCTTCATGAAAGTTTGGTTCATAATCGTGTTTGCTATAAAGAAAAATTTTATGGGATAAAATCGCATAGATGCCTACAAACATCCCCATCCGTGCTAAACTGCCTAACTTATTGTCTTCATTGCTGGCGAGCTTTACCTGAAGATATTGGTTTATCTTGGGAAAACGTGTTCCATGGCGTTTGGGATGATCCTGAATTGATAGCTGACGGCCTGTTTTACGAGCATAATCGGATTCTTTCCGGCTATAACTCTCAGGTTCTGAATGGCATTATTGAAGAAAGGAAGTATAAGGAAGCTTTGAACCCAAATCAAATAGCAATAAGTCTATCAGGAGAACCTACACTATATCCATATTTAATTGATTTAATCCGAATTTTTAAGAACCGTGGCTGTACTACTTTCCTTGTTACAAGTGGAGTTCTTCCTGCAGCTCTTGAATCTTTAATAGAAAAAGAGGTCGAGCCAACTAAACTGTATATCTCACTTTCCTCTCCTGATCAAAAATCGTATCTGAAATTGAATCGGCCTATACAGCTAGGTCTGTGGTTTTCACTAATGAAAAGCCTGGATATTTTGGAGAATTTTAAATGCTCAAAAGTTATACGTATTACTGCAATAAAGGGATTGAATATGCATAGTAATGATGTTGATGGTTTCGCCAAACTTATCCAGAGATCTGGATGTTCTGAGGTAGAGGTAAAGGGGTATATGCATGTGGGCTTCTCTACAATAAGACTTTCTGAAAAGAATATGCCAAGTTTTAAAGACGTAAAAGAGTTTTCAGAAAAGCTCGCTGATATTATCGGATACAAAATAAAAGGCGAAGTGTCTGAGAGCAGAGTTACCCTTCTGTCAAAATAGTCTTGAAAGAAATAGAATTTTTTTCAATGTGATATCTTATCATTAACCTGTGATCAAAGTTATAGAAGATTAATTATACAAAAAAACTTGTAATTGCAAGAATAACTAAACTGAAAACAACGTGATAAAGATACTGAAAACGTTGATAATTCAATCAACAACTAAGACTGATTCCTAAAATTATTTTCAACCAAACCATTTATTATAACTAATATAATTTAATTTAGCACGTTATACATGGTGTATCTAACATATGTCGGAAGCTTTCCACTAAAAAATACAATAGAAAATATTACAAAAGCTACCCAAGATATTCTTTCAATTCCAGTAGATTATCCTAACTATGTACAACTTGAAGATATGGTGCACCAATTCCTTCAACCCATAGCTAAATTAAGGCTTGGTATTACACAAGAAGGAGAAAGGTATAATCTAACCGGAGATCTAAAAATACCAAAGGAACCAATATCCACTAATGCCATAAAGTTACTTCTTGAATTTAGGAAAGATCCACAGTTCAAGGATACCTTGAAAGGCATCAAGGCCTGTGTAACTGGGCCATTTACTCTTTCAAGCAGAATAATTCTTAACACTCATACTACTGGGCCATTCGGAGAAACTGCTTTATCAAACCCTTCAATAATGACAAAAATTACAGAATTAGTCTCCAAAATTGCAGAAGATTATTACAGGATGGGAGCTGACTATGTAACGATAGATGAACCGATGCTTTCCGTTCTAGTGGGAAGGAAACTATTGATGCACCAATATTCTGATGAAGGAATCGTTGAAATAATCAATAAATGTTTAAGCCGTGTTAATAGTCTTAGTGGTATACACGTTTGTGGAAGAATATCTAGGCGCCTCGCAGAAATGTTACTGCAGACAGATATTGATATTTTAGATCATGAGTTTAAAGACACCGAATCGAACTTCGATGTCTATAGCAAAGCAGATTTTGAGAGTCACGATAAAAAGCTCGGTTTAGCTGTGGCATCGTCAAAGATTTTGAAGGTTGAATCTGTGGATGAAATAGAGTCAATGTTAATAAGAGGACTAGAAACTTTCGGTAAAGAAAACGTTTTAATGGTTAAACCAGACTGCGGTTTTAGGGGTTTGGGTACAAATGGACATTTGGATAGTGTTGCCTATACTTCTTCAATATCAAAGCTGAAAAATATTCGACAAGCATTTAATTTATTACATCAAAAAAAGATTCTTTAGTTCACCCAACTTACATTCATTGCTTCATTATTATTTACAACAAGCCTTATAGAATTCTGAGCCTTTTTTAACAATGAGTTGCTATCGGATCCGTCTGAAATTGTAATGTTAACTATGGTTGCAATAGCAGCTATTATCGCAATAAGGATAATTAGAGATGTCACATCCTCTGCAAGAAAGAGACGATATACTAGTAAAGTAAAGTATGTGTTAATTATCTCATTACTTCTAGGTTTAGTCTTCTCATTTTTTGAGACTATGGCCATTGTTGTTGCAGAAATTATGGCTTTAACTGTTTTAGTTCTATCCCTTTATTTCTATCTAGTAGGAGGCTGGTTAACTTCTCACCAAAGTCTACGAAGCTTTTGGATTCCTAGTAAAACAATCAAGGGTTGGTTCTTTTATCTATCTCTTTTAAATGGTGTAATTGGCGTAGTTTCTGGTGTGCTATCTGTCGTCCTTCCATACTTCACGTCTTTTGAAGTACCAGCTACTATTTCAACCGTATATTCAGGTGTTTCCGTGCTCGCTGCCCTAATGGAGTTTACTATACTTTTGCCAGATAAGAGTATAATATGTGGGTTAGTCTATGCTTTCTGCTTCGTTACTAGACGATTCAAGAACAATAAAGAATTCTATGTTGAGGATATAGATTTTGATAAAATGATAACTAACACAATTCATTCAGAGATTGATGTAAGAGAAGCATTGGAATCTCTAGTTAAACAAGGTTTTGCAGTAAAGCAGTCACCTACCCCGATGGGGCGAGTCCGTTTTAAGATAAACATGTATGGTGCAAAATATTTGGAAGTTTACTGGACTGAGACACTCATTAGAATATCTAGACAAAAAGAACGGATTGAGAAGGTGCTTGCATACATTGAACATAGATTGAAAAAAGCAACCCCAAATGACAGAAAAATAATCATAAAGGCACTGGAAGAAATCAATGTCCAGAAGAGTAAACTCATTCGTCTTCGCGAAGAATATGGATTAGCTGTTGGAGACTCTTGGTATGATAACACAAACAAAAGGCTGGTTTGGCTTGAATCAATGACCCAAGAATTAAGTGGAGTTTCTCCTGAGGTAGAGGCTCAGAGTAGTGAAAGTAGATTCTAGCACTTTAAAGCAATAATGAATGAGAGAAAAGCGATAAGGAAAACTAAAAGAGCTTTAAGCAATATGTATAATTCTAAATAATAAAGCTATTTTTTCCTGAATTTTGTTCAACACTCTCTAAATTCAGTTACATAAGTTATTATCAATATATCATATACATATACATCTGGTAAAGTTCTGAAGGGTTATGAATATCTTATTTGACAATCTTTGTTATGTCTCTTGTCTATTCTTATTCGCTATTTATTGTAAAAGACTTTTCCATTATTTGAAAGTATATGAGCAGTTTTGCAGATAGGTGGCAAAAAAAAGATCCGCCATTGTTTTCTAAGGTTAAAGATAGGATGACTCCGTCAAATCCGCTTAGGCCTAGAATTTCGATTGCTGAACGTAAGATCAAGCTTCAGATGAGTAAGATGGAAATTGCTTTATCCAGAATATCTGATCGTGATGCTTACATCTTTCGTAAGGTTGTCTTAGCCTGTCAACGTCAAGATCCTCAGCGAGCATCAATTTATGCAAATGAACTTTCAGAAGTCAGGAAGCTAGGAAAACTCGTAACTCAAGCAAAACTCGCTTTACATCAGGTTGTATTGAGGTTGAATACTGTTCGTGATCTTGGTGATGCGGTTACAGTTATTTCTCCAATATTATCTGTTGTAAAAAATGTTGGTTCTAATCTTTCCTATGTCATTCCGGAAGCTCAAGGAGAGATAGGTGAAATAAGTAATATTTTAGGTGATATAATGGTAGATGCTGGAGATATCAGTGGTAATACTCATATTGATACAAAAACTACAAATGAAGAAGCGGATAAGATTCTTGTAGAAGCTTCTACTCTAGCAGAAAAACGGATGAAGGAGCTTTTCCCAGCGATTTCTACACAACAATTGCAGGGAGAGCGAGAACAGGTAAAGACATAGAGTCTGCAGATATAAAACTACATCTTAATATTCTCAAATTTACGCCATATCTAAACTATCTTCTTCTTTGTCTTCCAATACATCTAAAGACATATCAATAAAACAGAACTGAAGAATGGTAGATAAAAAAAATGGTGTCCTTTATAATTATAAATTAATTTTAAAATTAACAGTTATTCATCGTTGCATATGCTCGATGAACTACGCGTCGGTTAGGTTAAAGTAACGGATATTCGGGGCGTCTGCTAATAGGGGGGCAAGTTTGTCCAAAAACCCAGTCTCTTTCCGCCATGCGAAATATTTTTCATAGTGTTCTCGAGTTTCCCAACATTCATAAGCAATCAACACGTCGGGATCATCCTGATTCTGGATGAGTTCTAAACTGATAAACCCGTCATAGCTACGGGTGTCAGGTAAGATCTGTCTGAAGAATGAGAGAAGATTGTCTCCCGTACCTTGTTTCGCCTTAACTTCTAGAATGACAGTGACGACCATTAGATTTTCCCTATAAAATATTATTTTCTTTTGC
>JASMAB010000021.1 GCA_030754585.1 Nitrososphaerales archaeon | reverse complement strand
TAGTCTCCACTGGAAGATTCGTCAAGAAGCATCTTTACTGTTCCATTGTAATTTGATGATAAATATTGTGGCTTATATGAAATTCTGGCCTCAGTAGATATTTTGCCTTTATCTAACTTTTCTATACCTGCTATCATTTTTATGAATGTAGTTTTTCCAAGTGCGTTTCCTCCTAGGACTCCTGTTATTTGTGCTTCTCTCAAAACTCCTGGTTCTACTTTTAGTTCAAAATCTGGGAATTTTTTCAATATATCAGTATATCCAGCTAAAGTTTTACTCTTTACATATTCATGAGTTGGTGAATATATGTTAAATGTGACTGGCTTATCTCTGAACCTAACATTCTCACTCGGAAGATATCCATCTAGTAAAAGGTTCACTCCTGTTCTTGATGGGTGGATAGTTGAAACTATTCCATAAGCTCCCGGTTCACCATAGAAAATTTGGATGTAATCACTCAGATAATCTAGAAAAGTTAAGTCATGTTCTACGAGTAAAACACATCTGCCCAAATCTGCTATGCTTTGAATAACTTTTGAAACAGTCATTCTTTGGAAAACATCATTATATGAAGAAGGTTCATCAAAAAAGTATATGTCAGCGTCTTTTGAGGCTGCAATCGCAACTGCAAGCCTTTGAAGCTCTCCTCCACTCAATTCTCCAACATTTCGATTTGCACTTTCTTCAAGGCTTAAACTTTGAAGAAGTTCTTTGTACACATTTCTTTCATCCACTTTTTTCAAAAGTGATTTTGTGCTGTCTTTCCAGATTGCTGGGATTTTATAGACAGCTTGGGGTTTTAATGATACTTTGGCATTGTTTTCAACTATTTTTTCAAAATGTTCCTTTAATTCAGAACCATGATAATATTCAATTGCATTATCCCATATTGGATTTGACTCTAAATCCCCAAAATTTGGAATTAGACTTCCAGATAATATCTTAATAGCGGTTGTTTTTCCAATACCGTTACGGCCAACCAGCCCAACTACTTCTCCTTTTTTTATTACTGGTAATCTATAGAGTCTGAAATCATTTATTCCATATTGGTGGATCTTTTCTTTTTTCAGTTCTTCTGCTAATTTAACAATTGTTATAGCTTCAAAGGGGCATTTCTTAATACAAATACCGCATCCTGTACAGAGTTCTTCATCTATGAATGAAATCTTGTCTTCATTTAAAACAATGCACTCATTCCCCATCTTGTTGACTGGACAAAATGTTATGCACTCAAGTCCACATTTTTTTGAAACACAATTGTCTTTGTCCACTATTGCAATGCGATTCACCATTGTCCATTACCTACTGCTCTAATGATTTAGTTTGAACATTGGAGCATCTACCCATTTTATAACACTACCCACAGCTAAAAGTGGAAATATCTTAATGTTTCTTCGTGTATGTGCCACACTATGCCATATCCATTTAATCCACATCTCGATGTGGTTTTCTATTTACCGATTTACTTTTAAAACTTAAAGAGTGAAATCTGGGTTAGTCTGTAAAGGATTTGTATTTTGTTTTGGTACTTCTGGGAGATTATCTATTTTTTTCTGTTCTGCAATTGCAGTAGCTTCTGATAAGATACTTTTGGCATCTTCACTATTTGCTTCAAAGTTCAGTCCAGATCCTGTTATTTGACCTGCATCCATTAGAAGCGAGCTTAAGGAATCACTTATCTCATCTATTTGTGAACCTGCATTTGGAACAATGCCGGATATACCGCCTTTTATTCCTTTTATCACTGGTACAATTGGCTCTAATATTGTTACTGCATCACCTAATTCTTGAATACTTCCGAGTCTTAATGATATTTGCTCTAAAACCATTTTGCTCTGGTTTGTCATTCGATTCATTTTTCTGCGTTCTGCCAATTCATTTGCACTTGTTGATGCATGTTCAGTATCATGCTTCTCCATTGCTGCAACAACATTATGCATCAATTGTGCATCTTTCTTTCTAAGTTTGCCATCAATATTATCTAGTTTGGTTATTTCTTTATCAATTGATTTTTGTACTCTTACTATTTTGGTTCTTAGTGGTTCAGAGGGTATGATAGATTCTTTCAATTTTTCGCCTATAGGGGCTCTTCTCTTTTGGGTCCATCGGTCTTGAAAATCAGCCATGCTAATCAAATATGGTTTATTTAAAATCACACAAACATCTTAGCGTTTAGAAGAGTAGACTAGAAGGTAAAAAACCTCTAAGTGATTAATTTGAGGAGACTTAATAAATGGCAAGTTAATCTGGCCATATCTAAGCTGAGAGTACGTAGAGTTGCAGAAAAATTCGAATACCGAAGACGCTTCAAAATTAGCATGTAAAGAAATTGCAGAAATATTAGATAATAGTGATGAATTAAGTAGAGCTGATTTCTTCAAGCTTAAACGGAAAGTATGCATGAAGTATAAATTGAGCAGTATTCCTTCTAATTCATCAATACTGACTCTTCTTGATACTGAAAAAGTTGATGAAATGCGAAGTATCTTGATGATAAAACCAGTTCGAACTGCGTCAGGAATATCCGTGATTGCAGTTATGTCTAAACCTCACCAATGTCCCCCTCAGGCACAATGTGTATATTGTCCTGGAGGTGTTAGTACAGGTTCTCCCAAATCTTACACCGGAGCGGAGCCTGCTGCACTTAGAGGTGCTCAGAATAACTTCGATTCTTATCTCGAGGTCGAATCCAGACTAAAGCAGCTTAATGCTGCTGGTCACAGAGTCCAGAAGTCAGAGTTTATTATTATGGGTGGAACCTTTTTGAGTTTTCCACAAGAATATCAAGAAAATTTTGTCAAAGGATGTTTTGATGCTCTAAATGGAAAAAAATCATCGAACATATTTGAATCCCAAAAGATTGCTGAAACTGCCTTTCACAAGAATGTTGGATTAACCTTTGAAACACGTCCAGATCTTTGCAGGGAAAAAGAAGTGGATCTTATGCTGAGATTCGGAGCTACACGTGTTGAAATAGGTATTCAGTCTCTTGATGATGAAATATATCAATATGTGCAAAGAGGCCATACTCTAAATGATGTAGTGAATGCTATTCGAGTCGCAAAAGATTCAGGGTTAAAAGTGGTTGCACATATGATGCCAGGTTTACCCGGGTCAAGTCCAGAAAAGGATTTGGATGCTTTTCGAAAGCTGTTTACTAAAAGTGATTATAAACCTGACATGTTGAAGATTTATCCAACTCTTGTAGTGAAATCTGCGGAACTTTACAATTGGTGGCGTAAAGGGAAATATTCACCTTATGATCTAAAAACAACAGTTAACCTTTTGGCAGACGTCAAGAAATTTGTTCCCGGTTGGGTGAGAATAATGAGGATACAGCGGGACATTCCAGCACGATTAATAGAAGCAGGTGTTACCAAAAGTAATCTTCGAGAATTGGTCCAACAAGAAGTTCAAAAAAGAGACTACTCTTGTAGATGTATTAGGTGCCGAGAAATTGGTCTGAAAAGGCGTAGCCATATAAAATTTGATGAAGGCAATATCAAGCTGAGATCAGAACAATATGCTGCTTCTGCTGGAGAAGAGATCTTTCTTTCTCTTGTTGATGAAAACGATGATTCTTTGGTGGGTTTCATCAGGATCAGAAAACCCTCAACTATGGCTCATAGAGATGAGATAAAAAATTCAAAGTCTGTACTAATTCGTGAATTGCATATTTATGGTCGTGTAGCTCCTATAGGCTTAACAGATGATACATCTTGGCAACACAGAGGATTTGGTGGAAATCTGATGAAGAAAGCTGAAGAGATTGCCAAAGAAAAATTTGATGCAAATAAAATCTTGGTTATGAGTGCAATAGGGACAAGAATGTATTACAAGAAGCTGGGTTACAAAATTGAAGGGCCCTACATGGTGAAGAAGATTTGAAAGAAGAAAAAATTATTGGAAGGGGAACTTGGCTTGATAAAGTTGCCACTGAACTTGTAAAAAGAGAAAAGAAATTAGGGCGTTCACTTGACCTTATACGAGTAGAGAGTGGATTAGGTGCTTCTGGAATACCTCATGTGGGCAGTATTGGAGACGCTATTAGGGCATATGGTATTCTTTTATCTCTAAATAATTTGGGATATCAATCTGAGCTTATTGCTTACTCAGATGATATGGATGGTCTAAGAAAAGTTCCAGATGGTTTACCTAATTGGTTAAATGATTATCTGGCGCATCCTGTTTCTAAGATACCTGACCCATTCGATTGTCACGCGTCTTATGGAGCTCACATGAGTTCTATTCTTACAGATGGATTAGATAAATTGAATATTGAATACAAATTTCAGAGCGGTTTGGACGCATATCGAAGTGGATTATTAACAGAGCAAGTGGTCAAAATCCTAGAAAATAGTCAGCGCATAGGTGAGAAGATAGGGGAGATACTAGGACAAAAAAAATTTCAGGATGTACTTCCATATTATCCAATTTGCCCATCTTGTGGACGACTATATGTTGCAGAAGCCCACAGTTATGACCCTTCTTCAAGACGAGTGGAGTATCGATGTGTTGGCGCAGAGGTAGGGCGACAAAAGATCGATGGGTGTGGTGATGAAGGAAAAGTGGATGTAACTATGGGGAACGGGAAATTGAGCTGGAAAGGAGAATTTTCAGCTCGATGGGCCGCATTAAATATTCGTTTTGAAGCATACGGAAAGGATATTGCTGATTCGGTGAAAGTAAATGATTGGATATCTGAAAATATACTTGAGTATATCACTCCCTATCATGTAACATATGAGTTATTCCTAGATAAGTCAGGCAAAAAAATATCTAAATCGTTAGGTAATGTTTTTACTCCCCAAGTTTGGTTGACATACGGAACTCCTCAATCTCTTCTGCTTCTTATGTTCAAACGGATAGCAGGTACTAGAAACCTTTCTGTTGAAGATATCCCAACATATATGGATGAATATGATTCACTTGAAGATCTATATTTTGGAAAAATAAAAGAGCAAAACCCTGCTAAACTCAGAAAGTTGAAAGGCCTTTATGAATATATCAACCATTTCAAGCCGCCACCAATTCCAAGTATACATGCGCCTTACAAGCTAATTGCTCAACTATCTAGTGTGGCTCCCAATGATCCTGTAGAATATGTAGTTGAAAAGCTGAAAAGTTATCGAACAATTAGTCATACAACAGAAGAGTTCAACTTGAAAATTATGCTTATCTCCAAATGGGTTAAAGAGTTCCAAGTTACCGAAAAGTCTAAAGTTGGACTTGATGACTTGGAAAGAAAAGCAATAACTGAAATAGTGAATCTTCTAAATAAATCACCTGAATCAGATACTATACAAAACCAGATCTTTGAATCAGCAAAATCAAACAATATTCTTCCTTCAACACTATTCAGTAAACTCTACAACATTCTGATTGGTACTGATAGAGGGCCTCGTCTCGGTCCATATCTAGTAGATACAGGAACAAAAAAAGCTGCTAAATTACTATCAGAACAACTCTAAAAAAACTTCCCGATACACTCTTATCCCAAAACTCTAGCTACTCATAAGCATGGGCCCGTAGCCTAGTATGGATAGGTGAATGACACTCCAGAATAGGGCGCTGAGTTGAATATGCGCGTATGCCTGCGAAGCCGGAGGTCCTGGGTTCAAATCCCAGCGGGCCCATTAATCATTTTCTTTTCTTTTTCTTCAATGTTGCAAACAGCAGTTGTGTTTGGGTTTTATCTAGCTACAATAAAGTTGTGGTATTTGATACATTATTTTCATTAAATTTAAATATTATTTAATTGAAACTATATTTAGTGGAATAGGAATTTTATGCATCTTTCTCCTCGCCGTAAGAAACTCAGAGTCTTAGGCGGAACCTTGGTTTTACTGGGGGCCATAGCCCTACTCTATGCAGTCTTTGTAATGCAGTCTGTCCATTTTTATGAAAATCCTGACCCGGTTCCGGGTGCTATTGAGTTTAACCATCGAACCTTTCAGGCTGAAGTAGGATTCTTTGGTGTTATATTGATAATCATAGGCTGCGTGATCTACCGGTTTATACCATCTTCTGAAAAAGAGTCTGCAGATGTAGACTTGAATCCAATAGCGTAGGAAGAGGGTACTCATAACTATAAGGTTAAGTGTCAAAGACACAAATATCTTAAAATAGATATTTCAATAAAATCTTTCATACCAAATAACTATTCGTGTCTTTGTCTAACAATAAAAAATTAATGGTAGTTAAATAAAATCAGTAATATTTGAGTTTACGATAATCTTTTGATGATATGGTATCCAAATTTTGTTTTTACAGGATCTGATATCTCTGCAACTTGAAGCTTAAACGCTGTAGTCTCAAATTCATTAACCATCTGGCCTCTCCCGAAATAACCCAGATTTCCTTCTCTTTTTGCACTAGGACATAAAGATAGTTCACGTGCAAGTTTTCCGAATTTTTCTCCTTTCCTAATTCTCTCCATAATTCTAAGGGCTTGACTCTGTTTTTCCACTAAAATGTGGGCACATTGTATTTTGTTTCCCATAACTATTCCCGTAATCACCTGCTAATCAGGCTTAGAAGATAAGGTTTCCATCAAGGATAGACAGTATAAAGATACTCCTTGGATTAGATTCTCTTAACTATCATAAATTTGCCTTAAAAATCTCTATATGCACCGTAATATCCCTTGCCTCTCCCTTTTCAACGATAATAATCCGTAAAACTGCATATTATTCCATTAAAATATAGTTATCTCCACTTATACGATCTTAATTAGGCTTATAACGACATAAAGAGACAGTAAATGGTATATTAATCCATCAACCAACCATCAAAAACAAACGTGAAATATATAACCTGTCATAGGGGGAGTAAATATAGGGTAATAGTAATTGAGTTCAGACGATATGCTTGATTTTTACATCTTAGTGAGGGGCTTTATCCTGTTATATGGAGTTCTAGTTATGATATACGAAATTCAAGCTATCATAAATATCGAGTTTGTTCTTCCTTTTGACGCTCTTAAGATGATCGTTGGGTTATCAATGATCGTATTTGCAGTAAGACCCAGCATTATCAAAATATTCTTAAGGAAAACCTAGCTAAAATATTACATTATTTTTTCAATTAGGAATTAGATAAAAAAAATTATTTATATGAGCCAAGGAATTAGAAAGGAAAGAGTATATTGAGTTATTGTACAAACTGTGGAAAGAAAAATCTCGATGATGCTGTTACATGCAAATCCTGTGGTACTTCTATAGAAACAATTTCAGATTCAAAGTTTCTGATCGTAACTACACCAACTGTTGCTGGACATAAGATAACGAAGGTGTTTGGAATTGTTACATCTATAACTCCTAGAACAAGGGGAGTTAAAGGAAAAATTATTGCAGGATTTCAGAGCGCTTTTGGAGGAGAGATAACTTCATTCACTACTGAACTTGAAAAAGGAAGAATTGAAACCATCAATAGATTAAGTGAAAAAGCCAAGAATTTGGGTGCCAATGCAGTAGTAGGACTGGATTTGGAAACGACTGATCTTGGACTCCAAATGGGTGTAGTAGCTATCTCAGCAACAGGCACAGCCGTAGTCATAGAAAAAATAGACGATTAATACCAACAGGTATGAAGAGTTTCTATGAAGTTTATTGATTAGGATGTCCTTTCTATTAGGAATTTATCGCTATTGATTGACTGTTTAGGCTTCCACCCAAGATTATTATTAAGGTAATCTTTTAATTCATTCATTTTAACCCCTCTAAAGTTTTCATTTTGATCCTTTACTTTTCTATCATTCCCAGCCGTCTCTAGCACTAGATCCAGAGATTCATCTGAAGTTAAAGTTCGCTTCATCTTGATTTCTCTTTCTTTAATTTTTATGTTCAGGATTGACTAAGGAGTTGAACCTTACTAAAAATAATAATTACACATATATTTTTAGACTGCTAATTGCTTATTAGTCAGCTCATTAAAGTTCAAGGTAATGTTATCCCGTCAGGATGTTTGCGCAGTTGATTCATCTGGTCTACATGAACATTATGAAAAATGGCCATCTCATTTTCAAGATGCTTCACACTTAAAAATATCTCAATATGATGGGTTTCATCCAAGCCGAATATTATATGCTGGTTTAGGAGGCTCTGCAGCACCCGGAGATATATTGAAAAATTGGTTAGAACCGGTTCTTAAAATACCATTTATTGTCCTTAAAGATTATGACCTTCCTGAATTTGTTGGAAAGAACGATTTTGTTTTAGGAGTAAGCTGCTCAGGTGATACTGAAGAAGTCCTTAAAATGATGAAGGACGCTCTTAAAAAAGGTTGTAAAATCGCAGGTATTTCATCTGGTGGCAGATTAGAGAAGTTTTGCGAAAAAAATACCATATCTTATATAAAAATCAAGAATCTTGGTGTATCCAGGGCATCTTTTCCTTACCTTTTCTACCCTGCAGGAAACATCTTGAAAGAATTATGTTTCTTGGGGGAGATTGAGAAACAACTTGATTCATCAAAACAGGCAGTTAAAGAACTCCAACAAGATATAGCTGTTGATACACCAATCGAAAAGAACCCTTCAAAGAAACTAGCAACCAAAATATTTAATGGTTTTCCGTTAATTTATGTTTCAGCTAAAAATCGAAAAGTAGCAACCCGTTTTCAAGCGTCACTGAATGAAAACGCAAAAATGTTTGCGCATGTTTCCATTATTCCTGAGATCTGCCATAATGAAGTGGAAATATGGACAAGAAACACTTCAAGACAATTTAAACCTCTATTCCTCAGGCATCCAGAAGAATCATCCAAAATCTCCAAACGGTTCAAAGTAATGAAACAAATAATCGAAGATGCTGGATTCGAAGTCTATGAGATCTGGGAAAAAGGAAAAGACTATCTTAGTAGAACCATGAGAACCTTATATTTGCTTGACTATGCTTCAATCTACACGGCAATTCTAAGAAAAGAAGACCCATTAGAAACCCCCGGTATAGATACCGTAAAAAGAAAGATATTAGATCACTAATTTACAATTACAATTAATTTACAACATCTTTAGAAATAATTCATTATCCTTTTCAATAATTTGATTAATGTCAGGGGCTTTGTAAAAAGTATCTTCTGTTTAAAAATCGATATGTTGCTTAAAAAGGCCCTCCAGAAATCTACACATTAAACAAAGCCATGTTTAGGAAAAAGATTATTAAACAGATGAAAAAACCCTAAGACCCTAAGGTAATTTATAAATGTCAACACAAAATCAATCTGGACAACCTGTTATTATATTAAAAGAAGGTTCGGCTCAAACTCGTGGGCGTACAGCTCAGAAGAACAACATAATGGCTGCGAAATTGATCGCAGAGGTTGTAAAGACTGCTCTAGGGCCTCGAGGGATGGACAAGATGCTTGTTGATGGCATGGGTGATGTAACGATAACAAATGATGGAGCCACAATTATGAAAGAAATAGATGTGGAACACCCATCTGCAAAAATGATGATTGAGATATCTAAAGCAACAGACCAAGAAGTAGGTGATGGAACAACTTCATCAGTGGTGTTTGCGGGTGCATTGCTGGAACACGCTGAGACCCTTCTAGAAAAAAATGTTCATTCAACTGTCATAGTTGATGGCTACAGAGAAGCAGAGATACAGGCACTAAAAATACTTGAAAAGATTGCCATAAAGATCTCTGCAGATGATACCGCAAGTCTAATCAAAGTTGCAAAGACAAGTTTAAGGTCAAAGCTTGTATCTGATGAAAGTGAGGAGTTAGCTAAGATAGCTGTAAATGCAATCCTTAATGTTGCCGAAAAAAGAGAAAACGGTAATTACGTAGATATCGAAAATGTAAAAGTTGAGAAGAAGGCCGGAGGTTCTATTCGTGAAACAGGTCTAATTAAAGGAATGATCTTGGACAAAGAAGTAGTTCATGCAGGTATGCCAAAAAAAGTTGAAAATGCAAAGATAGCTCTTATTGATTCTCCAATTGAGATAGAGAAAACTGAGATAAGTGCTGAGATTAGAATTAGTGATCCAGCACAAATGAAGTCGTTTATGGACGAAGAAAATCGAATGTTAAAAAGTATGGTTGATAAAATTGTGAATGTTGGCGCAAACACATTGATCTGTCAAAAAGGTATAGACGATATTGCCCAACATTACCTAGCAAAACAGAATATTCTTACTGTGCGTAGAGCAAAGCAAAGCGACTTAACTAAACTGGCCAAAGCAACAGGTGCAAGAGTAGTGACTAGTCTAGAAGACCTCACTTCAGATGACCTTGGTAATGCTAAACTTGTCGAAGAACGTAAAATGGAAGATGATAAATGGGTATTCATTGAGGGATGTGTAAATCCGAAAGCTGTTTCTATTCTTATTCGAGGTGGATCACAAAGAATAGTTGATGAAGCAGATCGTTCAATCCATGACGCACTTATGGTAGTTAAAGATGTTGTTGAAAAACCAGCTATAGTTGCTGGTGGAGGCGCACCTGAAGCTTATATCGCAAATGAATTAAGAAAATGGTCAAATAAATTAGGTGGTAGAGAACAACTTGCAGTCCAAAAATTTGCTGATGCACTTGAATCAATACCTTCAGCATTAGCTGAAAATGCGGGTATGGACGCAATAGATACACAAGTAGAACTCAGATCTAAACAAGAAGGTGGAAACCAATGGTACGGAATAGACGTATTAGCGGGAAAAGTCGGTGACACATATAAAAAGAATGTTTTAGAGCCGGTTTCTGTAAAGGAACAAATAATCAAGTCAGCAACAGAAGTAGCCAGTATGATAATCCGAATAGATGATGTAATCTCTTCATCTAAAACGAAAGCGCCTCCAGGACCCCCAGGTGGAGAAGGAATGGGCGGAATGGGCGGAATGGGCGGAATGGGCGGAATGGGCGGAATGCCTGGTATGGGTATGTAATATTCACTCAAATTCGACTTTCTGTAAAGAATCTCTGATTTTTTAAAAAAAGGGAATAATTCTCCATAAAACCAGTCTGAGGTTATTTGATAATGCGGCATATATCATAGTAACAAATAAATTGCTGGAAGATGCATACTTTGAATAAGTTATGAGTTTTGCTTATTCCTAAAATAACAACCTTTGGATTGATCCTTGTATTAGTCTCTATATTTTTGTTACCCATTTCTCTTGAGAAAGATTTGGAATTAGTTATGGTGAAAGAGGAAAATCAACTTCTTGTTATAGATGATTTTTCCAAGGATCCGAACTCAAACTGGATATTTCTAAATGCAGCATATTGGAATACTAACTCTGAAAACATTATGCTGACAGAACCAGGTTCTGAACGTGTCGGTGTGATGTGGTTGAAACATAATGTATCATCTCCTATGACCATCGAGTTTAGCTACAAAATTGGAGGGGGTAACGGAGCAGATGGTCTAATATTTATGTTCTACAAAGATTGGGATTATGAACCCGGGATAGGCGGTTTTCTAGGTTTTCATTGCCGTGAAGTTGAAAAACCATGTCCACGAAAAAGTGCACCCGGTTACGGAATAGAATTTGACAACTATTATAACAGCAAAGAAGAATATGGAAAAGACTACGGAGAAGGAGATCCATCACCCAATCATATAGCGTTGCTAAAGGATTTTATAGGTAACCACCTAATTTATGTAAATGATACAAGGACTGAAGATGACATCTGGCATAATGTTCGATTAATAGTCCAAAACGATAACATTACTCTTTTCATCGATGATGAAAAAACATTGAACTGGACCGGAATAATAGATAGATCAAATAATCATCTGGGTTTCGGATCAGGAATATGGGGTTATGATCACCAGCATATTATCGACAATTTCAAACTATATGGACATAAAATCATTATAAATGGACTTAATCCTGGGTGGAAAGTACAATTATTTTCTGGAGATTCTAGAATAGGTGAAGCCAATGTTCCTGAAGAAAATGTCGAAGCGATTATAGATGTTAGTGATATTAGCGCTCCAATAAAAGGCTACTTTAAGGTCTTTAACGAATCAGAATTAATATTTGAATCTTCAACTTTTGAAAATATATGGGGTGGAGACATTTGGTCATTACAGGAATCTGATTCTAATGATTCCTTAATCCAGTTTGACGATTCTTTTTTGAACCCTCAAACAATTGCAATAACAATTAGCTTTATTGGAATCATCATTCTTTTGATCTTCTTAGCCTACAAAAGAAGACAATGATCATATATTCTCAAAGGCTAAAGTATTCAAAAAAACGCTTAACTACTCCCATATTTTCTAGTTGCTTGTGAAATAATAATGGCGAAAAAAATAGCTCTTATTCGTGGAGATGGTGCTGGACCTGAACTTGTTGACGCTATGTTGACTGTTTTTAATGCTGTTGGTACTCGGGCTGAAATGATACAGTGTGATGCGGGCCTTGAATGGTGGCAAAAAAATGGTGGTTCGTCATTTATCCCACCTGAAACCTGGGAAATATTGAAATCTTCTGATGCATGTTATAAAGGTCCAACAACCACATTGCCAACTCCTGGTACGCCAAAAAGCGTTGCAGTGAGTATTAGACAGTTTTTTGAACTTTATGCGAACGTAAGGCCTATCAAGACTTTCCCTAACCAAGTTGGTCCTCTTGGCAAAGTAGATTATGTCTGTGTTCGTGAAGGGACTGAAGGTATGTATACTGGGTTAGAGCATAGATTAAGTGATGATTGTGCCATTACAATCCGAAAGATTACACGGAAAGGGTGTACACGAATTGCAGATTACGCTTTCAAAATGGCTCGAGACAAAAAATGGAAGAAAGTTATAGCGATCCATAAAGGAAATATCTTAAAAGAAACAGACGGCTTTTTCCTTGAATTAGTTGATGAAGTTTCAAAAAATTATCCTGAAATCGAATGGGAAAATTACTTTGTAGATAATTTTTCACAACAACTTGTTAAGAATCCTCAACGATTTGATCATAATATCGTAATGAGTACCAATCTCTTTATGGACATATTATCTGAAGAGTCATCAGGCCTAGTGGGTAGTATTGGCTGTATCTATTCCGCTAACATTGGTGATAATTATGCTATGTTTGAACCTGCACACGGAAGCGCTCCCAAATATAAGGGGATGGATAAAGTAAATCCAACTGCAACAATACTTTCAGGTGCTTGGATGCTAGAATATATTGGTGAAAAGAATACTTTTAATGTTTATTTTTATATTAATGAAGGTCCATTTTATGATTTTAGACAATTTGATGTAGATACTCAAATAAAAAATATTAGTTTAGATCAAATTGATCATATTAAGACTATTGTG
>JASMAB010000020.1 GCA_030754585.1 Nitrososphaerales archaeon | reverse complement strand
GATAGGAAGGTCTTTCATACTATGGACCGCGAAATCCACTTCGCCTTTATCTACTGCACTATTGATTTCTTTTTCAAAAGCACCTTCACCACTTATTGAAGGTATAGATTGCTCATTCATTTTATCACCAGAAGTTTTTATGATTGCTCTAGACACTTCTATGTCCTCTATCACTTGCATTAAGTTTCGAACAACTTCGTTTGTCTGAATAAGTGCTAGCTTACTTCCCCTTGTTCCAGCAACGAGCCTCACGTTAACCCCTCGTAATCTCCTTTAGTGCAGAACCCATCACTTCAATTGTTTTTTCAATGTCTTCATTTGTATGTGCCGTTGAAAGAAAACATGTTTCAAATTGCGATGGAGGTACAAATATTCCTCTGTTCAGAAGGATTTTGTGATATCGTTGAAATTTATTAAAATCTGAAGATTTAGCATCCTTATAGTTGTTGACTGGATTATCCGTTAAAAATATCTGAAACATAGAAGATAACCCGTTAACTTGTGCATGGACTTTAGCATCTTCAGCTTGTTCTCTCAGACCGTTCCTCATCTTTTCTCCAGTTTTTCTTAACACGTCATAAATTCTCTTTCTTCCATCCATTAGTTGTCTTAGAACAGTCAACCCGGCAGTGATAGATATTGGATTTCCACTGAAGGTTCCTGCTTGGTAAACATCTCCAATTGGTGAATTGAGAGACATAATCTTCTTAGTTCCACCAAATGCACCTATTGGAAATCCTCCACCAATTATCTTTCCTAATGTCACTATATCCGGTTTCACATTGTAGTATTCTTGTGCTCCACCTAGACCTAACCTGAACCCTGTAATCACTTCATCAAATATTAGTAATATCCCTTTCTCAGCAGTAGCTTTTCTTATTGCTTGAAGGAAACCATCCTTCGGTAAGATTACTCCAGCATTTCCTATCACGGGTTCTAATATCACAGCTGCTATTTCATCACCATTCTTTTCAACAGTTTTTTCGAAAGCATCTATATTATTGAAGGGTAACAGAATCGTATTCTTTATCGTATCATTTGGTATCCCAAATGAATCTGGATCTCCAAAAGTTGAGGCTCCTGAACCCGCTTTAACGAGAACATAATCATGTGCTCCATGATAACATCCTTCAAACTTAACAATCTGATTACGTTCAGTAAATCCTCGTGCTAATCGTATCGCATGCATGGTTGCTTCAGTTCCACTATTCGTCACTCTAATCATATCGACACAAGGAACAGATTTAGCAATTATCTCTGCAAATTCTATCTCTATTTCAGTTGGAGTACCAAATATGGACCCATTTGGAATCTGCTTTCTTACTGCCTCTATTGTTCTAGGGTTTCCATGCCCCAGAATCAAAGGACCATATGCCATACAATAATCAATATACGAATTACCATCAATATCAACTATCTTAGAACCATTAGCCTTTGCAGTGAAGAATGGAAATGGAGCATAATATCTTACTGGACTATTAACTCCTCCTGGTATTGTCTGTCTAGCACGGTTATACATTTTTTTAGATGTATGGGTTTCTTTATTTTCTTTAACCATAAATTACTCCATCCATTTTGATATTTATCAATAATCTTTGCTTATCCAGATACAATACTTTGTTTCCACTATTCTCCCAACCAACTTCCATATTTTAAGGGACTTATAGTGCAAATGTTGGATTAGCTTTTATCAATTCTGTCGTGACTGAAATTCGGACATCTTTTACACCGTTAATCATCTTTACTTTTTTTACAAATTCGTTAAAATGATTGATGTCATGTGCATAAACAACAGTGACGATATCATATTCACCTGTACTACGATAAATGTAACTCGTCTCTGGTAGAACTATTAATTTCTCAGTTATTGTTTTGACGTGAGTAGGTTTTAGCTTCATTAGAATAGCTCCACTTATTGAAAACCCTATTAATGCCGGGTTTAATATAGCCGTAAAAGCTCTGATTACTCCTTTTTTTTGTAAGCGTTTTATACGGTACCTTATTGTTGCTTCAGATACCCCAGCTTTTTTCGCAATCTCGGAATAAGGGACTCTCCCATTCCTCTGAAGCGAATTTAGAATTGTTTTATCAACATTATCTAAAACTGGAGATATCAAGAGATTCCACCTTAATTTCGACATGATAAATAGAGTCTTATGAACTTTTACTCTGTAATTATCATTAAATGAAATTCTTGATTATCTTTAATATCTGTTAACCCTTAGATGGACCTTCCATCTAACATAGAGTCCAAAGGCGATTCCAACAAACATTCCTCCCAAATGTGCTCCATGTGCAATATCTGATGGTGCGAAAAGACCAGCAAAATCCATGAATCCCCAAAATACTGCAACAAGTATCATGGGCATTGGCATCATTCCAATGAACACCATCATCATGGGAGCAAGGGTTGCAAGAGCGCCAATTATCCCGTATATTGCACCAGATGCACCTATTGCTGGTGTAAATGCGTTACCTCCCAACATCATTGCAGTAATTAAATATCCTAAATTACCAACTATCCCTGAAACGAAGAAAAGAATCACAAATGCTTTCCTGCCAATACTTCTCTCAAGGTTAATGCCTAAAAAGAATAGAACTAACATATTGAAGAAAAGATGTTCTATATCTGCGTGAAGAAAGATGGAAGTTACAAACATCCAGGGTGATTCAAAAGCAAAAGCCGGGAAGAAAGCAAAATATCCCCAGAAGTTAGTAACCATCTGAAACAAGAAACCTGCCACTGATAAAGCAATGAAAATGAATGTCCATTTAGGAGATTCTATCTGCAATGACTGGACCACTTATCTTATTTGAAATTGTTTCCTGTGTTCTTTAAGCATTGCTCTCGCTTGGGTATGTCTTTAGCTCGGTTAACAGATTTGTATTTTTTTTGTTAGTATGGAATAAAATCTATTGCATTATTACGTTCCTTCAAGTGCTTCATAGACATGACCCACCATCTTTATTGAGGGTTCTAATGTCTTTGCTCCTTCATTCCAACTTGCTGGGCATGCTCTTGCTGGATTTTCTCTAACGAATTTGAGTGCTCTAAGAAGTCTTACAATTTCATTTGAATTTCTTCCGATAGGGGTATCCACTGTATAAATAATTTTCAGAATCCCATCTGGATCAATGATGAATGCACCTCTTTGAGAAAGATTAGTATCTTCATCATCTACTCCATAGTCAATCGAAACATTACCAGTATGATCTGCAGCCAAGGGATACTTCACATCCTTTAGAAGTTTCTCAGTTTCCAACCAAGCTCTATGAGTAAAAACTGTATCAGTACTTACTGCTAGAATTTCTCCTCCTAGTTCCTGTATTGTACTGTATTGTTCTCCTAATTCCTTTAATTCTGTTGGACAAACAAAAGTAAAGTCAGCCGGATAGAAGTACAGGATAAGCCATTTCCCTTTATAGTCCTCTAGTTGAACATTCTTATCTTCATCTTTAACTGGAAAATATGTTGCCATCTCGAATGGCGGTGCGGGTTTACCAATTTTTGCGCTCAATATAATATAATTTGGTTTGTTATACTATTTTAATATTTGTTTATTATCCGAATTGTTCTCTATTTGTAGCAGTAACATCTAGTAGTATTATTTCACCAGATCTCCAAATTGTTAAGGTCACTGTTTGATATAGCTAAAATTAGGAATTAATGACACATGCGTTTTTTTTCAGTTGTTTAATCTATGCAATGATCAATTTAGAATGATATTGATTTTTTTGCTTTTAAATGGACTTTCGGTTCCTATTATCTTGGTTTCCACGAGCTAATACGCATGTTCTTTGCGTTTGTGTTCTTTTAACGCAATAGTGTGAGGCAGCATCTTTTTACATATTGGGCACATAACAATAGTATCTGTTCTCATAATTGTTTATCCTTTCCATCTATAGAGCTCAAACAACAAGGTTGATAAACATTAATTAATTGATTTATCATATATTCATTTAGGTAAACGGTTCCCATTAAGCTTTGTTAATATTGGGATAACAAAACCAGAGTATTCTAGATTTACTAAAAATGAGTCTGAATAATAGTGTCTCGGTGATTCTAATTTTTGATTGATGTTTTTATAAAAAAACATGATATTTGGGGATCATTCATTCCAAGTATCATTTTCAGCTACTAAAGTAATATCTAGGGAAGGTATTGTATTGCCACCCATGGATTGTGGCAATTTATCATTCCATTTCTAGATTGCTTTGAATTGGTTTAGAAGTTCAGTTACTTCCTTTTTTCAGACGTAAATTTAAGTTCGGATTAATTAGAGCCATTTTTTTGGATTGGTCCGGTATTTTTTTAAATAGGTGATTTGTCTGGGGTAGTTGATATAGTTGGACAAAGATCTAGAATGGAGGTTAAAGAGATTGCATAGAAGGGATGAACAGGCTGATGCTACAGGTGAAGATGAATCTTTTTTTCCATTCCTAAAGACAAAAGAGGATTCAAATACTTTGTTCCCTGTTCTTTCAAAGAGAGATAAAATTACGCCTTTGGTACCGCATCTTACTGAGATGGCTGGAATTAAACCTCTATTTCCAGATAATTTGGAGATGCTGGATAATCTCCGTAGTAAGTCTATTCCAGGTTATTCCATTTACGGGGAACTTACTACAAGTCGATTACTCCGAAATCCAGCTCAAATGGGCCCCTCAGTAGACTTTCTTAATAGATTAAAACGTAATAGGTTTTTTTAGGTATATCCAACCCCTTCCGTTCTTCTTTGATTTTTTTCAGCATAAAGCCGGTACTTATTGAATTAAGGATAGGTTATTGATTCAGGTATAATTCCGCAGTTCTTATATCTAAGATTTGTTGCTGATTAGCTAATAATGTCTCAGGTTTTGAGGGTTGTTCGGTTAATCTTATTTATCTTATGTATAACAATTAGCTTGCTTACAGCAGCGATGTCTTATGATGCATCAAGAATTAGTGTTGATTCAATGCAGGCAACGCATGGGGTTCAATTTGTTGAGGCTGGTGCTACTACAACTGCTGTTGTGAACATTCATATCAATAATAATGGTTATTTGTTCTCTTTGAATAATGCTGATCTGACGATAACAGTATTTGATACGCTTAATTTTGGGGATCATTTAGGCGTTGGTGATGAACTTATCACTGTAGATCCAGGAAACAACTTTACTGGGACAATAAGAATTCCTATGATTACTTCAGAATATCAAGACGCTAAAAACATCAATGTTACAGTTTCTCTTCAAGGTGATATGGCATTAAAACTACCGTCTTCACGGATAGCGTTTGTATCATTCACTCTTACTTCGTCTGAGGTGAGATCTAAATAATGAATACCTTTAGAGCAATGTTTCGTGGTACCGTTTCGCTTATTCTAACTATTGTGCTTCCTTTAACCGGAAACAGTATCGCGAATTCATACGGTATCTATCTTCTACTTATAGATCGTAATATTATAATTGCTGTGGGGCTTCTTGTTTCCTTTTTACTCTTTATTAAGGAATATGCTGATAAACGTGTGAAATTTAAAGGATTAGTCGGCATTATTATTGTTTTTATTGAAGTTTGGTATTTCCTTCTTTTCATAAACATGGTAAGCGAAATATCTCTTCCTATGTTCAACACAAATATTTCAGTTCAATATATGGGTGGAGTTTCTGATGTACCTGGCCATCTAATTTCTATCTTTTTCTCTTTGATCTCTTCAACAAGCATAAAATTCCCTATTTTGGGTGATTTGGTTATGTTCTCTTTTGGGTTGGTCTTCCTTAGATCTCTCTTAACTATGATTGGGGGACGAAAGTTCTCACGTCGACATAAAGAGCAACAGTTAGAAACCGTAGTTAAGGATCCAACTCGAAGTTATTAGAACTTTACATTACAGATCGCATAGCTCGTAGAATTCCGGATCCAGAGTTTTTCGGCGTACCGCCTACGTCTACTTTGTCTGTCATTGTTTTAATTTCAATTGAGCTTGTGAAAAACTTCTTTTTAATTTTAACGTTCTGGAGTCTTCCGTAGCCAAAGGCGCTTACTTTTGCTCCACCTAATTTTGGTGAGCGGATGATTATCTGTTTGTCTGTAACAATTATGGATGTTGGGTGAATAGCATTCTTTACTCTTCTTTGGGTAGTCTGAAAAACGACTTTCTCATTTGCGGCAAGTATACCTTTATCCTAAAGTTCTTTTCCATCCATATAAAGATGTATTATCGTGTGGCTCACCAATAAATTTTTTTATAGTTTATCACAGAATTAGTTAATGATTTTTTTCTTTTGGCAGACGCAGAGAAGATTATTCTAAGTGACAGAGACTGTCCTATTGAAGGTACGCCAGAGGAGGCTTGCGAAGAAGATTCATCCTAGAACATTACTAATCACAGATAGACAGATTGCTATTTTTTTCTCCTGTATGGTTTGGTTATGCTGTGGATTCATATGGCTATGGTATAATCCAAGATGTTCATACTAATCGGACAATGAGATCCAGCGATGTTAAATTACAGACCAGTCTCGGTGTGATCAGTATTGACGGTCTACCCAGGTCTGCAGGAGATAAAGCTGTAGGTGCAATTCGATCTAAACTCTAAAAAAATAAGAAATCTGGATTATAATTGTTATATTCTACCTAGGGTTCCAGATCTTCTAACTTTCTATTTCGAGTTGCACTTTCTCCCAGTTTTCTGTTCCTCTTAAAGTACTTATCAAGGCGATAATAACTTTTGAGAATACCATTTCTACATAAGAGTTTAACTCTACTGATTTTTCATCAATAGTAACTTTTAGATTCATATCAATCTTGGTAAATTGAAAGGTGATAGACGTATAAACGTATTGAAAAAACTCTATAGCTGTTTTTCTGAGAAAGTACAGACATTCAATTTTGTAATTATTCTAAAGAAAATACCTATATATTCGGGATAAGGGGCTTGTTGTCTCAAATTGCAATCCAGCAGGGTAGTTTCCAAATTTTTGCCTCTTGCAGCTATGATAGTGTTGGTTTCTATAGGATTTGTGATCTTCTTGGTCTTAACATCAGAATCACCTCAAGAAGATGAGCTTCTTGACTTACCCGGGAAAAGTATTGAACAGGAAGAAAATTCTATTCAGAAGTGGTCCGTAGAAGTAGCCTTTCCAAATATTTCGTTCCAGAGGATGGTTTTTTTAACACATGCTGGAGATGGTTCGGGTTATTTGTTTCTTGTTCTTCAGGAGGGGGAAATATTTATTTTTCCAAATAATGATGATGTTGAGTCTTCAAATGTATTTCTTGACATAAAAGATAGGGTTAATGATTCTGGTAGTGAAGAGGGATTATTGGGTTTGGCATTCGATCCAAACTACAAAAGTAATGGTTTTTTTTATGTCTATTATACGGCTTCATCTCCTTCGAGATCTATAATTTCGAGATTCGCTATGTCTTTTGATGACCAACAAAAAGCTGATATCGACAGTGAATTAGTTATCCTTCAAGTTGATCAACCATATTCGAATCATAATGGGGGTCATATTGCCTTTGGTCCAGATGGTTACCTATACATAGGATTGGGTGATGGTGGAAGTGCAGGAGATCCTCACGGAAATGGACAAAATAAAGAAACTCTTCTTAGCTCTATCTTGCGAATAGATGTGAGTGAATCATCTGATAAGGAGAAATACCGTATTCCTCCAGATAATCCTTTTGTAGGTTTAGATGATGCAAAAAGTGAGATCTGGGCTTATGGGTTACGCAATCCTTGGCGATTTAGTTTTGATACTGTAACCGGTCTACTTTGGGTAGGTGACGTAGGTCAAAATAAATTTGAAGAGGTAGATATTGTAAAGAAAGGTGGAAATTATGGATGGAATGTGCTGGAAGGTTTTCATTGCTATCCAGACTCGGTTTCTGAGTGCAACAACGAAAAGTTTGCATCACCTATAATTGAATATGACCATAATGAAGGGTGTTCTGTTACTGGGGGGTATGTTTATCGTGGACGCCTCTGGGATTCAATATATGGTAGTTATATCTATGGTGATTTCTGTAGTGGTTTGATATGGGCCCTAGATTTTGATGGTTTAAAAGTGACAAATCTGAAATTATTATTAGACTCTGATCTTCAGATATCATCTTTTGGAGAAGATGAAAAAGGCGAGATTTACATTCTATCTTTTGATGACAAAATCTATCGATTAAAGCCTATCAACTAAATAATTTCAAAAGGTAAAAAAATATCTAGACTTTTATTGGTTGTAACATTGCAAATGGATTTCCTTCTGGATCTAATGCGTGTGCTATCCAACCTACATTAGGAACCTGCTTTTTTTCTCCTTGGATAGTTCCTCCTAATGATTCAACTTCTTTGATGTAATCATCTATGTTTTCAACAGAGATATAGTTTATCTGTTTGAAGTTTTGGTATTCGCTTTTGTACATTCCTCCATTTATCCCTGGTCTCAACGGTTTCATTTGTTCATTCACAGGTACTGTTTCTATAGTCCAATAATCTAATGGTCCTTGACTTTTTTCAATCTTCCATCCGAAGAGGTTTGAATAAAATTTCTTTAGCTTTTCTACGTTATTAGTAGGAATTTCGAAATGTACTGGTGTGTGATCCATGATTATAAAATAGTTTATCTAATATATATCTAAATCGAATAGATGAATATTGTATTGTAATGATATTTCTATTCTGTGAAGTGTTCGTAACAGATTACTTGTTCAAGCGATTTTCTACACGCGGGTTCTGGGCTTTCTGCTGGAAAGCCGATTGGAAGTAGAGCTGCCACCTTATATTTTTCAGGTATACCAAGTATCCTCTTTACTGTTTTTTGATAAAATGCTCCGATCCAACAAGTTCCAAGACCCTCTTCAACAGCTGCAAGCATCATATGGTCTAGAGCAATTGAAATGTCACAGGCGTAACCAGGAACTCCACACGACATAACGTAGTCTGGGTTAAGAGCAATAGCAGTAATCACGGCAGGTGCTTCACCTACAAATTCTTGGTATTTCGAAGCATCTGCAAGTTTTTTCCGTATCTCTTGGTCAAGCACTACCACAAATTTCCAAGGTTGTTTATTGTTGGCTGAAGGTGCAAGTCTTCCGGCATCAAGTATTTTTTCAAGCTTTTCCTTTGGAATAGGCTTATCCAAAAAACTCCTAATACTTCTTCTCTTTCTAATAGCATCTATAACATGCATAGTCTTTTGCTATAGTCATCTACATTATTATGCATTCTAAGCATACCTTTTCTTTAAATAACTTGTTCAATAAATATTCTTCATTCACATAATTTTGATATTTCATTGAAGTTTATTCGCGAAACAGATAAATATCGGTTATAAATCTGATTTTTATGGAGATTAGTTAGAATTTGAAATTAAATGAATTTAGAGGTTTTTTGATTATGGCATTAATTCCTATGCTTTTGTTTTCGATGATTGGTTCATTGATCCCGTCCACATACGCCGTCACGGAATGCGAAGCAATCATCACGAGCAAACCCTCAGGAGCGACTGTATACGTAGATGGACTAAAAGTGGGAAAAACCCCTTACACACATTTCGTTGGAGACCCATTTAGAGCTATTATAAGAGTTGAAATGGAAGGTTTTGAAACTTTTGAGGAGACCGTCGATGTCGGGTCATATGAACATAAAGAGGTGCATGCAGTTCTTGTCGCCTTAGGGGGAGAGATGGATCCGGACCCTATGGTCCCTGCAACCATTACTACGACTGTAAGCACTACCGTAACATCAACGAGCTTAACCACAACAACTGCTACAACAACGATAGCTGCGAACACAATAACAACAACTGCTACAACAACTGCTACAACAACTGCTACAACAACTGCTACAACAACGATAGCTGCGAACACAATAACAACAACTGCTACAGCAACTGTAACAAGCACCCTTCCAGCACAAACTGCTACAACAACAGTAGCATCTGCAGTAACCACGGGAACCACATTAACAGTAACCTCCACCCATTATCCACAAACAACAATCACATCAGAAGTAACTGTAGGGCTACCATTAGCAATTCAATACGGTGCGATTGGAATAGCAGTTGCTACAATTGCTGCTGCTGCATATATGACAACAAAAAGACGTGCCTAATATCGTTCGAAGAAAACAGATATTTTCGATTAAGAACGAATTATATTAATGAGAAATTGGAGGAGGGAGTGGGAGTTGAACCCACTTATATCCGCTCTGCAGGCGGACGCGTTACCGTTCCGCCATCCCTCCACTATGTGAATCCTTTTTTTGCTGTGGAATTAAGTCTTTAGATGGTAGGCAATGATTAAATTCTGGACTCATACTTTATCTCATTTTATCATATCTCATCATTCATCATGATATTGAATTATCGCCTTAGGGATATGGAGTTTTTATAATATCTCTTTTCAACCAGGAGTGCTCTAATCTAGTAAGTGAGATAAGAAATGCCTGAAATCATCAAAGTCGATAACCTCATCCAAGTTTACGGTGATGGGACAAAGGCAGTTGATGACATTTCATTCACTATCCGAGAAGGAGAGTTCTTTGGATTCTTGGGTCCGAATGGAGCTGGAAAGAGCACAACAATTAAGATTCTAACTACACTACTAGCAAAAACGTCTGGTTCAGTTACAGTAGCAGGTTATAATGTAGATAAAGAGCCACAAAATATACGTAAAATCATTGGTGTTCAGAGCCAAGAAACGGTTATCGACGCAGACCTAACTGGCCGAGAGAATCTAACTCTTCAAGGTCACTTTCAGCAAATGCGAAGTAACATGCTTAGGGAACGTGTTGATGAACTCCTGAAACTTATGGATCTACAAGAAGTCGCGGACAAGCGTGCACGTAATTATTCTGGAGGGATGAAGAAGAGGCTTGATCTTGCTTCAATCCTTGTGCATAAACCTAAACTACTCTTTCTTGATGAACCTACAACTGGATTGGATCCACAATCACGTAATGTGATATGGGAATATCTTGAAAAACTGAATAAAGAAGAAAATATCACAATGTTTCTTACAACTCAATACATGGAGGAAGCAGATAGACTATGCCGGAAGCTCTCAATAATCGATAATGGAAGAATAGTGATAAGTGGTTCGCCTAAAGAGCTTAAACAGCAAGTTGGTGCTGATTCTATCAAATTATCATATGAAAATGACGAATCTAAAAACGTAACAAACGAAAAAGCAAAAAAAATTCTTGGAGAAATTCAAGGAGTAACAAATATCCTTGATTCTGATGGAGGATTAACAGTTTATGCAAAGAACGCAGGATTCATAATTCCAGATATTGTACGTGCATTTGATAAACAAAAGATAAAACTCACTTCCGTAAATTTTTCATCTCCAACTCTTGACGATATTTTTCTAAAACATACTGGAAGAAGAATACGAACAGAAGAACTTGTACAGAATCCTAAAGGTGGGATATTTAGTAGGAGGCGAAGATAAACAATGACTCTGATACATGATACCCGATATCTTTTTATGAGATCTTTAAAGAAACTCATTAGAAATCCTATTTTACTCTTTTTCTCACTCTTTCAACCAATAATTTTTCTTTTACTCTTCACACAATTGTTCTCAAAATTCGCAAGTATCCCAGATTTTCCAGCTGAAAGTTATCTTGCATTCGCAACACCAGGTATACTTCTTCAAAATGCATTCTCTAGTGCTTTACAATCTGGGACCTCAATTGTTGATGACCTCGATTCTGGCTATCTTCATAAGATGCTTGTAACACCCGTTAGCCGGTCAGCAATATTACTGGGGAGATTGACAAGCGACGCATTCAGGGTAACTATCCAATCATTGATAATACTTGGATTAGCATATCTACTTGGTACTTCTGTAGTTACTGGAATTGGTGGTCTCCTTTTGATACTGGCAACTATTGCATTCTTTGGACTTGCTTGGTCTGGAATCTCTCTGGCTATTGGATTAAGAACAAAAAATTCTGAGTCCGTTTTCGGGATAGGTGCCTTTCTAACATTTCCACTTCTGTTTATGAGTACAGCATTAACCCCACTCTCCTTCATGCCAGAATGGATACAGAATGTATCAAATTTTAATCCAATAAGCTATACCGTAAACGCAGTAAGAGCATTAATGCTAAACGGATATGAATGGAACACAATAATCGCAGCTTATGCAGTGATAGGTTTAATCGCAGTTTTAACTTTAGGCGCTACACTGTATTTGTTCAGAAAGGTAATCAATTAACTAGCAAATGGTAAAACCAATTTTATGTTCTTAATTTGCGGAAAGTGCGAAAAGGAAAGAAAAGCAAAAGAAAGTAACCGAAATCAAGGAAAGTAATACGGTACAGAAATATTTGCATATCTCTTTGAATTGAGGATATCTTCAAGATTTGAAAATAGTTCTCTGCAATGAATAGAATTCAGTATTTATGATTATGCAAATAGTTGTGCTCCGTAGAGTACGAACATCATTACGAAGGTAAGTGAGACTGTGTTTATCAGCTTAACAAGTACGTGAAGTGATGGTCCTGCACAATCTTTCAATGGGTCCCCTACTGTGTCGCCTACTACACCTGCTTTGTGGGCTTCTGAACCTTTACCTCCAAACTGACCTGTCTCGATAAATTTCTTAGCATTATCCCATGCAGCTCCTCCAGTATTCATCATGAATGCGAGAAGAGTACCAGTAACTGTTGCACTAATTAGGAAAGCTCCGACCGCAAGTGGACCAAGTAGGAAACCAATAATGAGGGGAGTAATCACAGGCATTAGAGCAGGAATAATCATCTCTTTCTGGGCAGCTATTGTACTTATCTCTACACATTTAGAATAGTCAGGTTTAGCTTTTCCCTCCATAATCCCAGGTATTTCACGGAATTGTCTTCTAACCTCTTCTACAACTTTGAATGCTGCTTTACCTACTGCACGGATAGCGAAAGCTGAAAAGATGAATGGAAGTAACCCCCCGATAAAAAGGGCTGCTATCATTTCAGGTCTAACCAAGTCAACTACTACCGAAGAAACATCGATTTCCACTTCTTTCGCATACTCTGCAAGATACGCTTGGAACAGGAGAAGTGCAGCTAACCCAGCTGAGCCCAAAGCATATCCTTTCGTTAATGCCTTAGTAGTGTTTCCCGCTGCATCAAATGAATCTATTCTCTCCCTTAGCTCTTTAGGTGCACCAGACATCTCTGCTATACCTGCAGCATTATCTACAATTGGACCAAAACCATCCATCCCAAGAATCATACCTGCAACTGAAAGCATACCCATAGTTGCTACAGCAGTACCATAAATTCCACCAAGATGATAACTTATATCCATTTCTGCACTGAACAAACCACCAAAATAGTAACCTCCCAAAAGAGAACCAACAATAATGATGACAGGTAACGCTGTGCTCTCAAGTGCCACTGAGAAACCGCTGATAATATTTACAGCTGAACCAGTAGTTGAAGACTCCGATATCTCTTTAACAGGTCTATATTT
>JASMAB010000001.1 GCA_030754585.1 Nitrososphaerales archaeon | reverse complement strand
AGATGGAAACGAAGTCTTAGCGATTCATCAGATAGGTGGATATATGTCAACTTCTGCTTTGGGGTATGAAAATCCTGATGAATTTGGAATTAGTACAGACCCATTAAATCCAAAAAAAGCACTTGAATCTATACATCGTATTAAGATAATCCTTGCCAAATATGCCAGAACCAAATACTTGCTACTCAATAATGGTGAAGACTTTTTTGAACCACAACCTGAACTACCTGATATCATAAAATACCTGAACGACAATATCGTGAATGCAAAAGTAATCCACAGTAACTTCGAGGAACTCATAAAAAGAATAAAGGATAGTCATCCCAAGCTAGACTTTTTTGAAGGGGAGTTACGTTCAGCGAAATACTGGTTTATGCTTTATAGTGTGCTGTCTACTCGCATGACCATAAAGAAATGGAACGAACGAACACAAACCAAATTAGAGAAAATCGCTGAACCCTTAGCCACACTAGCTTGGTTAGAGGGACTAGAATATCCTAAACATCATCTTTGGCAGGCTTGGAAATATCTGCTTCAATCTCATTTCCATGACAGCATTTGTGGCTGTGGCATCGATGCGGTTCACCGAGATGTGGTGCATCGTTTCATTAGATCGCTTCAGATATCTGATGAGATTACCAGTGATTCAATCAATTATATCGGCAGCAGGATCAATACAACTTTTTCAAACCCTGGGGCCATTCCAATAATGGTCTTTAATTGCCTAAACTGGTTTCGTGACGATATAGCAAATGTGAATCTATCTATTTCAGATAAAGAGGATGTTCCCTCTAATTATTTTATTTTAGATAAGAATGGTGAAAAGGCTTTAGCAAACATAAGCATACCAATAGAATCTCAAAAGAGGAAACCTAGAGAAGTCAAGGTTTCTTTTCTGGCTGAAAAGATACCTCCTTTTGGATTTAAGACCTATTATCTGTCTCCATCTAACCAAGAGGAAACCTCATCATCAACATTAAAGGGTAACAAGAATATTATTGAGAATGAATACTTCCAGATAACAGCTAATAAGAATGGAACTTTGAAGATTATCTACAAACCTTCAAATTTTTGTTTTGATGGTGTACTTCTCTTCGAGGATGTAGAAGATGTGGGTGATGAATATAGCTTCTCACCTGCTAGGTTTTCTAGGAAAATCACTACTAAAAAATGTGCCGCAAAGATAACAATTCTTGATGAAGGTCCAGTTTCTTTATCTCTCAAAATTGAAATACTATTGAAGTTACCAAAAGAGATATCAATAAACAGGACTAATCGAAGTGATAAGTTCATTAACTGTTTGCTTCAAAGTTATGTAACTCTTTATTCTAAGGTAAGACGCATCGATTTTAGAACTATTTTCAATAATTGTGTAAAAGATCATCGATTAAGAGTTATCTTCCCAACCGATATAATGACTGACTGCACTTATGCTGAAAGTTCATTCGATGTTGTACGGAGACCAATTGAACCTCCATCTGCAACTGATTGGAAAGAATCGCCGTCCTTAACACAACCACAACAATCGTATGTAAGTATCAATGATGGTGAGAAAGGGATGACTTTGATCAACCAGGGATTACCCGAATATGAAGCTATTCGAATTGAGAAAGGTACTTCTATTTTGTTGACGCTTCTTCGTTGTGTTGGTTGGTTGAGTCGTGATGATCTCAAAACAAGGAAGGGGAGAGCAGGGCCTCGTCTTTATCCAGATCTTCGTACCCCCGATGCTCAATGTCTCGGAAGACATGAATTCAGGTATTCTCTTGTAATTCATGAAGGAGGTTGGAAAGATAACAAAGTATGGCGGGACGCCTACAACCATAATACCCCTTTAATATTACACCCAACTTCTCAGCATCTAGGTCCTCTTGCCCAAGAGTTTTCATTCGTGCAGATTAAGCCGGAATCGTTGATTATCTCAGCTATGAAAAAAGGAGAACTAAGAAATAGTCTTATTTTGAGGATTTTTAATCCTGAATCCAAACAAGCAGAAGTAGAAATATACACTCATAAAAAAATAATGAATGCCCACTTTGTAAATCTCTATGAGAAAAAAAATAAGGATTTAGGAAATAGAATTGATACCCTAAAAAATAGAATTCGTTTCAATATAAATAGCTCGCAGATAATCACTCTGCAAATAGATTTTTAGTTATTTCAAAGTTCTCTCTAATAGATGAAGAATTTGTCACTTCAGCAGTATAATAATGAATACCAAATACTAGAAGCAACTCCTTTATATGAGAAAATTCAGTATCTATTATCATATTATAGTTGAGAAGAGTTGAATCTACAAATATTAAAAAGAATGACACTGATTTTAAGCCCTATTTTCGCTATCATATTAGCTTCAACTATCATATTTCTATCGGCTTATGCCCTTACTTATCAGCCTGGACTTACTCCAGGAATGGAAATGGAATATGAGTTCTTACATTATTCAGATGTCAAGGATGCTACTGTGACAGTTATGGCGGTTGAAGGTAATCTTGTTGAGCTAAAAACTGTTTCTAACTACTACAGTGGTGACGTAAATGAACAAAACATCACAATTAATATTGGTGTTAGTGAAAAAACTACTATCGTTCCAACAGATCGAGCTGACGGATGGCTTTCAATCCATGGGAGCAACAATATCAACGTAATTGATGATCATCTGGAAATAACCATGACTCCTGAAGATGGCTATGCCGAAGTCGGATATTCTTTCCAAGAACCTTTAAACATCTGGGAAGTTACATACTTTTACTATTATATCTCAATCAACGATATTTCAGAAAGCGAGAAATACACCATATGGATGACTGACGCTACCGGCAAAAGCAAATTCTTTCCTATTGATTTTAATGCTGATGAACCAAGGAAACCCAAATTCACTATTTGGGACAAGAAGGAGTGGTTCAACTTTAACACAATCCCTCAAGATGAGCTCGATAGGAAAAAAATAACGAGAATAAGTGTTGTCTATGATGGCGAATCTGATAGAACCATCTTACTTAGAAACTTTGAGACAGATCAACCTTTAGATCATGGGTCTGGTCATTTCAAGTATTTTGTTGTTACCTCTGAACTTGTTGAGGGAGATCCGATATATCCTAATGTACCAATCGTAATAAACGAAGAACTGCCAAATGATGACCAACCAACTCCTATTATTCTTCAACACAGCTACAGAGAATTCGTTGTCGCATTTGCCGATTGTGATGGAGGCAATTGCAGCTCTGCATACACATACGACAAGGAAACAGGCATACTCACAAGGTTCTGGACAGCAGAATCAGGCATCCAGATGCAACTCATAGATCAGAAAGGGGTCTGGGCTACACCTAATCCAGCAATGCTAGTATTGGCAATGATTCATGAAGGATGGATAAATTATGTTCTTCCTAATATTTGGTATATTGTTGGGGTAATTTCTATTTACATTATTGGATTTGTAGGCTCTATAATCTATGACAAATGGAAGCGTGGGACTCTATCACTTGGGATGATGAGACAATGGTGGCCTTTCCTTGTGATTCTGCTAATCATATTCATACTTGGAGAAGTAATTCGGAGGATTGGGATTTGATGAAAAATGACGGGTAAGGCACTTGTTGACGAAGTTCAATTTTTGCAGTTCTTCTGGGGAAGACGAAGATTGTTCAGGATATTATTCCATTTTCCACTTCTTCTAATCAGCAAAGACTATCGGGCCTATAGATTTCTAAAGTTCTCAAAGAAGAAGCGTATAAAAAAAGCTGAAAAATGGGCAAGAAAATTTAGTATTGATTCGAGATTTCCAGGTGTAACTTTAGAACAGGTTGTTGGAAGAAGCGATACTATCTCAATATTAATCGATTCAATAGATTACCACATATTACGCCTGCAGGATAAAGATCCTCATTTTGCAAAGATGTATGCGACTCCGCCACCGAAGATCTTTATTCTGGAAAGTGATCCTGGATGGGGAAAGAAGTTTCTCGCGAAAGCAATTCAGAGGGAAGCGTTAGAGCGTGGTGTTAAAGAGGGCATTAAGGTTATTCCTGAGACACTGAAGTCATCAGACATATCGTCTTGGCTTATGGGCGTTTCGGAAAAGCAGCTCGAGAATAAAATGAACGCTATATTTTCTAATCCCACCTTGATTTTTATCGATCAAGCGCAGGCCTTTTCAGAAAAAAATCAAGGCATTAGTGGAGATATAGATAGGGAAAGCCGGCGGATAGGTGAAGCCTTGGAGAGATCACTGGAGAGTTTGAAAGATAATCCGATAAGGGGGATAGCTCTTCTTTCTACAACCAATTTTGCAAGTATTCCAGAATCACTCAGATTGATAGCTGAAAGGATAAATCTAAACGAAATGAAGGAAGAGTCCCTTGTTGAAATATGTAGAAGAAGAAGCAAGGAAATAGGTCTTAATATAGATCCACTGAAACTATTCCATGCCCTATCGCAAGCATTAAAAACTCTAGGCAAAAGCGATTTAACACCTTCTGATATTAACAAGGCCTTCGTATTGGCCACAAGCAAGGTGCAAGCACCTTTCAGAGAAGCTCTACGAAAGGGTACCACTAAAAGAAAGAGCACCTCAATTCCAAAACCCACGATAGATGATTTTGTCTCTGTCGCCCCGGATGTAGCAGCATACACTGAAGAAGAAGTCTCTACTATGGTTAAAGAGACACGGCAGTTTACCAAACCTACCGAAAGATATGGCCATGTCGGTGGCTTACACGATGTAATTGGAAAAGTGATAACTGAGATTAAGGCCTCTCTTAACCCAGAGTTGGCTATTCAGTTGGGGTATGAGCCGCCTATCGGGTTTTTGTTTTATGGCCCTCCAGGTTCTGGTAAGACACTGCTCGCGAAGGCGATAGCTGGAGAAGAAGGGGCGAAGATCAGAGTAGTAAGTGGTTCTGAGGTTTATCAGAAGGAGGTTGGTGAGACGGAAAGTAATATCAGAAGATTATTCAGTGAGGCCAGGAAGGAATCTCCCAGCATCATAATCTGGGATGAAATTGATGCTGTGGCAGTAAGGAGGGGATCACGTCTTGGAGACCCAGTGCATGCGCCGGCCACCACGATACTCCTCAGTGAATTGGAGGGGTTGAAATCTGGTGGTGGGAGCGTTCTTTTTATTGGAATTACAAATAGGAAAGATATTATCGATGAGGCTTTGCTTAATCGGCTTCTCTCGGTGGAATTCCCTTACCCTAAGAATATTGATGAAAGACGAGAAGTTATTAAAGTGCATCTTGGAAAAACGGAATCATTCCTATCTGAAGATGTTACTATTGATAAAGTTATGAAGATATTCTTGCAGCGAACATTTTCTCCTCGGGTTGTTGCATACACGATAAGATCAGCGGTAGCTGAACGTACAAAGGAAGTTGTTGCTAGTCAAGAAATCCTTTCTGCTTTACAGAAAAGTGATAACGAAAAAATCAGTTCAATCAGGAAGAATTACGGAGAGCAGCTTGTCTACCTTAAGAATCTGGCCAAAACTCAAAAAGTAAAAATAGAAACTCTGTACCAAAGAGTAGCTGCAGCATATCACGATTCAGCGTCATACCCATTGACTTTACATCATTTAGAAAGGGCTTTTGAACTGGCAGTGAAAAGTGAGGACTTTGAAGAACTGAAAGAGATGCAAAGGATCTACAGAGGTAAAGGACCTGAGATAGGGAAAGTCTATGGATTAGCCACTGCGGAAAGTGAGGATGAACGACGCGGGTTAATAATAATAGTTGAATCTAACATTTTTCCACGGTCTGGAAGAAGCGAAAACCTACTTATCTTGGGAACGGTAACGGAATCTGTAAAGGAAAGTGCAAAAATTGCAGTAGAATTTCTTAGAGGGTACCACCAGAACATAAACAATTATGATATAGATGTTCACATAATATCACCCACAGAAGGATCTAATAGGGAGGATCTCAAGCTTTGGGGGCCATCTGCAGGTTTAGCAATCGCAGTTTCAATCGCGTCTGCTATCTGGAATATATCCCTAAGCCCAGATGTCTGTATGACTGGGAAGATTGAGATGAAAAGTGGTTTGGCTGGTTTAGTTGGCGGAATTCACCCAAAGAAGGGTTCCGGTAAGATCGACATCGCGGTGGATGAGAAATTCGGGAAGATAGTTATTCCAGATCAGGGTTTTCAAAAACTAATTGACGATTACAAGGAATATGTTGATGCAGTAAGGGAAAAAGGGACAAAAGTTGTCGGTGGTAAGGACTTTTTTGATTATCTAAGTATAGCTGCTGGGTTAACTAAAGAGGAAGTTATGATAAAACTCAGAGGTAAACCAAACGCTTTAGAGTATCAAGAAGCGATATTAATTGGAAAAAATTGTAAAGTTGATTACTCAAATTTTCTATCAGAAAAAGAATATGCAATGCACGTTATTTCTTTAGCTGAAAATACCATACCCAAGGTGAGATCAATACATACAGGGAGAAATCCAGAGCAAGTTCTTAATGTTATTCTCACCCGTAATCGTAAATGGCCTGCAGCTACTGAAGGGAAGACTATATTCCTGAACCTTGATCATTTCGATAAAATAGCAGAAGTATATGGAAGCCGAGATGCAGATGATGGTGCGATTGTTCACGAAATTGATCATGCAATACTATGGGCACCTAGATACGATAGTTACACATCTTGGCTGATTGAAGGAATCGCAGATTTTGTTAGAGATAATCTGGGATTCCAGAGGGATGCTAAGGGAACATTTCTTGGAAGTAAAGCTCATTTTGAGGAAGGCAAGGCGTTAGGTGCTTTTCAAACATCTGCTCATTTTTTGATGTTCCTCGAAAAACTCCATCCTGAGATCATTAGAGAGTTATCCAAGGCATTGATAGATGAAACTTATGACGAGAAAATATTCTTGAAATATTTTGGGAAATCCTTACAAACATTAGTTAAAATATATGAGAAAGAAGAGCGAGATCACTAGATCATCTTTATTGAATCTAAGGACCTTACCTTCATCACTTCAATGTTGAAGAGATAATGAGGATTCTCTCCTTTCAATACTCCGAGCAAATTCATAGCTGAAATTTCACACATTAAGTTTCTTGTGTGATAAGTTGCACTGCCTATATGTGGGGTCAACACTACATTCTTTAGCTGAGATAGACGGTTATCTGCAGGAAGCGGTTCTGATGAAAAAACGTCAATACCTGCTCCTGATATCCAACCCCCCTCTAATGCATCAGCCAAATCATCTTCATCCACAATCTGGCCTCTGGCTGTGTTGACCAGAATTGCATTTCTTTTCATTTTCTTTAACTTCTGACTGTCGATTAGGTGATGAGTTTCATCTGTAAGAGGAACATGTAATGAGATGAAATCACTCTCTTTTAGAAGATCTTCGAGATACCTATATTCCAGATTGAGTTTCTTCTCTTTGTTAGGTAACCGATTTCGGTTATAATACACAATTTTCATTTTGAAACCTGAAGCCCTTTCAGCTAACGCAGTGCCTATTCTCCCTAATCCTATAATTCCCAGAGTTTTACCGTATACTCCTTCTCCAAGAAGCATATTGGGAGCCCATCCCCCTCTCCAACTACCATTTCTGACATTTCTATCCCCCTCTGCTATCCGTCGTGCAGCTGACATCATAAGAGCAAATGCCAAATCCGCAGTTGCATTTGTTAGTACTCCAGGTGTATACGTGACATAGATGCCCCTTTTAGTTGCTTCGATGGTGTCAATATGATCTACTCCAACATTAAATGATGAAATAACTTTCAATTTGTCAGAAGTTTTGATAATTTCGGAGTCAATCTTGTCCGTGAGCATACAAAGCAATCCATCTTTCCCTTGAATGTTAATCTGTATATCTTCCCGACTCGGCGGCTCCTTCCCACGATGCATTGTGATATCACAGCATCTTGATAGCAGTTCTAATCCTTTCGCGGGTATCTCACGTGTAATATATATTCTGGGCTTATTCAAAACTGGTGGAACCACATCATTAGTTGCAGATAAGTTTGTAGATTACTGGATTCAAAATTCTTTAAACAAATATTAATTCGATCGTACAACTCTCAGAGCAACTATTAGTAACGCATTTAATATTCATGCTTTTTTTCTTCTCACAACTGCAAATGCAAAGGGGATTTAAGACAACGATGCTGAAGAAGTAACAACTAATCACCCAGCAATCTTAACATATGTTTAAAGAATATGATGGGTTGAATCAATATATATCTTAACAAACTTATTATGGGCACGTACTAAATCAGAACCATCTTCTGATCTTCATAGCATCAACAACTTTACCAATGGCTGAAATGTAGACTCCATTCCCCATATCCACCTGATATTTACTAACAGTTTCACACTTAAGTAAAGTAATAGCATTCCCCTCTAGTTTCATAAGTTTCACAGCTCTATCAAATTGTTCAACTGCAATATCAAATTGATTTTTATTGGGTCATTCTACCATGATACAACTTAAAAGTTTATTCTTAATATATATAAAGATGATACTTGGTATAATTGACCTAAATATGACATGATGATCAGAATGACTATGAAACTTAATGCTCAAGATATACTAATAATACGGAGTTTAATCAGAAATCCAAAGTTGTCCGACAATCAGATAGGTATAATGACTGGTGTCCCGATTCGAACTGTGAATCGTAAGAGAAAGAAGATGGAGGAAAAAGGACTCCTCAACTATTATACTAATTTGAACATGGGTGCAGACGGTACGGGAAGATTTAATGCAAGACACCTGTATCTTGTGAAATTTAAAATCGGTATCTCTCAAAACCAAATAATAAATGAGGTAAAAATGGAACCCAATGTTTCTACAATCTTCACGGAGTTCATTTATGAATCTCATATCGCTGAAATCGATGGCCATACTGCACTAGTGCTACTGATTGAAGGATCTTCTGATGATGAGATTAACATCAAATTCAATGAGATTATAATTCCATCAATAGAAAAGAACCATGGGACTGGTTCTATTATAGAGGTTACTACAATAAGGCTTGGCAAATCAATTCGCATGTTTCATAATTATCTTCCAATGGTGAATATGGATAATGGTAGAATCCAAGAAAGTTGGGGTGACTCTGCTATTTTTGTGGAATAATTCAAAGGTCTTGTTATTCATGATTTATCTGAATGTTTGAACAGATATTCCATAAATCTATATATCAAAGATTTTCTCATTAAGACTCTGGTACTTTTGGACATAGATGAAGTGGATCGTAAGATTCTGAAAGAATATCTTAAAGATTCTCGATTATCCTTCCGAGAAATAGCTAAACGCATTAATGCAGCAGTAGGGACTGTATTATCTAGAATTAAGAAGATGGAAAAAGCTGGAGTAATTCAGAATTACACTGTTATTTTGGATGATGAGAAGCTGGGGTATTCTCTAACAGCTGTTACTGAAGTTATAGTTTCAAACGGTAAGCTTATACAAGTAGAAAATGAAATAGCGAAACTATCTTCCACTTGTGCTGTTTATGATATTACTGGTAGAGCAGATATATTAATAATAGGTAAATTTAGAAATAGAAAAGAGTTAAGCTTGTTTACTAAGAAACTGCTTGCATTCCGTCATGTGGTACGAACAAATACACATATTGTTCTAGATTCCATAAAAGAAGATTTTAGGATGCACCCTTAGACATTACTACGGAATTATTGTTCCAAAATGCATTTTATTAGTTTGGATAAAATATTTTTTTGGAGATGTTATGCTCAATAATGAAGTGGACCGGGGGGGATTTGAACCCCCGACCTTCCGCGTGCGAGGCAGATATTGTATCAGTTTTTTGACTATTTCTACCACTGAACTACCGGCCCATATGCTGAACATTTGCCATTTATGATTTAAGGTTTCATCAATAAACAGATGAGGTTCCAAGGGTTCAGCACGTATTCTTCATCCCGCATTACGGTCAGATTGCCCGTCGATGCTGCACTGAACACCTGAAGAACCTCAAATCGAAAGATTGGAATATTTACTATATACGGTTTTCAACCGCTGGTAACTGAAACGCCTTCTACCCTAATGTATGGTGCAAGGATATTGAATATTTTCTCCCTATCCTTTGAAATACCTGAAATTTTATGTAATGACTCGAAAATATTTCCTGCAATAAGGGTCTCCCTTAACGGATGAATCTTTTCCCCACTAATTATCAAGTGACCACCTTTTACTACTCCTGAAAAATCACCACTAACAGGATTAACATTCCCCGAAAATCTAGTAACGAAAATTCCTTTCTTAACTTCACTTAGGATATCATCAAAATTTAATTTTCCCTTTTTGAAGATAACATTAGTTGAACCAACACCAGGTGAAGACTCTTCATCTCCAGATGCATGACCGGTGCTTTTTACTTTATCACGGCAAGCAGTGTAGGTGTTGTATAAATACGATTTTAGAACGCCTTCATTGATAATGGTTAATTTCTTATGTGGAACCCCTTCACGATCAAAACTGGAAGCAGACAATCCCTCAGACCAAGTTGCATCATCCGTTATTGTCAATTCCTTACAAGCAATTTCTTTTCCTATTTTCCCAGCAAAACTGGAGCGTCCTTTCTGAACATTATTCGAATTAATAGAATTTACAAATGTTGGTACAATAAGTTCAGCAACTGCATGTGGGCTCAAGATGAGTGTTCCTTTGAATGGCTGGCACTTCTTTGAGTGGAGAGATTTCACCACATTTTCAGCGAAATTTCTTGCTGTGCCCTCTACTGCTATATCTTTCAAATGGTGGCTCCCACCAAATTGAAAATCAAAACTAGAAACCTCTTTTCCATCAATTGCCATTCCCATAACATACCACGTGAAGTTACTGATAGTTTCTACACATTCTACACCATTAGAATTCACTATTGCGATTGAATTTAGTGAATTATTGAATGCTCCACTGTCAACCGTTACCCTATTATCATAACTTCTTGCAGTTTTCAGCATCTCAACAGCATTCTTAACTGAATCTTCTGATTTGAAATCTTGTGCTTCTCTATCATAAATACCTGATATTTTTTGTGAAACTTTCGTGGTTGGAAGAATATTGTATTGATCAAACGAACCCCTAGAAGCGATCTTAATGGATGTATCTACAGATTCAATAATTTCTTCTTGATTTAATGTATTTACTGAGGAAAAACCAAGAGCTCCATTTTTTAGGACCCTTATTCCTATCCCTGATCCTTGGTGAAACTTACCGAGATTCACATCATTTTGTTCAATTGATGCTTCGGTTTCAACTGTTGAAACACTATATGCCTCAGCGCTATCTGCCCCATTTTTAATAGCAGTATTAACTGCAAATCTGCTTGATTCGACAAGTTCATTTTCAGGTATCATCAATTATTGAATTCCTCCTATTAATGATTCACACCTTAGGTATGGGCCTCCTCCATCAACCTTTGCAAGTTGTTTTTTCCCACAGTAACCTGCACCAATATCATATGAGAATTCTTTTCCAAGAGCATCGACAGTTTGGAGAACATCAAGAGCTCTGCCACTAACAGTTACTCCTTTCAGAAGTTCCTTAATTTTTCCATTCTCAATAAGATATGCTTCCTGAGCTCCAAACATGAACTCACCATTAGCATCGGCTTGACCACTTCTTGGCCCTTTTAGGAGATATCCATGATCAATCTCTTTAATCATCTCATCTAATTCATAATCACCCGGCTCGATGTAGGTGTTTCTCATTCTGATTAATGGTTCATCTGAATATTCAAAAGCCCGAGCATTGCCAGTGGGTTCAACATCGAACTCTGCCGCGGTTTCCCTATTGTGAAGATAAGATTCTAAAATACCCTCTTTAATTACCACTGTTTTACCGGCAGATACTCCTTCATCATCCACAAGAATAGTTCCAGCAGCCCCTCCAACAATATCTGAGAGTCCACTGTCAACAAGTGTCACTAGATCACTTGCAACCTTTTCACCAATTTTTCCTTTTACAATAGAACCTGATAGAACGAAGTCTGCTTCAACAGTGTGTCCTACTGCTTCATGTGCAATTAATCCAACCATCCCAGAATCCAGTATTACTTTTGAACGTTCACCCTTTGGATGCTTAGCGTCAAGGAGCTTCTTGGCTATCTCAGCTGCTTTCAGAGACATTTCTTCTGCACTTCGTTTTTCAAATAAATCTCTCCACCCCCCAGTTACACCTGCTGTTTCTGTTGCACTAACTCTGTCTCCATTTCTTACTGCAACAGCTGTTATCCTGAATTCAGGTTTCGAACTAAATATTTCAACAGATGCACCATCTGTAGTCACAATGATTTTCTCGTCAATTATTTCTCTGTAGCTGCATGATGCAGATTTCACGGTGTCAAAATATCCTCTTGTACCCAACTCGGTTTTTCTTACCAGCGTCATTTTCTCCTCCAAGCTATGATCTTCTAGTGAATCATTGATTGGGGGTTTGAAAATACCATTCGCTAGTTTTGTCTCTACTAATCTAGATTTTTTCTTCTGGGCAGTTGCAGATATCTTTGCCATCTTCACAGCATCATCTATTGCATCAACCATTGATTCGGATAATGCTGAATTCGTACTGCTGAAACCCCAGGCTCCATTTAATAAAACTCTAAAACCTACTCCTTCAATTCGGATGGATTTTGCTTCTTCTACTTCTCCGTTACCTACCACTATTTCGTTTCTGACTCTACGCTGATACCTTGCTTCTGCATAGCTAGAATGAATTGTTTTTTCGAGTATTTTTTGAAGCTTATCTATTGATATCTGCATATTCTGTGATAATAATTATTGATAGTTAAATTAATCTATTCTATCTAATTTCGCGGCAAGTATCTCATACTCATTATGAACCCTAAGAATAAAAAGATGGTTCCGGCAAGCTCAAACTCAAAGAAAATATCTGCATTATCCATTATTCCTAGAAGGAACCCTCCTAATGATGGGAATAGTCCACCCATCATTAAAGGAATATTGTAAGTTTTGCGCATATCAGTTATGAAGCTGAATAATGCGCCACCAATCAAAAGAATTCCTCCGGTGATGTTCAATAGAATGGAAGGTAAACGTGCGGTTAAAAATGGGAATAATCTTACCGCTCCTCTGAAGCCTTCAGGTAGGCTAAGTTGGAAAGCTTCAGAAATTGTTACTTCACTGAGATGGGTACTTAATACTCCAACAAGCAGGGCTAATGCAAGCATAATGACAATGCCAAGATAAATGTGAGCTATCTTTCTAGGAACCAAAAGATATAGCATTCCTGAACCTAAGAGACCTACAAGAGGTGCTGCACTTGCATAATATATCTTGATGAGTGTTCCACTTGCTCCCGATATGTCTGGATTTGCAAGGAACTCCATAAGTGCTGCTACTGCAAATAACGCCATAGCGATTGCCCAAATTACTTGGTGTATCTTTTTGCGGTTCAAGAATTGCCAAAGCAGAAGAATAGTGAATGTTAAAGCAACTATAGTTGTAATTAACGGAATATAATTAACCATGTTTCCATTATGAAATCATCGAAATAATATAAATATGGCGTTATCAGTGATATTATGATTTAAAAATTACTAAATCAGTAAATATTCAAAATGAGTCGAGCTTATGCGGAAACAAAATGCTGAAAATATATGTAACATTTGCGGATATATGAGAAGATGGATTTGAGCTCAATTAATTCAAATTGACAGGAATAATATCTGACTGATAATGGGGCCGCCGGTGGGAATTTCTACCCTTAGACGGGTTTTCGAACCCACGACCTAGAGATCCACAGTCACTTATGCTAACCAGGCTACACTACAGCGGCCAATAGATGAGGCCAACCCATATGGATTAGGTCATCGATAAGCTATCATTGTACTTGATGATTAAACCTTACGGTAATAATAATGTGCCTTGATTATAGAAATTTGATCTTGCTCCACTTACAATGTCCGAAGAATTAATAAGAATAAAAAGAAGGTGATAAAATTATGACGGAAATAAGAAAATCTTTGAAAGGAAATGTCTGTATGGTAACTGGTGCTACCTCAGGTATTGGGGTAGTGACTGCCAAAGCATTAGCTCAAGAAGGTGCCACCGTTATTGTAGTTGGCCGCAACAAAGAAAAGAGTTTTTCTGTAGTTGATCAAATCAAAAAGAAGACGGGGAATCCTAATGTTCAATACATGCTAGCTGATTTGTCAGTTCAGAAAGAAGTTCGCCAGCTAACTGAAGATTTTACGGGTAAATTTAAGCGATTAGACATCTTGGTGAATAATGCTGGAGCAGTTTTTAACAAACGTATTGAAACCGTGGATGGACTCGAAATGACTTTTGCGTTGAATCATCTAGGCTATTTTCTTCTAACAAACTTATTGCTAGGGACAATTAAAGCAAGTGCCCCTTCTAGGATCATAAATGTATCTTCAGATGCGCATAAAGGAGCAAAAATAAATTTTGATGACATACAAGGGACAAAGAAATATGGTGTAATGCGTGCCTATGGGCAGTCTAAACTTGCCAACATCTTATTCACATATGAATTGGCGCGTAAATTGGAAGGATCTGGAGTTACATCAAATGCTTTGCATCCCGGATTTGTTGCTTCAAGTTTCGGATCCAATATGAGTGGTGCTTTTCGTTTAATTTTGCGTTTTCTTCAATTATTTGCAATGAGTTCAGAAAATGGTGCAGAGACAAGTATCTATCTTGCAACTTCACCAAATGTGGCGAATATTAATGGTAAATATTTCGTAAAGAAGAAAGAAGTTCGAACTTCAGTTAAATCATATGACAAAAATATTGGAGAAAAACTTTGGAAAGTAAGTGAAGAGCTCACAAATTTTTCTGTATCTTCTTGAAAATCCATTTTCTACTCAGAATGTAAGCCGCTGATAAATTATCTCTAGATAATATTTATGAAATATTTGCTGGTAGTTTTCAATGCATTATTTAGTGCGATAAACATTAATCTAAGGCTTTACCTAATTTCAAGATATGCCCGAATATATTGTAATTTCAAATCTGGACGTTGAACGCGAGAAGACTTCCCCCCATAGAAATGACCACTTGGAATATATTAGTAAACTGAAAAAAATGGGAAATCTTAGGATAGCTGGAAAATTCTCTGATGGTTCTGGAGGAATATATATTCTTGAAGCAGAATCCTATAATCAGGCAATAGATCTAGCTAAGGCTGATCCATATCACTCTCATAGTCTTCGCAAGTACACAATTAAAGAATGGGAACGTAAGTTCTAGAGCAGAATTGATTTCCTTGCAGCCTTACTGAAATTCAGATCATTGCGGATTCTTTTCTTCCCTTAATTGATTGAATAATTTGTATGCTTCGTCTGCAGTCGCATTTTCATGTACGATTGAACGGACAGCTTTGATCATAGGTATAGGCGAATCAGATTGAAAAATATTCCTACCCATATCCACACCTACAGCTCCAGCATGAATTGCATTAAAAGTCAGATGTAATGCTTCTTTTTCAGGTATTTTCTTCCCACCTGCCATAACCATTGGCACAGGACAGCCTTCAACAACCTTTTCAAATCCTTCACAGAAATACGTTTTGACAATATGTGCTCCCAATTCAGCAGCGATACGACATGCCAAACCTAGGTAACGCGCATCTCTAGCCATTTCCCGTCCAACAGCGGTTACCGCTAATACAGGGATACCATATCGTTCCCCTTCATCCACTAATTTTGATAAACTTAGCAAAGTCTGCTTCTCATATTCGCCTCCAACAAAAATCGATAACGCTACCGCAGACACATTAAGGCGAATAGCTTCCTCCATTGAAGTTGTTATACCTTCATTAGACAGTTCCTTAAGTATACTTGTTCCTCCTGAAACTCTAAGAACCACTGGTGTTTCTATGTTAGCATCTATTGAGGTCCGCAATATTCCGCGTGTTAGCATAAGTGCATCTGCATATGGAGCAAGTGGCTGTATTGTTTTTCTAGGTATTTTCAAGCCTGTAGTTGGACCTTGAAAATACCCATGATCTACAGCAAGCATTACTGTATGGCCTGTATTGGGTTTAATTATTTTCGAAAGTCGATTTTTTAGTCCCCAATTCATTTCTTAATAAGTCTCCTTTTTACTGCATCGATGGGATGTGTCTCCCTCTATAAAGATAACTGTATAAGTTTGTTGGATATTGATTGCTAGGGAGTAATTATTATCTTCATACCTTCGCCTTTTACAGCTTTGTTAACCGCCTTATCAAACTCTTCCAGTGTAAATCTATCAGTGATTAGTGATGTTGGATCCACTTTATGTTTTTCTATCATTTCCAGAGCTTTCTTTGTATCAATTTCTGTTGCACCATAACTAGATATTATTGATATTTCTGAGTTGAAAATGTCACTGAAATCATAATTCAATATTGAACCTATAACAGGAACTCCGAATAGACAAACTGTTCCTCCTTTTCTAACCGCTTTTAACGCTTGGATAATCCCTTTAGGGCTCCCTGTGGCTACCAAAGCAACATCAGCTCCAAAGCCATCAGTATCTTCTCTAATTCTAGTGGGAATATCACATTCTCCAACATCATAGATTTTTGAAGCACCCTGCGTTTTAGCTATCGCGAGCCTTTTCTTGTTGACATCGCTTATCAATATATTCGATCCAATATGTTTCAGTAATTGGAGATGGATAAGCCCTACTGGTCCTGCCCCAATAATTAGGACTGTATCATCTGAAGAAATCTTGGATCTAGATAATCCCCTTATGCAGCAGGCGATGGGTTCAATAAAACTTGCCTCTTCGTAGCTGACTTTTTCTGGAAGTTGAAGTACCCCTCCTTGCTTAATATTCCACGATGGTACTTTGAAGTATTCTGAGAAACCAGAAGGATCAAGATTGCTAGATCTGTATTGTGTACACATCGTCTCATTCCCTTTCATGCAGAATCTACAATTATTACAAGGAGTGTGATGATGCGGAAAGACTCTGTCCCCAACTGTAAATTGGTTTACATCTTCACTTGTCTCTACAACTATCCCAGCAGCCTCATGCCCCAAAACGGATTTTGCTGCAGTATACTGACCCTGCATCTTTTCCAAATCGGTTCCACAGAGACCACATGCTTTCATTTCCACCAAGATATCTCCAATTCCCACATTGGGTTTCGTCACCTCATTCATAGCTGCCCCACTGGCATCATTCAATAATATAGCCTTCAATCAGCTGCCCCTTAATTCATTTTTTAATGAATAATTTAAACACTTCATCAATGAAAACATTTTTCATACACTTGATCCTTTTTTAATAGTTATATGCCGTTCCATCATTAAGAATTGATGGAGATCCATTGAAAACCTTTTTATTCTTTTTATCAGCCGCTTTCGCGAAGGAGTGATTTCAATGAATCAAAAAGAGGGTTCCAAAACCGGAAGTGGTTGGAAGTATTCTTGTAACTGTGGTTATGAGACATTAAAAATTTCAAGTGCCGTAGGACACGTAAACTCCAATAAGGATCACCAGCTACAAAGGGTAGAACTTTAGACATTATTCAAGAGCATATCAAACAATCTACTGTAAAATGTTTTTCTAATCCTACTTTGGAGGAGGCTTTTTAGATTCCTCAATTTCAAAATCTGGATCATCTAAGGGGGCTAGCTTAAATGCCAGGTTCAAACCAAAAAGCATTTTCTTATACTCTTGATTAGTCAACCAACCCTCATTCTTCAGAATATCCATTCCATTACCGAATAATTTACCACGTCCATATTCTTTAAAGAGATTTATTTTAGAAGATGATTCAAGTATCGTGTCTTCAAATTTCCTGTTGTTAGTAATAAGGTCCCCAAAGCCCTTTGTTAAAAATGCTTCAAATTGTGGTCCAACAGGTGTTAGCAGATGTGACAATTTTGATTCCAGACTTGTAAACGCCCTTCTAGCTTTTTTAAAACTTGCATAGCTTTTCACTATTGCAGGAGCAAATACTTCATACCGTGTTTTGTCCCCATTTTCATACTTCGCAAGATATAGAGGAATAAGGATCACACAATTTTTTTCTGGACTCCAAGATGTTGACATTTCAATAAATTTAGCTTTATCTTTTTGTTTTGATTCACATAGTTTAGAAATCTGAGATGATATTAACGAATTTCGATGCTCTAATTCATTGATGATCATATCTTTCATATCCGATTCCGCATCACGTTTGGTTTCTAAGTTAATCACTCGTGCCTCTTCATTCCTAATCTCTTTTTCAAACTTCTCATTAAGCCGTTTGAGACTTGCATTAAACCTAAATTGAATCTTTTCTATTTTTTCTAAGGATGTCTTAATTGCTTTCATAAGATCTGCAGCGAGATCTTTGTTTTTGTTTGATTGCTTGCTCCAATACTCTTCACCTATACCATCACCACGTTGACTTAATGCCTTCTTCTCTGCATTTGATTCATCTTCTAAACGATTCGTTTTCTTAACTTCTTTTTCATATCTAGTCTTCTTTTCAAATATTGCATCAGTGTCTTTTTTCATTGCTTCTGTGATATTCTGAATATCTTCTTTCTGTTTTTTTTGTATTTCATCTATCTTATTCTTAACAATCGGTTTTAGATTTTCCAATTCCTGATTGAGTTTTTCAAAATCTTTCTGCTTGTCATCAAGTACTTTCTGTATTGCACGATCGGTACTAGATCTAAGACTCTTACTTATTTTTTCTAAAGATTCTAACCCAGCATCCACTTGCTCCATAAGATCACAAATATCTGAGAATATCTGATCTATCATTTGTTTATCTACCCTAAAGATTACTGCAGTATTCTTATCTGGAGTTCTAAAGGATGATTTTTGAATGAACCCAGTCATCTCAGATAAAAGCAACTGTTTTGAGATAATGTTATTAATTCTCATATTTCTGGTTCCCTTAAAATCACTGAATGTCTTAGTATGTTTTGTTAGAAATGCTCTCAAAGGACCAACTTTTGAAATGGTGGAAAGCTCTTTTTCAAATTGCTTCAGATCAATAATATCTCGGTAAAGAACGTTTTCCGATATTAATCCTAATCCATCAAAAAGAATGCTGCGGTCAAGCCACTGCATTACATATATTGGATAATTTGCTTTCCAAAGAACAACTAATTTTTCTTCTTTACTGCTTAAGAAACTCTTCTTCTTTCTCCTTCCTTCAGCTAAACAAAATATTGCCGCTACTTCAGCATTTAACGCAAAGGCTCCTTTATCAATAGGGCCTAACGAGAAAAGTGACTGAAGGTATTTGTGCTCCATTGAACTGTCTAGTAGTTGATAGGTTACATATGTATGTTATCTATTAGATAGCTTAGGCTTTCAATCTTGTTTCAAGATTAGTTAGTTCTTTCAAGAGATCATTGGGTAATTTCTTCCCTAAGGAAGTGAAAAACGTCCTTATCTCTTTCATCTCTTCTAACCAAGCATTATTATCCACTCTTAGAAGCTCAGCTAACTCACTTGAAGAAATGTTAAGACCATTGATATCCAACGCATCAGGTGTGGGTATGTAGCCTATTGGGGTTTTGATGGCTTTCCCTCTTCCTTTTACTCTATCTACAATCCACTTGAGGACACGAATGTTGTCTCCAAAACCAGGCCAAATGAATTTACCATTTTCATCAAGCCTAAACCAGTTCACATGAAATATTCTGGGTGGATTAACCATTGAAGAACCTATTTTTATCCAGTGGCTGAAGTAGTCAGCCATATGATATCCACAGAAAGGTCTCATCGCCATAGGGTCTCGACGGATCACTCCAACCTTTCCAACTGCTGCCGCAGTAGTTTCAGCACCCATTGTGGCCCCAATAAAGACTCCATGAACCCAGTTGAAAGATTCATAAACAAGAGGAGTCAACTTGGCTCTTCTTCCTCCGAACAGCATAGCTGAGACAGGAACACCTTGTGGATCATCTAACTTAGGAGATACTGATGGTGTCTGATAAATTGCAGTTGTAAAACGGGAATTTGGATGAGCTGCTTTGCCATTATCTTGCTTCCATAATTTACCATGCCAATCTGTTAAATTGTTTGGAGGATCAACCGTTAAACCCTCCCACCAAGGATTTCCATCTGCAGTCACTGCTACATTTGTGAATATTGCATTTTTCTTTAAGGATGCAATCGCATTAGGATTGCTCTTCATATTTGTCCCTGGTGCAACACCGAAGAAACCCGCTTCCGGATTTATCGCCCATAACCGATCATCTTTACCAATATGGAACCAAGCAATATCATCTCCTAGTGTCCAAGCCTTCCAATCTTTGTAACCTTCTGGAGGCTTCATTAATGCAAGATTTGTTTTTCCACTAGCGCTTGGAAAGGCACCAGAAATATATGTCAATTCACCGTCTGGACTCTCAATTCCAAGAATAAGCATATGTTCAGCCAACCAGTTTTTTTCTCGGGCAATTACACTTGCGATTCTAAGTGAATGACATTTCTTACTTAGAAGTGCATTTCCTCCATATCCTGAGCCTATACTCATAATAAGACGTTCTTCTGGGAAGTGACCTATATATCGTCGATCTGGACTGAGGTCACCAGTTGAGTGTATCCCTTTAACAAAGTTATCTGATTCTCCTAGGTAATCTAAAGCTCTTTTTCCCATACGAGTCATTATACGCAAATTTGCTACGACATAGGGACTATCTGTTATTTGAACCCCTACTTGAGAGTAAGGTGATCCTTCAGGTCCCATTAAGTAAGGCACAATGTACATAGTTCTTCCTTCCATAGCGCTATCAAAGAGACCATTGAGTTTTACCTTAAACTGATCAGGTTGCGACCAATTATTTGTTGGACCTGTATCTTCCTCTTTTTTACTACAAATAAAAGTGAGATGTTCTGTTCGTGCAACATCATTTGGATCACTTCTATGGAGATAACTTTTAGGGTTTTTCTCTTGATTCAATTCGATAAAAATGCCTTCTTTCAACATTTTACTAATGAGTGTTTCATTCTCTTTCTCTGAACCATCGCACCAAATAATATCGTCTGGTTTAGTTAGCTCAGCAACATCTGAGACAAATTTTTCTATAGACAGATTCTTCATATCAGTAACCTAAAAGCGGATTTCTAGTATTAATATACTCATCGTTAACCCTCTAATTAGGAAGGGAGAATCATTAATATTGTTTTATTATCAAGAATTAGTCAGGATCTAGAGTACATCGAATTGTGCTTGCTTTAAACCAAGTTCTTTCTGAAGAGTTTGTATTCTAGTTGCATATTCTTTCATCCTTGCATTATCATTCTGAACTTTGGCAATCTTATATGCTTTCCAAGCCTTCTTCAATGCTCCCCAAGTTTGACCTTTAGTATAAGACATGAATAATATCCACCAAAATTGCGTTTATCCTAAGAAGCTATTTAAGCGTAACCCTAAGAACAGCTTTGATTAAAAAGTGCCCTTTGTTTAAAAAGACAATTGCTAAATCTGCCTTCTTTAACAAAGCCCCTAAGAACCATTAACAAAAAAACATATTCACCAATGCTCTTATGTATCATCGATGTTATTCGTTGTCAGCAGGCGGTTCTGTATGTACAAAGACTTTGGTAACATTCTTATCTGAAGAGATTATTTTTTCTTCTATCTTCTCTGATACCTTGTGCGCATCTTTCACCTTCAAATCTTTCTTAAGGGTGCATGATATTGACACATGAAGTTTATTATTGAAGCGCTTCACATTAATTACCCCAAATTTTTTTACTTCATCAATATTTACCAAAATATTTTCTATCGCTTTCATTAATCCAGGTATCCGAATATTTTCAGGCTTTCGGTAAATTACTCGATCAACCTCTGTATCTATATGAATGGTTATTGTTGAATCTTCAATGAACTCTTTCTTTAATCTATTTTCAAGCTGGGATGCTGCGATATGTGCTTTACTTAAAGCAGCTTCCGAGTCAACCTCTATGTGTGCATCAATCTCAATCAAGTTTTCAACCTGTCTAACCCACAAATCATGAATTCCTTTTATTCCTGGTATTTCAGTTGCAATTAGCCGAATCTTGTCTACCATCTTCTCATTTCCTTCCTCAGCCTCTACATGAACTAAGACATCCACATCCGGAATCGCATTCCTCACTCTTCCTTCAACTTCAGAGGCTATGTTGTGTGCCTTTTCTAGAGAAAAGATTCGAGGAACATGGATCCGTATATCTGCAAAGGTTTGAGGTCCTGAAGTCCTGACACGCAGATTCTCATATTTTACCACACCTTCCACACCTTCCACTGCATTCTCTATTTTTTTTACGAGATTGATAGGTACCCTGTCTAGAAGAACATCTATAGATTTTACTCCAATCTTGAGGCCAAGATAGGTTATATATATCGATACAATAATGGCGATAATAGAGTCCGCGGTACTATACCCAATGTCGACTAAGATTAATCCGATTACTACGAGGCTTTGGGTCCATATATCCATCTTAAATTGAAGAGAATTGGCTTCTAACACTTGGCTATTATACCTAATAGCAATGCGTTTCAATTTCCAAGCAACCACAATTTCAATAATTATGCTGAACAAAATCCCAACTATGCCAAAAAGATTAAGTGAGATGGTTGTACTAGCGAATAGAAGTCTATTTATCGACTCATAAGCAAGAAAACATACTGTCACTATTAGGATGCCTGTTATCAGAAGTCCACCAAAGTTCTCAATCTTGCCATGTCCATATCGATGCTCCAAATCCGGAGGTTTTCCAGATATCCTCAGAGATAAGTAAGCAGTAACTGAACCAGCTATATCTAGAATGGAATCAACTGCCAAAGCAAAGATAGCAAGGCTGTTGGTAACAAGTGCTAATGCGATCTTTATAGAAGTAAGCAAGACAGCAGCCGCAATTGAAAGTGTGGCTGCTTTTTTCTTGGCCTTTTGTGCCTCAATATCAGGCATAGATCAACATCTTGATAATAATATTTTTATTGGATTCTTTGAAGAGTTTGTAATCGCTTAACCATATTGGGATGAGTTGAGAATAACTCCATGAATCGATCTAACCCGGTAACTGGTTTTGCGAGCATCTTATTTACTAAATCTCTATCGTTAAGTCGCCCACTATACTTCGAGAGAGTTGATGCGTCACCTTTGGCAGTGTCCGGATCATTTATGAATAAACTCTTGAAGGAACTGGACCCACCACGTCGTCCTTTCAGCATTGTTTTGGTTTCAGAGGTTGCTATCTTAGCAAGAGCTTCTGATAGCTTACGTGCACCATCATCCACCGTCTTCACTGCATGACGATCAGCATAATATTCACGAATTCTACTCAGACTTAACACGAAGATGCTTAAAATAAAATAAAGTGCCATTGCAGCTATTCCAATAATGATAGCACCCCCATTATCTCTTCGTCCACCACTATACCAGCTCGAAAGCATGAAAGTAAAACCAATGTAATAAAAAATTGCAGGAAGAACTGAGGCGAACATCATAACCTGAACGTCTCTATTTTTCAGGTGCCCTACTTCGTGTGCTAAAACAGCTTCAACCTCCTCGGATTCAAGACTATTCAGCAAACCTGTAGTAACCGCAATTCTATTGCCGTAGCGTGGTGATCCATAAGCGAATGCATTTGGCAGTGGAATGTTCGCCAACATTACCTTTGGTTTCTTTAGTGCTGATTTATGGCATATGCTGTCAAGCATTCGGTGGAGTTTCGGTTGTTCATCATACGTGACTTCTTTTACCTTATATAATGAATCTATCAATTTAGGCGAAAAGATCCATTGAAGAAGATTAATTAATCCAACAAAAATGATTATAAAATAAATATTGAATGTCCCAGTCAGAGTTAATAAAATTGTGAATGCAAGTGTAGATAAACCAATAATAAATGCTAGTGTCCCAAAGATTGAGAGGCGTAGTTTCAATAGACTCATTTCTTATCCTTGTTAACAGCTAGAAATACAGATTTAAGTATTAAGTGCAATCTTTCTAAGAACATTCTAATAAATTAACCTTCTTATTAATTATCTATCCAGATGATTTACGACTCTGTTCAATCAATTTAGCTTTCTCAACTTTGAAGAAGGGTTCTCTAATAGATACCGCATTCTTGAATAATTCAATAATCTTGGTATCATCAGCCCCTGATCTCATAAATGATAGAAAATCGATATGATTATTGTTTCGAAGCAGACAAGGCTTAAATTTGCCGTCATAAGTTATTCTCATTCGATTGCATCCCATACAGAATTTAGTATTATGCATGGGTCTAACTATCTCAACTATTACTCCGTTTGCAAGCTCATATTTGGGTCTCCTATGTGAGATACGTTCGGTTGAAGCAACACACTTATTTTTCAAGTCGTTTTCAATTGAATCCAAAGGGAAATGATACTTCTCGTAGAATAATGATTCATTGGGTACTAGTTCAATAAGTTGCAGTACATTAGTTTCAGAACCCCCTATGCTTCTGGAAAATTCTACTAGATCATCCAACTTGTCATCATTTATTCCTCTCATAACAGTTGTATTCATCTTGACTGGAAGTAACCCAGCCTCAATAGATGCTTTAATTGCTTCAATTGTTTCGGTTAATTTGTCAGCTCCAGTTAAGAGTTTGAACATTTCACGATTGAGAGTGTGGAGACTAACATTCACTCTTTTTAATCCATTATCCTTAAGTTTAGAAGCCAGTCCAGAAAGATGGGTTCCATTTGTGCTGAGAGAAATCTCTCTCACACCTAACTTATTGATACGCCCAACTATTTCTACAATATCTCTTCTGAGGAGAGGTTCTCCACCTGTTAGCTTAATCATAGATATGCCAAAACTAGCCAAAATACGTGTAATTCTTTCTACTTCTTCTGCCCTAATAATATTGTTACTAATTTCTTTGATGCCTTCCCTATGACAAAATTCGCAACTAAAATTACACTCCATCGAGCTATTGAGCGATATACGTGCCTGAGTTACTGGTCTACCATAAGGGTCTAGAATAGTCAACATCAAATATCGCGTATTTAGTTGGCTATATACCTGACTATCTACCAGAAAATCCTATTTAAGATTTATATGTTATACTTAACTCTGCCATTGAATAGAAGCTAGATCATTATGGATTTTGAAGAATCTGAGACACCGCCCGAACCACAAGAGATACCTCGTAAGTTTATCTGGTTAATAGGTATTACAATTAGCTTATTTCTTGTTTGGGTTGCCGGTACTCAACTAATATGGTTCTGGTTGAATCTTATAGAATTTGGAGAATTATTCATACGACCTTTCTACTTTGAGATTCTTGGAGGTTCAATCTTAGCCTTTTTAGCATTATTCAGAGTAGATTTCAAGAGTAGACGTTCAATTACTTGGTGGTTAACCAGATTAGTTTTGCGAGTCTTAAAAAGTTCCAGGGCGGAAATATTAACAATTCCTCCAGAATATTTGGAGTTTACATATTTCAAACTCTCAAAAGTGAAGTTTCTTCTTTGGCAAGTCACAAAGGTTCTTATTGGAATGACTATCTTCTCAAACATAATATTTGGTATGAGCATTCAAGCAATGTTTAATGGTTGGGATTCAAACATCTTGAGTATTCCTAATCTATTGGTACTTCCTTTCGTAACGCCCACTCTCTCTATGACTTTTGCTGAGCAGAGTGTTATACCATTAACCCCTGCACTAACTCTTCTTCTAACTCCAATTTTAACCGTGCTAGGTGTTCGGCTGATAATTCTAATTGGCTTAACCCAAATAGTTAAAGTGGGGACCTCTATATTCCTTCAATCAACAGAACCTGGACAACCTGTAAATATTCCAGTAGCAACGATTGAAGCCCTAATATCATTAGCCCTTTTATGGACCGGTGTAAACATGTTCTTTCCCTCTTACATTGACTATAACACCAAATTCATTATTGGTGGAGTATTTGGAGCTGGGCTATTATTTGCAGTATTCTCTTTCTTAGATCGTTCAAGACGAAGACGTGTTACACCTAGAACTGGGCGTAGTATGCTCTTTCGGGTCGTCACCATCTTGATTATTGCAATAATAGCAGGCTCAGCCGTAGCTGTACAGAATAGTGTAGCTGATGCTAGAAAAGTTGAGTGGTTGGGTCCATATACTACTCAAGAGATATCCGTAAATCGATATCTTGCCCAAATTGACGAAATAAATGAAGTCCGTTATAACTTTAGTATCTCTCCAGTTGCACCCAATCAAATAGGTCGATATGTAGAGAATCAGAGTAGTCTCCTCAGTAAAATTCGACTCTGGGACTGGCAAGCAGCTTTTGCCAAACTAAAACCAGAAATAGGGCTTATCCCATATGTCGATTTTGAAGACTCAGATATCCTTCGATTTAACAACACACTTTATTGGAGCGCTTCAATGAAACCTGTACTCCCAGAAACTATTGAAGAGGATAATATCTGGTTCAACGAACACATGTTTTACACACACGTTCCAAATGGATTCCTTCTCTTAGAGGGTCAAGATGGTGTGATTGTGGATTCATCAAACTTCTTCGCGCAGAGAGAAATATACTACGGTGAAGGAGGCCTATTGAAGAATACCTGGGCAGCATACCCACTTGGAATTGGACGAAGTGCTGAAGTTCCTGGAGACGTATTTTATGACGGTGAAGGCGGGGTCAATATGCCCCCTCCTCTTAGCTGGATATTCGATTCAACATTCATAGTATCATTCCCAGGTGATACAATTCATTCGCTTAGGTATAGAGATGTTTACGATAGGATGGAACTGCTCTTTCCATATTTCCTTTACAATTTTGGAGAAACACCGGTTGATATGTACCCTGTTACAGATGGTGAAAACAGCTATTGGTTAATGCCATTAATAGTAGGTCTAGATGGTGAAAATATAGCTTGGAGCACCGGAAACCCATTACTAAGACATGTTGGTTATTCACTCATCAATACTTATGATGGTTCCATTGAGCTTTTCATAACAGGTGACGACTTCTTTAGTGAGCTTTTTAAAATTACATATAGTGAATATACACAAAATGATATCCCATCTTGGCTCAAAAATCAAATGAGATATCCTGAAGAATTATTTGAGTGGCGAATATCACTCTTCAATGACTATCATGTGACAGATCCCGCAACCTTCATAGTTGCAAACCAGTTCTATGAAATCCCTCCTGAATTAGATACCGCTTTCGTAATAGCAAAACCTCCCCTTTTTGATGAACCAGAGTTTCTTGGTGTCATCTCTTTTCAACTAAAGGGATCACCTGGAAAGAATCTAGCTGGCTATGCAGTTCTACAAAACGATTTTACCAATCTAGGTAACATTATCTTTTACAAAATACCATTGGAACAAGAGGCCTTAAAACTTCTTGGTCCATCAGCTGTCGTTGAAGCATTAACAAAAGATGAGAAATACGCTGAGCGTAAAACACTCCTAAGTAGCGCAGGGGGTGTAAGAGAGGGTGACAAAATATTGTACAGGGTAGGTGATCATGATGTGTATATAATTCCTGTCTATACAGCAAAAGCTGGTGGAGTAATTACGGAGCTCGGATTAGTAGCTGTTGTAGGAGCTTATGCTACTGGTGAAACCTTCATCGGATTAGGATCTACTCCGGAAGAGGCCTTCAGTGAGTACTTAGCTCAGTTAGGTGGAATTGATGCTCCCCAGATAACTGAACTAGGTGCAGAAGATCGTATAGATATTATTGAAAGCATTATTTTGAACGAGGATTTAGAGATTGTTGAGCCAAGCATGATGACACCAGATATTGCCTTCTTTGAAGGAAATGCTACTTACAAAGATGAAGTACAGCGAGAAAATACTCAGTCTCTCTTGGAATCTTTTGTTGGTGATTGGGGTACAAAAGCGAGTGGTAATCGAATTATAAAATGGTATGATGATAATGCAATAAACTATGGAATACTTGTAAATGTCCAAGGTATAGTTGAGATGCACTACATTTCTATCTTCTTCCAATAAGAAGTAACATAATCTTTATAGATTCTAAGCGTAGCCTAAAGAGTAGGCGAAAGCATGGCTAGAGATGAGATGAGAAGAATTGGCTCAAATGGTTTAGCTCAACTTGGGTCTATGTTTACACTAGTTATAGGAATATTCCTTATGGGTCTCCTACTTCTATTCCTTATCCGAATACAACGAGGATTGCTTGGACTCGTACTCGCAGGTGTTGCGGTTATCCTCATGATATACTGGATGAGAGAAATTAGACAGCTTGTTAAAAGAGAATTTGGAACTGAAGAGTCTCCTAAGAAGATATGGACATGCGACGTTCTTGAATCTGACACCAAAGTTACGGTGGTTGCTGAGGTCCCGGGGCCAGTCGAAGATGTAAAAATAAATCTAAAAACAAAGTCACTTTCCATAATTGGGGGAGGAAGATTCAAACAGAAGGTTAAACTACCGAAAGGGTTAACCCTAATTAACACCTCTTATCTTAATGGTATTTTAACAGTTAATCTAAAGCGATTATCAAGTACTAATAAGAGCACCACAGAACGAGATCCTCAAAGATCCAAAGATAATTAGTCTTAAAGCCTTTATAGTAGTGAAAGTTGGTAACCTCAACAAACCAAGGATGAATACAGCTTTGATTAGAAAATGGTACGATTCAGACATTAACATTGATGAAATAAAGAATGAGAAAATAGCCGTAATCGGTTATGGGAATCAAGGGCAAGCTCAATCTAACAATATGAAGGATTCAGGTCTTAACATTATTGTGGGACTTAGGAAAGATGGTGAAAGCTGGAAAAAGGCAGAAGCTGATGGCCACAAAGTTTATGAAATTGAGAAGGCAGCTGAAATAGCAGACATCGTCCATATACTTGTTCCTGATGTGATACAATCTGATATTTACACAGATAAAATAGCACCCAATCTCAAAGAAGGAAATGCACTTAGCTTCTCACATGGTGCTGCAATTCATTGGAAATGGATAATGCCTCTCAAATCAGTCGATGTAATAATGATCGCACCGAAGTCCCCTGGACAACGAGTTAGGGAAGTATATCTAGAAAATTTTGGAACCCCCGCATTAGTTGCTGTTGAAATGGACTTTTCTGGCAGGGCTTTGAAGAGGGTACTGGCTATGGCTAAAGGAGTAGGGTGTTCAAAAGCAGGAATACTTGAAACCACATTCAAAGAAGAGGTTGAGACTGATTTCTTCGGTGAGCAGGTAGATCTTTGTGGTGGAGTGGACCAATTGATACGGAATTCATTTGATACTCTTGTTGAAGCTGGTTATGCCCCCGAAATAGCCTACTTTGAGTGCCTACACGAGTTGAAACTGATAGTGGACCTTATTCAACGATATGGTATTGGAGGAATGTATAGGCGTGTTAGCGAAACAGCTCGTTATGGTGGCCTTACCAGAGGTTCATATGCTGTTGGTGGGGCATCGAAGGAAGGTATGCGTAAAGCTCTTAAAGAAATACAGTCAGGCGAATTTGCAGAAGAATGGATTGATGCTTATAAAAAAGAGGGAAAACAAGCATTCGACAAATATATGGACGAATTGAAGCAGCATCCGATTGAACAGGTCGGCCTAACATTAAGAAAGATGATGTGGCCAAACAAGGAATTGGAATAGATTCAGCCCAAAGTCTTCAAAGCTATAATTACAAATATTTTGGCTGCATCCACAATCTGGTCCACCTCTACATATTCATCTATTATATGTGCCATACTAAGACTACCGGGACCTAACAAAACAGTGGGGATACATCTTTGATTCATAAAAACCTCCATATCACTTGTTGCAGGACTGCCTGTAACTTCTACATCTTTCCCTAGCACTTCTTCAGCTGCCTCTTTCGACAAACGAACAATAGGTTCATCTGGATTTGTAATGGCTCCTCTCCTGCTGACAATAATCTTTAGATTTGTCTTTATACGAGGATCTTCTTTATGTAATTGTTGAAGGATATTTTCCATCTCAGCCTTAGCATCTTCTATAGTCTCACTGGGTAAGAGTCTTCGATCTACTGTTATGGTGCATCTGTCTGGTACTATATTGGTCTTTGAGCCACCTGTTATAGTTCCAACGCTTATTGTTGGGCTTCCGACGAGTGGATCCACTTTTTTTTCTAGATTAACCAGATATTCTTGGATTTTTATTAGAACTTTGCCCATTTGGTAAATGGCATTCACTTCTCCTTTATTCCATTTTGAAGATACTCTGCTTGAGTGGATTGCTTTTCCAATAGTGGATATCTCAAAAAAGACTAATCCTTTATGTGCTCTAACCGGATTTAGCTCAGTAGGTTCAGCTACAATTACCATATCGGCAGCTTTTTCTCTACGAATAAGTTCTTGAGCCCCTAAACCTGTAACTTCTTCATCAATTACTCCTGTAAGCATTAGGTCTCCCTTTAATTGTATGCCAGATAATTTGATTGCTTTTGAAGCTAAAAGTATTGATGCCAGACCAGCTTTCATATCCGCTGAACCCCGTCCGTATATTCTCCCATCTTTTAGAACTCCCCCAAAGGGATCAAAAGACCATAGACGTTTATCTCCTGGTGGAACTATGTCAAGATGGCCGTTCAGCATTAATGTTGGATAACCAACCGTCCCTTTTAGGTGGCCAATAACATTTGATCTACCAGGCAAACACTCATCCAAATGAACTTCAAGACCTATTTCCTTCATCTTCTTTTCCAGATATATCGCCATAGCATCCTCATTACCTGGCGGGTTTACACTTTTTATTTTCACCATATCTTGTACAAGTTTTGTAGCTTCTACCGAATTTATTCTTGAGAATATTTGCTTTTGAATCTCTTTTAGTCGTTGAGGCACATTCTTTATCAGGTTTAGATGATTAATAACTATAACATAAGAACAAGTTTCATTGTGGCTCTGAAATAGTGTGTAGTAACATTAATGTATCTATAACAAGGCTAATTATTATTCTATCTCTATTACCCAAATAACATAAGATATAGGTTAATCTTTTTGTAGCCAACCTTATATTATCTCGAACTGTTCAAAATAGGTATATTGAGAGTCACTTCTATCTCTGGGATAAGAGGTGTAATCGGCACCGATCTTACAGCAAATGACTACGCTGAGATAGGGCGAAGTTTTGCAGAATACATAGATGGAGGATTGTGTGCTATAGGAAGAGATACCAGATCAAGCGGATCTATGGCATCCAATGCTGCAATCTCTGGATTGCTGAGTAGGGGATGTACCGTTATTGATTTAGGTGTGACATCTACACCCTCTGTTTTTAGAGAGGTTCTAAGAGGGAACCTCAATGGAGGATTAGTCATAACCGCATCACATAACCCGCCTGAATGGAATGGAATAAAATTTGTAGTTAAAGGTGCAAGAGGATTATTTGAAGAAGAGTTGAATCGGCTTCAAAGAATGTTTTTTTCAAGTCGCACACAATTATTTAAAGCTGGAAATATTCTTCCTACAGAATCACACTATCCAGCAGATATTGTTTCGTATGTTGGTGCAAATTCCTGTTCAAAACTTAAGGTTGTACTTGATCCTGGTGGTGGAGCTGGATGTTTGTTTCTTCCTAATGTTTTTCAGGAGCTTGGTTGCAGAGTTTTAACAGTAAATGGGACTCCAGGTATCTTCTCAAGAGGTATGGATCCAACTAAAGATGATTTAAGAGCCCTCTCAGAAAAGGTCAAAGATTCTTCTGCAGATATTGGGGTGGCATATGATTGCGATGCTGATAGAGTTGTATTCATCGATAATGAATGTACAAAATTAAGATCTGATTATGTTCTCTTGATTTATCTTAAATATCTTTCAGATTCAGGACTTCTAAAGAATATTGTTGTAAGTGCGGATACAACATTAGCTGTAGAGGATATAGCTGAAAAATCAGGATGTAAGGTAATTCGCAGTAAAGTTGGTGAAGCAAATGTTATGCAGCGTATGATTGAAGAGAAAATATTCGTTGGTGGTGAAGGAAGCAGCGGTGGATTGATAGTTTCGGACTTTAACTTTTGTCGAGATGGAGTACTTGCATCTGCTTTAATCGCATCCGCAATTGTAAATCTCAAAGTAAGTTTAGCAAGTATCGTTAAGGGTTTACCCAAGTATTTTATCCTAAGGGAAAAGATGAATTGCAGAAAAGAAGATGCTTACCGAATTATAAAGACGTTATCCGAAGAAGAAGGTGATGTGGATACAATGGATGGTATAAAAATCATGATGACAAATAGATCTTGGATATTGATAAGGTCTTCGAATACTGAGAATATTATTCGTATTTCTGTCGAGTCTAAAACAGAGAAAACCACCTCAGAACTTATGAATCGTTACAAAGATAAAATTTCAAAGATACTGAATGAAGGCATAAAGAGTTGAATAAACCTGACGAACAAGAAATAATTAACATTCTCCTAAAAAAAGTAGGTTCTCTCTCTTATTCATCCTCGAAGATGGGAGACGATGTATCGGTACTTCCAACTGAAAAAGGCAAATTAATTATTTCGACAGATATGCTGGTTAGAAAAACTGATGCACCCCAAGGTATGAAAACTTGGCAGATAGCCAGAAAGAGTATAATTGGGTGTGTGAGTGACTTTGCAGCAAAAGGTGTTCAACCAAAAGCATCACTTCTTTCACTCGGTATTCCAAATAGTGCAACTCGAAAAGAAATAAATCAACTTGCTAATGGTTTTAAGAAAGCTACTGATGAATACAACTTAGACATAATTGGAGGAGACACAAATGAGGCTGACGACCTTATCATAGATTGTTGTATGATTGGGTTCTCCAATAAAATTGTTAGACGAAATGGTGCTGTTCCAGGAGATAAGCTTGTCGTAACTGGTTTCTTTGGATATCCTCCTCTAGGGCTTAAGGTGCTTCAAGAAAGCTTGAATATTACTGGTAAGATTAAGCAGAAGGCAATCTCATCAATTCTTCTACCTACTCCAAAATTAAAACTTGCATTAGCTTTAGGAGAACACAGTATTTTTTCATCATCCATAGATTCAAGTGATGGGTTAGCATTATCATTACATCAATTAGCGGAAGTTAGTGAAGTTGGTTTTGAGGTTTCGAAAATGCCTGCCGACAAGAGTATGATTGATACTATAGATAAGGTCGGATTAGATGTGAAAGATATCATATTCCATGGAGGTGAGGAATATGAGATTGTAGCAACAATTCCTAAAGAAAAATGGTCAATTGCTCAACGAGTAGCTTCGAATATCGGTTTTCCACTTATTGAGATTGGAAAGGTGACCAATGATACTACCCAAATTCTGTTTGATGATGGTGAGAGTAAGCATAAAATTGATCGAAAAGGCTGGGTTCACCTATCCTAATTATTATAACGGTTGAGAACATCTTTAACTAAATTTGAATATTCATCTATCATTTTTTTCAGTTTGGATTCTTGGTTCGATTCCGCAAATACTCTGATTACAGGCTCAGTGCCACTTGGTCTTAGAAGTATCCAAGAATTGTTATCTTCCCATATTTTCAGTCCATCAATTCGTTCTACATCTGCATTTATTTGTCCCTCAATATTCTCCATTAATTGCGGCATTAACTCTTTTACACAATCAAACTTGGACTTCTTTTGAAAATATTTAGGGAGGCTACTTAGCATCTCAGAAAGAGAACTCTTACTCTTTGCCAAAGCTTCGAGAATTAGTGCTGTGGACATAGCTCCATCTCTTACAGGGATGTGCGGCGCATAGAAGCATCCGCCGTTCTCTTCTAAACCGAATAGAGCATCCTGTTCAATCATAGCATTTGAGACATCCACGCTTCCTACTTTTGTTTTGTAAATCTTGGCCTTATGTTCATTCACTATATCGTCTATAGCTTTGGAAGCACTTACTGTGGTTACTATCGTTGCGCCAGGATTTTCAGAAAGAATGTATTCAACAAGTAATGCCGCTGACCGATCTCCGTAGTGAACAACTCCTTTTTCATCACAAAAGAGACTTCTATCACCATCCCCATCATATGCTACACCCATATCTGCTCCATTATTCTTAACGGTCTCTGATAGGCTATTCAACACTTCAGGAGTTGGTTCGGCACCTCTTCCAGGGAATGTTCCATCTACTTCAGCATTGAGTGATATTGGTCTGCAATTTAGCTTCTCAAGCAGATAAGGTGCTGAAATACATTGGGCTCCATTACCTGGATCAACTATTACTTGGAAGTTCTTTTCTTGTATCTTGTCCTTGTTGATGACTGATATTATTCCATCTATGTAGAATGATACTGCCTGTGTCTCCTTGACTGAGGTACCTACAGATTTCCAATCTGCTAAGTTAAACTTTTTTTTATAAAAAATATCTTCAATAATCTTTTCTTCGTCACGAGTTACGTCTATTCCATCGGCACCTGAAACTTTTACACCATTGTATCTTGAGGGATTATGTGACGCAGTTATCATTACCCCCACTTTGTACTCCATTTTTCTAACATAGAATTGAAGTGCGGGAGTTGGAAGCAATTCTGATTCCCCAACATCTAAACCAACACTCATCAATCCTGCTGTAACAGCTTTCGAAATTGCGGGGCTGGAATCTCTTCCATCATATCCTACAAGAGCCGGGCCTTCTTTAAAGAAAGTTCCAATCGCTTGACTTAGTTCGGTTATAACATCTAATGTCAAATCTTTGCCAGGAATTCCTCTTATTCCGCTAGTGCCGAATAATCTCTTACGATTGACCATTACCATTGCTTTGGGCAAGGATGTTATTTTCTTTTTCTTGGCTAAATCTCAGTTAGTATATCCAGTGAAAAACTATGGATTAATCTTGAAGAAATACAAAGTATTATTGTCTAGATTTGATTGACTGTAGAAGGGTTAGATAGCACGTTTTCCTTTTTAAAAGGAGGTGTTTCAAACCAAAACTCTAAAAAAGCAATGTTATAATCAGGCAGCTGGGCCCGTAGCTCAGTATGGATAGGCCGATGAAGAATATTATCATCTGGTTCAAAGCACCGGCCCTCTAAGCCGGGGGTCGAGGGTTCGAATCCCTCCGGGCCCGTTTTTTAATAAGAACACAGATTTTTTTATTACTGGAAATAAAAAAAATCCTTATACTAAAGATGTCTTGTGTACTCAAGTGTTAATGATGCCAATATGTGGTGTGTGTGGCAAGATGGTGAAAAACTTAGCTAAACATAAACGAAGAAAAAGATGTAATGCAAAGAAATACCCTACTCCTACTCTGGACCAGCTAAGAAATAGAATATCGCATGGTTGGTAATATTATATCATTTTCATTATCTGTTTTTGTGTAGATAAGCTTTAATTACCGGATAAGTATCGACAAGTCGCAATGGTGATAAGCGGATGAACCCAATGAAAAGAGAAATTTTGTCAAATATTGTGAGGGTAATAAATTAATGTCAAAACCATTCTTTGTAAAGTTTGAAACACCAAAAGAGATATCTGAAGCAGGATATGAAGCATTAAGACAGGCCAAGCAGACCGGTAAGGTCCGAAAAGGCACCAATGAAACTACAAAGGCAATAGAGCGCAACCTAGCTAAACTCGTTATTATTGCTGAGGACATTGAACCACCAGAAGTAGTGGCTCATTTACCTATTCTCTGTGACGAAAGAAGTATACCTTACATTTATGTCCCTACTAGATCTCAGATGGGTCCGGCATTGGGCATAGATTTAGGTGCAGCTGCGGCTTGCATTATTGAACCCGGTGAATCAGAAGGTCTCATAGAACAAATAATAACTGGTATCAAGAAGACCAGAAACGGTTAACTGTAGGAAGCGATCTCAAGAATGTCTGAGGAGCGAATAACTCCAGCTGAAGTAATACAGATTGTTGGAAGAACTGGTGTAGCTGGTGAAATAACCCAGGTTCGTGTTAAACTCCTTGAAGGAACAGAAAAAGGTAGAATTCTAACTAGGAATGTGAAAGGACCAATCCGCATGGAAGATATTCTAATGTTGAGAGAAACAGAGCGCGAAGCTAAAAAGATAAAATAGGTCCAAAGAATGTTCAGCGAAAAAAAATGTGCCTTCTGTGGGGTAGATATCTCTCCATCTCATGGCCAAACCTACATAAGAAATGACGGAGTAACCCAACATTTTTGCTCATCCAAATGCAGGAAAAACAGTCTTAAGTTAAAGAGAGATCCTCGAAAATATAAATGGACTAAATCTTACATAAAACCTCAGAGTAAGAAATAAGATTGGAACAGACTCTTATCGTCATAAAACCTGACGGTGTTGAACAGAAGCTGGTTGGCGATATTTTATCTAGATTCGAAAAAAAAGAGTTTAATATTTTAAAGATGAAAATGTTCAACTTTACAAAAGAACAAGCTGAAGAACTCTATTTACCCCACCGCGAAAAAAGCTTCTTTTCCAACTTAGTTCTATTCATAATATCAGGTCCAGTTGTTGCAGTAATACTGGAAGGGAGCACTGCAATCGAGGTTGTGCGAAAAATGATTGGATCTACAAAATCATATGAAGCTGCACCTGGTACTATCCGTGGAGACTATGGGCTCGGGCTAACAGAAAATATCATACATGCCTCAGACTCAAAAGAAAGTTTTGAAAGAGAATCTAAAATAATTTTCTAGACATTCACAATATTTTCTCACAATACATATAACATATTTTTTGAAAAAATTAACAAGATTTAATCTATATCTTTTATACCCCTACAAAATATCTTATCGTTACCATATTTGAAAGTGAATCAATTGAATAAAGAGATCAGGCAACCGGTTGTAGTAGTCCTTGGGCACGTAGATTCAGGGAAAACCTCATTGTTAGATAAGATAAGGGGAACAGGTGTACAATTTCGCGAAGCTGGAGGAATTACACAACATATCGGTGCAAGCTTCTTACCTACACAGACTCTCAAAGATGTATGTGGGTCTCTCCTTAAACAGGTAGGTGGAGAAATTGCAGTTCCGGGACTTCTCGTTATAGACACCCCAGGCCATGAAGTCTTTACCAACCTTAGGAGTAGAGGGGGTTCAGCGGCAGATATAGCTATTTTAGTAGTGGACTCCGCTCGAGGGTTCGAAGTTCAAACCTTTGAAAGTATAGACATTCTCAAGAATAGAAAAGTCCCATTTGTTCTGGCACTAAACAAAACAGATATGATATCTGGTTGGCGTCCAGGAGCCGATATTTTCATAGGCAAATCACTGAAAAACCAATCTAAATCTGTTATAGATGAAATAGATAACCGGGTTTATACAGTTATGGGAACCCTCTCAGAACAAGGTTTTGAATCCGAAGCATTCTATCGAATAAAAGATTTCAAAAGAGAAATAGCTATTGTTCCTGTCAGTGCAAGAACAGGTGAAGGTATTCCTGAGCTTCTTGCAGTTCTGGTAGGATTGACTCAACAATATTTGGAAAAACGACTAAAGATCTCCAAAGGGAAACCCCGTGGAATTGTACTGGAAATAAAGGAGGAACCTGGTCTTGGGGCAACTGCCAATGTGGTTCTATTAGATGGTGTCCTGAAAATTGGCGATAAAATCGTTATGGGTAAGCGTGACGAAGCAATAGTAACTCACCTAAAGGCTATGTTCATGCCTAAACCTTTGGACGAAATGAGAGATCCAAGGGACAAGTTTTCATCAGTAAAAGAGGTAGGGGCTGCTTCAGGTGTGAAAATTATCACACCTGATCTAGATGGAGTATTACCTGGGTCTCCTTTTATTGGAGTTGAGTCGCATGATAACGTTGAGGATCTGACAAAAGTTGTTTTTGGCGAGATTCATCGGGCGTTTATCAATACTGACCAAAGTGGAATAGTTTTGAGGGCAGATACTCTTGGTAGTCTAGAAGCTCTTGTTGAAATGTTGAGGCAAAGAAATGTACCTATTAGGATAGCTGACATAGGACCTGTTTCTAGACGTGATGTTGTAGAAGCAAAGGCAGTGGCTGATAAAGATCTTTATCATGGTGTGGTACTAGCTTTTAATGTAAAAATTCTCCCAGATGCCGAGACGGAGATAGAAAATAAAAATATTAAAGTCTTCTCGAACCCCGTAATATATAGCATAATTGAAGATTACTCAAGCTGGGTTGAATCAGAGAGAGAATCAACTGAAAGAGGCGTGTTCACCTCTTTAACTCCTCCTTGTTACTTCAAAGTGATGAAGGGATATATATTTCGCCGAAGTGATCCAGCTGTCTTCGGTGTAGAAGTCTTAGCTGGAAGATTGAGGCAGAAATCCGAGGTGATGAATTCTAAAGGAAAAAATGTTGGGACCATTAGGCAACTTCAGGATAAGGGAGAAAACATAGATGAGGCTCCACAAGGATCTGAAGTAGCAGTATCAATGAGTGAACCAATCATAGACAGACATATCCATGAAGGAGATGATCTTTTTACAGTTCCCAAAAGTGATGAGGCGAAATTTCTTCAAGGAAAATTCTCCGTTAGATTAACAACGAATGAAGTTGAGACACTGAATAGGATAGTGGAGATTAAGAGGCAAATTAACCCATTATATGCTTTTTAACTTATGAGATTCTTTGCTGCGCTTATCGTATTTTTAAGAAGCATACCTCTTGTCATGATGCCTGTACTTCCTGTATTTGGAGTTATATACCCCGCCTTATCTTTCACATCTTCAAAGTCAACATCAAATACAAGTTTGCTTGTGGCTGGATCTCTCCTTACCCCAATACTGATCACAATTACTCCTTCCTTCACCATATCAGCCGAAAGTCGGAAGGCATTTTCTTGATATAATTCTGGAGGCCTTCCAGCAGCAGCTACAATAATGTCTGCTTTCCTTAGTCTCTCAACTAGGTTTTTGGTCTTTCTATGAGTACAAGTAACAGTTGCGTTTCTATCTTGCAGTAGTTTCCGGAGAGGTTCCCCCACAAGGGTACTTCGACCAACAATGATTGCGTCTTTTCCAGCTACATCAATTCCGAAGTGATCTAATATTGCCATAGATCCTTTTGGAGTACAAGGTATTAGACTGTTTTTTGCACTATATTCGCCAAGAAGAAGCTTTCCCATATTGTGTGGTGTAAGTCCATCTGCATCCTTTTGTGGAGAAAGCGTTTCAAAGATTTTCTCTTTATCAACGAAATCTGGAAAAGGTAATTGGATAAGTATCCCATGTGTTTCGGGATCATTGTTTAACTTCCTGATAAGATCTAACACTTTCTTTTTCCTTGTCTTTGGGGGATAATCAAACATCTTGTACACTGTAGACTTTATACCTACTTTTCCACAATCTTTCTCTTTTAATGATACATAGACCTGAGAAACAGGGTCATCTCCTACAAGAATTGCAGCTAATCCAGGAGTTACATCCTTCTCTTCTTGCAAAATCTTCACATCTTGTTTAATTTCATCTAAAAGCTGATGAAAAAGTTCTTTGGCACCCATAACCACAGTCAAGAAACACACCTCATAACGTTCAATACCCCCTTAAACCACCTATTATCCTATGTTTAAATTATATCTTGTAACTTACATTCAAGTTTGATGGTTTGCTTCAGACGATAGTTATTGGGGGGAATTATCATCCTCAAGAGTTTCCTTCCACAATATATTGTATCGTTATCTTTCGCTTCTACAACAGCAGGGTACGGAAATAAGTCAGAACAGGGTTTGACTCAGATAATTACAAGTCATCAAGAGGTAATTACAGTTGTAAAAAATAATATTGTTTCACCAATTATTGATAATCAATGAAACGAAATTACTCAAACCATCACTAAACCGCAGCAACAAATTATTATGGTAAAAGTTATTAATTTTATTTGATACTAGACTGTTTAACATTTTGAAAAATAGATTTGCTATATTACTTATTTCTGTATCTATAGTAGTCATAAGTATTCCAGTAATAATACAACTGCAGCTCTATGAACCAATCACTAATATTGTGATAATAACCGATACAACCACTGAAACTTTCACAACGGTCCTAATCAATACCACTACCGTAACAATTACTTCTATTACTACTATTGCTCCCCAAAATCCACAATCTTCTTCTGAGGCGGTGTCTATTAATTTAGTATCTATTGAGGAAAACAAGGCAGTTTCGTGGAGTTATCCCCATCTTAAGATTCTTATTAATCTCCAAGAAGAAATGAATATCGACACTGATTATCTCGTAGTCGATGCAGTCAAGAGCGCTATCGACCAATGGCAAAGATCAATTTCAGATTTCATTAATATCCATCCCGAATATGCATATCTGGAACAAATAGCTTTTTCAGTTTATATTCAGGGTGTAAATGACACTTTGTTGCAAGGTAATCCAGAAGTTGAAATTAACTTTGCAAAGAATCTTCCATCCTCGCTACTAGGAGAAACGAAATTACTGATATCAAGTTTCAATTCTATTAGAACTGCAAGAATTGATATAGCATTGTCAAACCTTAGTTTATTGGGATTACATAACGTGATAACTCATGAACTAGGACATGTTCTTGGGTTGGGACATAGCTTAATTGAGAATGATCTAATGTATTCTGAAAGAGAGGTACGCGAAGTTAAAGAAAAAAACCTTTGCCCCTCAACGCTCGACATTTATGCACTTGCCCTTCTATATCATTGGATTGAAACCCCATCGTACCATCCATATTACGCAACATCTGTTATGTTACCTGATTCTATTAACCACGTAGTCTTAGCATGTACAAAATAAAATTTGTTTAATTAATATGGAGGATTATCATTATATTGGGTATCCTGAATAATACGAGATTTCTAATAGGTTTTTCACTACTCCTGTTACTGTTTAACATTCACCATCTTTTCTTATGATCGTGATTTAACAGACCAGATACTAATGAAAAATACTTATTAGCTGAATAAATAGATTAATGCGGTCGACTTCACGTGGCAAAATCAAAACTAATAGTTGCAGATCCAAAAAATGGAAAATCAACGATGTACGAATTGAACGATGACCAATTCCGAATCTTTAAAGGCTTAAAGATAGGTAATGAAATAGATGGGTCTTCTGTAAATGTTGAAGGGAAATTAACAATAACTGGCGGTAGTGACAATGGTGGATTTCCAATGAGAAGTGATGTTTTAGGTGGAGTTAAGAAGCATGTACTCCTTTCAAAAGGTATTGGATTTAGATCAAACCAGAAAGGAATAAAGCGAAGAAAATTGGTTCGTGGTAACACTATAACAGAAGAAATTCACCAGATAAATGCGATTCTTATTAGCAAACCTCCTAAGAAGTCTCCAACAAAGAAAAAAGAGGCGTATTCTGACATAAAACTAACTTCAAAAGAAAAGGGAAAGGAAACTCCTAAAAAAGAAGTGATAACAAAGAAAGAAACAAATGAAAAACAGGGTGATAAATTATCTGAAACGAAATCTGTGCCCTCGACCAAAAAGAAAATGAAGGCAACCAAAAATCTTGAGAAAACAACTTCTTCAAAAGAAAAAGTGAAGTAGATTACGCAATATTAAATACCCCCTTCCCTTCGTCATTAATAGATGACGACCAAGGCAAATACATCACTTCAAAAAAATAGGCTACCCCGTCAACCTGAAGTTAATATTGGCGCCATAGGTCACGTAGATCACGGAAAAACTACACTAGTTGAAGGAATAACTGGGGTCTGGACATCTGCACATAGTGAAGAATTGCGGCGCGGAATCACCATTAAGGTAGGATACGCTGACGCAGCCTTTTACAAATGTGGAGGATGTGATCCACCAAAAAACTACTCAACTACAACGTCTTGCCCTAACTGTGGGAAAGAGGGCAGATTATCACGGGTGATTAGTTTTGTAGATACACCTGGTCACGAAAGTCTCATGGCCATTATGCTATCAGGTGCAGCCGTTATGAACGGTGCAATACTAACCATAGCTGCTGATGAAGATGTTCCTCAACCTCAAACAAGAGAGCACCTTCTGAGTCTACAAATGCTAGGTATGAAACATATTGTGATAGCCCAGAACAAACTAGATCTTGTAAATGATCAGGAAGCTGATAGAAACTATCTAGCTATCAAGAAGTTTGCAAAGGGAACAGTTGCTGAAAATGCTCCAATAATCCCTGTATCTGGTCATCATAAATTGAATATAGATGCACTAATAGGTGCGATTGAAGAAAACATTCCCACCCCAAAACGACAAACAAAAAAGAAACCACTCATGCAGACTCTAAGATCATTTGACGTTAATCGACCTGGTATGAAAATCACCCAAATTCATGGAGGAGTTATTGGTGGAACCCTTACAGAGGGGGAATTCAATGTTGGTGACGAAATCGTTCTTAAACCTGGATTCCAAGATGAAAAGACCAAAAATTATAATCCCATTACCACAACTATCTCTAGTTTAGGGACAAGTGTTGGACTTGTGGAGAATGTAAAGACCGGAGGATTAGTTGCTTTAGGGACAACATTGGATCCAACTATTACAAGAGCAGATAGTCTACTTGGATCCGTAGTTGGGCTTCCAAACGAACTCCCACCTGTGCATAATTCACTCAAGATTGAAACTCAGCTATTAGATATGGCTGTGGGTGCTCCAGACTTGATCAAAGTTGAAAAGATACGGCAAGGTGAGGTTTTACGTTTGAATATAGGAACCGCTGTAACATTGGGCCCAGTTAGATCCACAAATGGGAATATTATTTTCGTTGACCTTAAACGACCCATTTGCGCAGCCCCAGGAAGTAGGGTCGCAGTTACTCGACGAATTGCTGATAGATGGCGGCTCATTGGTTCTGGAATAATCCTGTAGTAGATCCGAGTATGGTGGAAGTACTTCTAGATTCAAGTTTTCTGATATTTGCTGTATCCACCCCATCACAGCGATTAGAAGGAATACAAGAATCGCTTGGCAGGGTCGAACTTGTGGTTTTAGATGCTGTAATTAACGAAATACGTAGCTTATCTGAGAACTCTTCTCCAAAGCTTGCAAAGTCTGCCAAGAGTGCTTTGAACTTTGCTGCAAAAATAAAAAAGATTACCTTTGATGAAGGTGAAAATGTTGATGATAAGATCATGAATTGTGCTGTATCAAGAAAGGCTTCTGTGGCAACTTTGGATTCTAATTTGAGGAAGAGACTGAAAGCAGTTGGGATCACAGTAGTTTTTCGACGTGGGAATATAATAGCAGTAGAAAAAACATAGATTCTTTAAAACTAAATTAGCAAAAGGTTCTTAACTATAGCTATATCGTACCTCATCGTTTAGGGGTCTTAATAGATTGTTTCAGATAGAAAAAAGAAATGATGTTGTCAGAGTTTCTCCAGACAAGTTTGGGAGCAAACTTAAGAAGGTTGCACTTGAAGTTTTGAGATCAAAATATGAAAGTACAATAAACTCCGATATGGGTTACATTATTCAAGTAATTGATGTAGATTTGGACCCGGTTGGAAAGATAATCCCTGGGGATGGGGCAAGGTATCATAAGGTTAATTTTTCAGTTTTGTCGTTTTTTCCGTTACTCCAAGAAATTGTTGAAGGTGAAATAGTAGAAATAACAGACTTTGGTGCCTTTATAAGAATAGGGCCTACTGATGCATTACTCCATCTATCACAGATAACTGATGATTATCTTACCAGTGATGTAAAACAAGGTATTATTCAAGCGAGCCAAAGTCAACGAACCTTGAAAGTCGGTTCAAAAGTTCGTGTTAGAATAACTGCTGTAAGTCTCGGTCGAGGAGCTTCTATGGGGAAAATAGGGGTCACCTGTAGACAGCCATTTCTTGGGGCTCTTGAATGGATAGCGGATGATATCCCTAAATCAACTGAGAAAGTTGAAAAACCAAAGAAAGAATAGGTTCTACGAAAATGGTCCGTGAATATGCTTGCAGAAAATGTAAGAGCCTAGCAAGCGGCAAACTCTGTCCAGCCTGTAATTCTACAGATCTAAGTAAAGATTGGGCGGGGCTCATTATAATACTTGATCCTGAAAAGTCAGAAGTAGCCAAATCACTCGGCATATCAAAGTCTGGAAGATATGCACTGAGAGTAAGCTAAGTATACAATTGGTAACGCTGAAATATTATTACGTATAATTATCTTAACGGTTGAAAGTATATCCACTTCCGAAAAGTTTACGCGATAGATTAAGACATCCTTTGGGTAAACTAATCAAGAACTCAATGGTGAATTCTAGTAATCTCAATGTAATATTTGAGTCTAATTCTCTTAGAGTAGCAGTAGGGGACGCTACAACTGAAACACTTCTTTCACTGGGTTTCCCCCCAGACATCGAGGTAGTTGATGGTCGTGAAATGAGGGTTAAGAGAGATCTACCAATATCCAACTATGAAAGTCTGATAAAAGTAAACAATCCCAACAGTTGCCTAACCGAAGAATCTTTACATGCAGTTTCAGATGCTTTATCTAAAAAGATGCCTGTCCGAATATTTGTTGAGGGTGAGGAAGACCTACTTGCACTCCCTATTATTGCACTATATCCAATTGGAACGATAGTGGTCTATGGCCAGCCACATGTTGGATTAGTGATCAACTGTATAGATCAACAAATTCGGAAATCAGTTATCGCGATACTAAATAAGATGAATGTAACTCTGTGAGACTTCTTATTGGCAAGGTATTAATATACCGCGGATTTTGTGGGTTCCAAGGATAGCTAAATGGAAATAGAGGTTAGCAGTGATGAAGAGAATATACTTTTAGGCCGTAGGGAAGTAAAGTGTATATTTAGAGGATCATACGGGCATTTCTCCCGTATTGATGCTGTACAAGCATTGTCTAAGAAAATTAAAATTACCAATAAGCAGGTCTATGTTGTTTCTATAGATGGGAAATCGGGTTCTCGTGATGGTAAAGGATTGTTTTATATCTACGATAACGAGAATAACGCAAAGAAAGATATTTCTGAATATATATTGACTAGAAATAATCCAACTATAACTAAACCGGAAAAATCTACAACCCCTTCTAAAGGTATTGGAGAAGCACAAACCAAACCGCCCATAGAAGGAGAAATAAAACCCCCAGTTGTGGAGGCCAAAAAACCTCAAGAAAAAGAATCTGAAAAAAACCCTGTAACCGAATCACCTAGAGAGCTGCAAGATGAAAAAGTAAATTCACAAGAGAATCCTAAAGAGCTACCTAAAGAAACCAAAGCGTAACAAAAGGAAAAATTATGTCTGAAAAACCAACTACCGAAGCAAAAGAATTAGAAGAAACTCCTGCTGAAATTGAACCAGCCAAAAAATCTCCTAAAGAGAGATTAATTAAAAAGAAGAAATTCAGCCCACAAATCTGGAAGTTCTATAAGATTGACGGAAATAAAGTGCAAAAGATAAAGAAGGATTGCCCACGTTGCGGAAAAGGGGTATTCCTTGCAGAGCATAGCGATCGAGAAACCTGTGGTAAATGCGGCTATGCACAATTTAAAAAATAGACTGAAAATTATTATTTTGCTCGTTTCTTAATTACTCGCCTAACTCCTGTAACCACATTAGGTGCAAGTATCGGCTGAAATGGAGCAAGGTACTTTAACTTAAGCGACTCGTTTACAGAATCTTTCTCTCCATATTCTAAGTATCCATCTAGAAATTCGCTCGTTAACTGCTTTGCGGATTCAACATCCAAAGTGAGTTTAGATGAGTAATATATGAATTCTGCAATATCCCACCCAGGATCACCATCCTCTGCAACTTGCTCAAGATCAATTAAAAATATTTTGCCGTTGGAAACAATCGAATTGCTTGGTTTAGTGTCACCAAGAGTGTACCCAGATTTATGTACCTTTCCTAATTCTTCACCATAAGATTTTATGTATTTCAGCATGTTCTTTTCCCCCTTAAGTATTTTTGAAAGTACACCACCCAAATCTAAGCCTTCGATGAATTCAGTTACGAGTATTCTCTGATTAAATGCTACTACCAAAACCTTTGGTGTATTTATCCCAAGTTCTCTAAACTTTTTTAATGAAGAGTACTCTCTTGAGAGCCTAGATATTGGACTCATGTCGAACCGCTTTGACATCAACGCCCAGATGTTAAGCGCAACCCACTTCACTGCTTTTATATCTGCATATCTTTTTACAATGAACTTTACTTTACGTTCTTTATCTCTAACAGAATATATTTTTGAAGCGGAATATGCATCACCGATATTATCCTTACTTGTACTGACTTTTCCTACTAACTGAAAATGATCCAAAACTTTCTCTAACCACTCTTCGTCCCCTACAATTAGGTCCCCTTCATCTAGCTTCCAGAGACCCTTTGGATTTTTTATTAATTCAGGGGTCTTGTATCCCTTCCTAACCCTCGATATTTTAGACATCACTTCTTTACTTATGATATTAATACCAACTCTTCCCGCATATCCATGAACAGCATATTGGGTTAATCCTCTTTGGGTATATTTTATCATCCCTGAAAATACGGTCGCCCATCGTTTCGATTTGTTATCTATGATTCTTACTAAACCATTCTCCAATATTATCAACCCATTAACCTCTAAGTCTTTTAATGCGTCACGAAATCCTCGGCACGCTGCTTCAGTGTTTTCTACTATTAGATCATCTCCATAGGTTTTGGCATAGCTATAAAGTACAGGCGGGTAAATAGAGGCACGTTTCTTGAGTTTATCAAACAAGAAATATTCTACTGGGATACGTATCTCTTCCGAAAATTCACCAAGGGAAGATCCGATTTCATTTAACGCTTCAACTATTACTCTCTTTTTTATAATATTTTCAACTTCTTTAAAGAATTTTTTCCCACTTAGAGGCAGATAAATATTGAGCATTCGACCTGCAACAAATTCTCCGAGAGATGCCCTTTGAGCATCAGCTATCAATATCTCTTTATCAACAAGGAGTGCTGATATTTCTAATTCTGCCTTGATGTAACAATATTTTACTTTAGGAGTATAATCCTCTAACACAACAATGATGTCATAATCACTATCTTCAGTTGCATAATTAGCTACTTGGGAACCATATGCCGCAACACCTACAATCTTTTTTCCAGATGCCACATCGTTCGATATCCTGTGTAATGTTTCTTTTTCAGCTTTGTTGAATGTTCCTTTTTTGCCTTGTTTATTATTCATTAGCCACCGCCCTTATCTTTTCAAGCTCTTCAAGTCTATTCTTTAGTAGCGGATCAAAATTTGTTCTAAGGATAGATGCAATTGGTATTCTAACAACATTTGCATCTGGAGGCAAGATTTTAGATGGGAGATCTTTCTGTACCCATTTCTTTAAGGTGTTTTTATTTAATCTATCATCTACGAGTCCATCAAGAAACCTGCTATTGAGAAGTCTAATTAGTCCTCTATCTTGGAACAACCATTTAGGTTCATATAATCTTTCGTAATCTGAATAAATTGTTTCATGTAACGTACCCACCGTTTCATCAGAAAGAATATCAAGAGTGGTAAATTTTCTTACGAGTTCTACATAATGCATAAACTCATGAGCTAAAACTGCTTGTATTGTTCCCTTCAATCCAAATGCAACTAATGGCGCCGAAAGTTCGACAGAAATCAGAAGACCAGCAGGGCCTTCTTCCGGAATAACTCGTGCGTAAATTACTCCCCTTTGCCCCAGTTCAACCGCACTTTCAGATAAGAGTATCATTGGTCTAATATTGTATGGTGGATATGTAATCCCTGAAGCTTTCTCGATTCTAGAAATCCCATCATTAACATATTTAACTCTAGCCTTGATTTTCTTCACTATGCTTCTAGGAAGTGTATCAATATTTTCCGATGCATCAAGGTTTAACATTGAATAAAAACGTCTCCCTACGTATCTAAATATACTTCAGTAAAAGATTTTTCTTTAGGGAGTATCAATAGCTAACTTTTAATCACTGTAAGATATTAAATTGATGCAGTACTTTGAAGAAGAAATTTGGTCAATATACAATTAAAGATGGGTTATCTATTTCGTTTAAAGATGAGCAAATTACACTTGAAAATATCAGTGGGGACTCGTATATATATCGGCGTAAACATATGGGTAAAACAACTTCAAAAACGATATTTTCTTCAAAAAAAGGGGAAATTAAGATTGCTATCTACCCTGTTCGTCCCATCCAGATGCCTAGGCAATTGGCCCATAACATCATGATTAAACTTGACCCTCCTGTTGCACTTCCTCCAAATTCTCACATTATTCATCATCTGACCATGCCAATAGAGATAGGTGTTTTCACTATCAGTAAAAAAAACAACTATATGGTTGATGCATTCTCTTTATCATTCCCTAAATATACGCTATATGGACAACCCAATATGGGGTATATCTGCAGACTTCACTACTCAAGTATATCTTCCGAAGAAAAGACTATGCAATATGAGGAAGCTACAATAATGATGAAGTTCCAGAATAAAAGCCCAAATTGGGCTACTATCAACAAAATAGTTATGGATGCCTATGAAGTTGATCTCTATCTTGATGGTGACGCAGTCTATCTTGAGGATTCCAATCTGGTGATCGGAGAAGATGATGTTGCTTCACTATTCTTAAACAACAAATCTCCATTACGTGGCCTAAAAGAAGTACCTGTGGCTGCTGAAACTGTTAAGAAATTCAGAAGAGGCATTTTAGAGCGTACTGGCTTCGGTGTTACAGGTAAATTCATAATGGAGCATGGGTACTAATGAACTGGATAGAAACCACTATTCCTGGTCTTAATTTCACTGCAGGGCAACTGGTGTTTGCTCTTATTGTTATTGTCGCCGGTATTTTGCTTGGTAAACTTGCTAAAATGACATCTAATAAAATTCTTTCATCTGTTATGTCTGAAAATGCTTCAAATTTAGTTCAACGAATAATATATTATTCCATGATTATTGTGGCAACGTTAGCTGCTCTCTCATATTTGGGCATAGATTTTACAGGTGCGTTACTCGCAGGTGGGATACTTGGCATAGTAATTGGGTTTGCGACTCAATCGGTTGTTGCTAACCTAATATCAGGGATATTTTTGCAGATAGATAAACCAGTTTCGATTGGTGATCCAATTGGAATAATTGATGAGCATCTATATGGAGTTATTCTCGAAATAAACATCTTATCCACAAGTATACGAACATTCGATGGAGTAAATCTTAGAATCCCCAATGAGAAATTATTCACATCAAAGATTCATAACTATTCTAAATATGTGGCACGTAGGGTTGTCATCACAGTAGGTATTGCTTACAAAGAGGATATACAAAAAGCCAAAGATCTAATCTTAAAAACATTGAACGAAAACTCATTAATTTTGGCTGAACCAGCTCCACTTGTATACGTGGATGAACTAGCCGATTCTTCTGTAAACTTCTCAGTAAGAGCGTGGGCTCCTTCTACAATCTGGTTTACGGTTCGAACACAGGTAGTTCAGCAAATCAAAAATATGTTGGATGAGGGTGGTGTAGAGATACCATTCCCACAACGAGTTATTTGGCAGGGTGAATAGTAAAAAGTTTGAATAATGTATGTTTGATATTCTCTAATCTATTTGGCTTATTTCAAGAATGAAGGATCCTGTAAAACCGTCTTCATTTCTATGAAAGTCTCGGTTTTAACAACTCCTTCTATTTGCCCTATGTTGCCTGTTATTATTTTGTGAAGATCATCGAGTGATCGTGCTCTTATTTCCACCATAATATCAAATCTGCCAGTTACCTCTTGAATTATTCTTGTTTCTTTAAGATTTTTAATCTTTCCAAGAATATTATCTCTATGCTTAATGTCTGTATTCAAACCTACAAGTGCTTTCATTGGGTATCCTAAGATTTCCTCATTCACTATAATTGTAGACTTCTTGATGATGTTTCTTCGTATAAGTCTCTTAATCCGACTATAGCATACAGAAGAATTCACATTTATTTTCTTGCTTAGTTTAGGTACAGAGATACTAGCATCCTTAACAAGTGATTCAAGGATTTTTCTATCAACATCATCAATTTTTACCATTTTATCTACTTGCATCCTTAACTTAAATTAAATGATATTAATAAATATAAATATTCTATTTTTAATTCGATAATAACTATTTTGTACCTAAAAATAGTATATAATATGATTATATGTATCCTTTTTTAATTAATAGCTCCGATAACAGAACTGCACCTTTGGCTGCGCCCATCTTTGTATTGTGAGTAACCAGAAGATATTTCACTCCATTTTTCAGTACATCATCTACTCTAATTCGACCAACTGTTGTCGCCATACCACCATATGCATCACGATCAAGACGAGGTTGTGGCCTGTATGGATCTTTTTGTACGACTATCAATTTCTTAGGTGATGAAGGTAATCTTGCATCTTTAAGAATTCCAGTGTATTTTTCTAATGTTTCTTTGATTCCTTTAACACTGCACTTTTCTTTGGTGGATGCGAAAACACTTTCTGTATGACCATCTAAAACATTTACTCGTGTGCACGTGCAACTAATATTGAAATTAGCTGGTTCAACACATCCATCCCCTAACACCCCTAGAATCTTTCGAGTTTCCTCCTGAACCTTCTGTTCCTCATTTGGGATAAATGGGATAACATTGTCTGTAATATCTAATGCGCCTACTCCTGGGCTTCTTCCTGCTCCAGAAACTGCTTGCATAGAAGTCATTATCACACTCCTAAGTCCAAATGTATCCTTTATTGGTTTTAGACTAATTGCAAGTCCAGTTGTTGTGCAATTGGGAATTGGAATAATGAATCCATCCCACCTTCTTTTTTTTCTCTGAATATCCAGGAGTGATATATGATCTGAATTTATCCCTGGAATAATTATTGGAATATCTGAATCATATCTAAAGGCCGATGCAGTACTTATTACTGGACTCTCTTTGGCAAACTTAGGCTCTAATGTTTTCGCCTGATCTGATTCAATAGCAGTGAAAATAACGTCAAACTTTGAGGGATCTAAATTCGCAGCATTCTCAACTTCCATGTCCAAAAATTCTGCAGGTGGGTCTTTCTCTACATACCAGTGTAATGCCTGCGTTTTTGGGTCCAGAAGGGCTTCTTTATACTTTTTTCCTGCTGATCTTACTGATGCTGCTAGGGTTGTAATTTCTAGCCAAGGGTGATTATTTAATGCTGCAAGAAACTGTTGCCCTACTATACCTGTCGCACCCACTATTGCTGTTTTCTTCATCTAATCTATTCATCTCATTATAGATCTTTTATATAAAAATATGTAAATATCTAAAAAGTTGTGATATTTATTAGGGGGTATCCATTTCGAACTCTTCGTGAATTGCCTTTACCGCGTTTTCGCAGTTCTTCTCTTTTATAACGATCGAAATATTTAGTTCTGAGGAACCTTGTGCAATCATTCGGATATTAATTCCTTTTTTGGCTAATGCATTAAAAACTCGTGCAGCCACCCCTTGTGATCCCTGCATTCCAGCGCCTACTACTGCTATTACACCTACATCATCTTCTGCATTCACACTATTTACAAAGCCTCTTCCAAGAAGTGATATCTCAAGCGTATTTACGGCCTTCTCAAGATGATTTCTCCGGATTACTAGGCTGATATTAGCTTCAGAGACACTCTGTGATATCATAAGAATATTTATTCCTTCTCGTGCAAATGTATCAAAGACCTTTGCTGCTATCCCTGGTTTCCCAACCATGCCTGCACCTCCTATGTTCACCATTGCTACGTCTTTTATGAGGGCTACAGACTTTGCAACTTTTCCTCTAACGATACTTTGATCATTAGAAATTAAGGTATCTGAACCTGATAGATTGAAGGTGTTCTTAACCCTGACAGATATCTTGTTTTCTTGCGCTGGTTCCAAGGCTCGTGGATGAAGTGCTTTCGCTCCAAAGACAGTCATCTCTAAAGCTTCTGAATAACTGAGTTGAGGTATTGTTCTTGCATTTGGCATTATTTTTGGATCTGTTGTCATCATGCCATTTACATCTGTGCATATCCACACCTCATCAGCTGATATGGCTGCTCCTAGAATAGTTGCAGTAAAATCTGATCCTCCTCTTCCTAGGGTTGTTATGTCACCAGTTTGTGTAGCGGCCATAAAGCCTGTTACAACAGGGACAATACCTTTGCTCAGTAAGGGTTGAAGAGTTTTGGATATTTTCATTTTAGTGATGCTCATTAATGGATTAGCTTCTCCATATTCTTCATCTGTAACTATTCCAGCCTCAGCACCAGTGAATTTTTTCGCATTTATTCCGATATCTTTGAGTGCTCCTGTGACCACGAGTACCGATAATCTTTCCCCGAATGATATAATCCGATCTCTTGATCGTGGAGTTATCTCTCCTAATGATATAATTCCCTCAAGAAGCCTTTTTAATTCATCTAAAATAGATGAAATACTTTCAAGGACTTCATTTTCTATATTTGGATCTTTTATTGAATTCTTGGAAATATTTGTATGTAACTCACTTAACTTCTCCAATTCATTTACTATTTTTTCTGAGTTGCTAGTCTTAACCAGCTCGCTTAATCTAACTAGAGAATTTGTCACACCGCTGAGAGCAGATGCAACTAGTATTATCTGGTTATTAACTGAATAGTCTTTCACAATTTTAGATACGTTTCTAACTTTATCTGCAGAGCCTAAAGATGTACCCCCGAACTTCATAATTATTTTCAATTTGCTACCTCCTACATTTTTTCCCTTATATTTAGTAAATCTCTTAGAATCGAGCTTGCTGTTTCTGGACCTCCGGCTCCTTTTCCTATGATTATCTCATCTCCTGCAAATTCGGAATGAAATTTAACTGCGTTTAAAGTTCCTCCTATGCAGAGAGGATCACTCGTCTTTAATTCAGTAGGTCCTACTTTCATTTTTTTATCTATCCTTCCAATTAATTTGATTGCGAACCCTCGTTTTGATGCCTCTTTTAGGTCTTCAGGTTTGATGTCGCGTATTCCTTCTACAGAGATATCTTTTAAGGTTACATCTTTATCTGTAAACCAATTAGCCATAATTGTAAGCTTAGCCGCAGCGTCTAGTCCATCCACATCTAATGAAGGATCAGCTTCAGCATATCCTTTAATTTGTGCTTCATTCAATGCTTCTTCGAAGGTTGAACCATGCTTTTCCATTTCTGTGAGCATGTAGTTAGTTGAGCCATTCAATATACCTTCTATAGATAATAATCTATCAAACGATAAACAATTTCTTCCAAAATCTAGAATTGGTGTTCCACCACCTACTGTTCCACTAAACCGTAAATGTACGCCGTTGTATGTCGCCATTTCTGTGAGTGCTGGAAGTGCCAGCGCTAAGGGCCCTTTATTCACAGTTATTACGTGCTTTCCGGCCTTCAGAGCTTCTTCTATATGTGATGTGCCTGGTTCCCCTGTTTCCAAGTTTGTTGGTGTTGCTTCAATCACCACTTCTGCATCTAGACTTCCTATGATATCTTGTGCAGGTTTTCCTGGTCTTCCGTATTCAGGGATTGAAGCAACTGTCCCATATTTCTTCTTAATAGATTCAACTCTCTCAAGATCAAGACCTTTGGTATTCAAGGCCAATCCGCCTTTATCTACAATAGCTACTACCCTTGGATGCATACCGTGCCTTTCCAAAATCTCTTGTTTCCTTACTGTAAGTATCTTAGTAAGACTCTGTGCCACTACTCCATATCCTATTAAGATTAGTCTCATTGCTGTTCAGTGGCTTGTATCAAATCTTAGATGTATTTTGCCTTTACCCTTGCTTAATTCAATAGTATGCCGTAAGACTAATAATCATACATCTGTTTCTATATGTCGAAAGTTTAGGTCCCTGATTAACTATGACTCATCTGAAATGCATTGAATGTGGTACTACTTATGATATAGATGAAATCATTTACAAATGTGGAAAATGTGATGGAATACTTGAAGTTGTAACTGATATTGAAGAATTACGCAATAAAATAAGTACAGACAAATGGAAAGGTAGATCTCTATCAGTATGGAGATACATAGATTTCCTACCCATAAAAGACAAAATAAACATAGTTACTTTAAACGAGGGTGGCACGGGTCTGCACAGATGTAAACGGCTTGCTGAAAAGATTGGACTGAAAAAACTTTTTATTAAGTTTGAAGGTGAAAATCCTACCGGTTCATTCAAAGACCGTGGAATGACTGTGGGTGTTAGCAAAGCTAGAGAGCTTGGTGTAAGCATCGTGATATGTGCCTCTACGGGGAATACATCCGCATCTCTTGCAGCATATGCTGCTAAATCCGGGAAGCAATGTATAGTTTTGGTTCCTGCTGGAAAGATAGGCGTAGGAAAACTTGCTCAAGCTATAGCTCATGGTGCAAGATTAATTCAAGTGAAAGGTAACTTTGACGATTCTCTTGATATGGTGTTCCAACTCTGCGAGAGAAACAATCAGATATATCTTCTAAACTCGATAAACCCATTTAGAATAGAAGGCCAGAAAACTATCGCCTTTGAAGTGTCTGAACAGCTAGGTGTTCCTCCTGACTGTATGGTGATGCCAGTAGGTAATGCTGGGAATATCAGTGCGGCTTGGAAAGGATTCAACGAGTTTGAAGCAGTTGGCTTGACTAATTCTAAGCCTCGGATGATAGGAATCCAGGCGGAGGGAGCCTCACCCATAGTTAATGCTTATCGAAAGAAGAAGATAAGGGTGGAACCTATATTATTCCCAGAAACTGTAGCAACCGCAATACGAATTGGCAATCCAGTGAGCTGGAGGAAAGCACTAAATTCAATATATGAATCTAATGGTTACGCTGAGACTGTGACGGATCAAGAGATACTCGATGCACAACGTCTCTTGGCGCAAACGGAAGGGATATTCGCAGAACCAGCAAGTGCAACACCAATTGCCTCACTTAAGAAACTGCTGGATCAAGGAGTAATCAATAAATCAGATTCTATTGTTTGTGTGGCAACCGGGCACGGACTTAAAGATGCCGACGTTATAACTCGTGTTTTCGGAAAACCAATAGAAGTAGAAGCAGATATTGATGCAATCGAGAAATCACTCAACCTCCTGGTTAAATATGATAGATGGCTTGAAGAACCATCTTCTACATAATCTAAATCTAAGCAATACTGGCGATTAAATTAGGTTATTGTAAATATCTACAAGTTTACGTGTTACATTCTTTAAACTATGATTTTTCTTTACCCATTCTTGAGCCTGTTGACCTATTCTATTCCTGCGGCCTTCATCTCCCAAAAGTTGCAAAGTCTTCTGAGCGAGGTCCTTAGGTGTATTAACATTACATATTGGTGGCTTATACTCCGCTATCTTGGGTTCCTCAAATTTCATCATTACTACTTTTGCTAATGCCATGGCCTCCAATTCAATTAATCCAACTAAGGACATGATCTTGAATTGCCCCCAAATTATTGAGCTATTCACCATCTCAATCGCCATTTGTGATTGATTTAATGTTTGTATCCACTTTATCCTTTCATCATTCTTATACTTCACCCGATAATATTCCAGATCCTCTCCCCAACATATTACTTTCAATTTCACTTCTTTATTCAATCTTTTAATTCTGTCCCAAGCTTCAAATGCGAATTGAATTCCTTTTGTTTGGTTTTCAAATCTGGCAGGTAAGAAAATGGAATAGTCGTCCTGTGAAGAAAAGGCTTTGAAAAAAATTGGATCTACAGGGTTTGGTAGATATTGTGCATCATTCCAAGAATTAACCAAATCAAATGTTGAAATCAATACTTTTTCTCTGACTATGCTTGAACCTGTCTTTAACAATATGTTCTTTCTCCAAGACTGGTTTCGAATATCGGAGCCATGAAAATGCCTTATTTTCCTTGGATGTAATAATTCCAGAGGTAACTGTTTAGCTTTTATTCTTCCATGAAATTGCAGAATGTCAGCGGTTAACGCTTCAGATAGTAAATTGAAGTAATCTCGTTGTGTCTTGAAAACAAAAAAGTTAACTTGATATGGATTATTGTTCTTACTGTAAATAAAGGGAAAATTTATCGGTTCATCTTTAACTGCTAGCATGGTATCAATATTATATTCTGTAGTTAGACCATGACAGAGAAGATAAGACACGTTTGCAATATTTCCAATATGTATTATTTTCATTATGTTACTAGTTTCACATACCTATTCGTTATGCATAATAAAACCTTATTATCTTATCTCTGATTTATTAATGACATGATAAGGAGTCTACGGTGGTTTAGGTGGCGGTAGAATGGTGGATAAAAAGAATATTGAACGGGTTTTTGGCAGACTTAAGCTCTACTTTACCAGTGGGCACAGTCTTGTTCTCTACATCCCTTGGTTCATCACACAGACGACTGTAACTTACTATCTTGTTATCCAGAATGCCCCAGTTCTAGAGATTTATTTTTCACGTTTCTATATCTTCTTCATACTCTTCAGTACTATTTACCCGGCTGGCGCCATCTTATTGGGTTACTGGTATTTGAAGCGAACCAGTCTGTACGCCTCCGAATCGTCTACAAGTATAAGACAGAACCCCTATAATACAGACTTAGCAAAAGCGGTCAAATGCTACGCTGAAGGTAAGAATCATGAAGCACTCAAGATTCTTGAAAAATGGTCAACTGAGTAAATGATGTTCAATGTCACTAATATTCTGCCAAGTTGGCGAAAAGGGTTAGAGTGGTAGTAGTGAATCAAAAATTCATTGGTAGGGTCAAGCTCTACTTTACCACAGGGCACAGTTTACTCATTTACATTCCTTGGTTCGTCACTCAAACGGCCTTGTGGTATTACCTCCTTATCGAGAGCATCCCATCTCTGGAAGTTGCTTTTCCTAACTACACTATCTTCCTCACACTATTCATTATCTCCTATCCATTAACGATTACGCTATTAGGTCACTGGTATATGAGGCGATCTGACGTATTTCCCGGAGAAGTATCAGTTGCAACAAAACAGAATCCCTTCTACACTGATTTCGCTACAGCCCTTACTTACCTTATAGAAGATAAGAATAGTGAGGCAGCTGCTTTACTCGAAAAGTGGACGAAGCGGTAATAATTCTTTGGTTTTTTGGTGGTCTCTCAAGTCTCAATGAGTTGCCTGATATGTGAAGTAAAACATACTTTTATGAAGTCTTGACAGAAATTACTGTAAAAAATATTCAGGATATAAAAAGGAAAACAAACACGAACTAATCAAGAACTCCATTGATGCAGGACTTTTATTCAGCAGTATCTTCATAATTTCACTTATTCGATAAAATTTCAATCCATGGAAATCTCTGAGAACTGCCCTTTTCGATAACATCTAGTATCATCCCCATAATATTTTTAGTATTGTAGCGGTAGATCATAGCTGATTGTCCATTCTTTGCGATAGTTTCTCTTTCTTTGTCATTCACTAAATAATAATCAATATTATCCTCAAGTTCTTTTATGTTGTGAAAACAAACCAATTCCCTACCAACATTGAACAATTCTTCAATTTGTGGAAAGTGCCAAGCCAAATAAAATGTTCCGAACATCAAATAATGTTGCAATCTCACGCTTGAATATTTCTGAATATTTTGCACTAAAGAAACTCCCACTCCAATCTTCGCGCTAATTATTGCACGAATGTATTCATCACCGCTAATCCATTTACTGTGAAACCTACTTTGTGTAAGTCTTTCCAAAAATCTCATTAATTGATTTTTATAGTTATTAGTGCTTTTATAATATCCCCAAAACTCTACGTCATCTCTAGTTGTTAAATAGTCAATTGTTTGATTCCTCTCTAGACCGCCTATCCCAAAACCTCCTAAATTATGATTCGAGCCAGTGAATACAATATCTTTTGTACCGCGTGGGTAAAAACGCCATTTCATTGATAATTCAGGGTCAGATGGCACAATAAAAAAAGAGGCAACTCCTGGAGAACCTTTTTCAAAGTATGACTGCAAAGTAGATCCACCAGATGTTGAAAAGAAAAAGTCAGTTTCATGCAAATTATCTATTAACCAATTATTCGGAGGTTTCCTATAATCACCATACCATAATGTAACAATTATGCCTTTTTTCCTCAATTTATGTAATGTTTTTCTATTTACTAATTCTCCTTTTCCGATGAATACCATTTCGCAGTTCATCTTTGTAGCCTGGTCTATTATCATGTTGTTCATTCCTTCTATACCAAATTTAGAGGCTAGTCCACGATAATCAAATCTGGACACTTCATGCCCATTTAGTAATAATCCCTTCTCCAGCATCACTTCACCTACCTCATCATCCTGCCAAATTCCCACATGTAAAATCTTCATAATTCTTTCATTTTCCCTTTACTTCATAACACATTACGCAGGTTCACCCTTAAGGTTTGATGCCCAGCGATTCAGGTCTTTTTGAATAATATGTCGACAGGCCTTTCCTCCAAACAAAGATACCATTGTCTAATCTGTTTAATTTACTTGGGATATATGTGGCTACCCACGCTTCACATGACCGGCAGAGATCAAGCGATGAAAAATCTTTTTTGAAATGCTGCCAGCGGACATTATTGTACTCACCTCCTCCCCAGATTTTACTGATGCCTTCGTTCGCATTGACATCTAGGATGGCTCGTCCTTCCAGATCATGGCAACATAGAGTGATGCGCCCATCCCAACATACAGCTAAGTACCGCCAAGGCCATAGACAGAGCATACGTCCCTTTTGCAGCTGCTTTGAGATAACATCGTTCTTCGAGACAATTCTCAGATCAGGACCCAGCTGTTCTACAGTACTAACATAATCGACTTTATCAATCCAATATGCAATGTAATCGTTAATCTCCTGCTGGCTTTGGTTGCTCTTAACTAGATTGACTGCTGCATACGGCTTTGATATTCCTTTTTCTTTTCTTCTCTGTAGTAAAAATTCAATATTTCGAATCACTTTCTCGTAGTTGCTTCCTATCCTTATTTTTTTGTAAGTTTCCTCCAAACCATCGATAGAAAAAACCATCGTGCCTTTTGAACAGTTCAGAAATGTTTCAGCAATTTTCGAAGTCAGAATAAGGCCATTGGTGTTTAAACTGATGTTCTGTATCCCACTTGACGCGATGTATTCTAGCATATCTTTAAATTTTGGATGTAATAATGACTCTCCACTAAAATTTAAACCGATGCCGATATCTTTTCTTGATTTAATTTCGTCAATGATCTTTGTGAATAATGACCAGCTCATGAACCCATTCTTCTCCTTCTTAGAATAACACATGACACAATCGAGGTTGCAACTGCTGGTCGGCTCTATCGAGAGTGAATAAAGAGGCGGCGTAATTAGGTATAACCCTAATCTTGTCATAGTTATTTTTCGTAGAGCTACATCAAAGATCTTTCTTTTACTCAATCGCTTCCAATCCTATTTTTCTAGAACTCCTAAAAACCGACAAAATTTTATTTCAATGGTTTATCTCCTTTTCGTCAACCTATCAATTACGGTAGACCCTCATAATCTCTCTGGGTAAAAGACTTTCACTACTACTCAAGTGCCTTCATGTAGTGCCCATAAATTACACTAGCAATCTTGTCCAGATCGTGAATAATATGTACCCATTGATACGCATTTTCAATTATTTGTGCGAGTTAGTCGCTGTCATCGTGGACTCAGATATATAACTTCGGTATATCGAAGACATACTTGACAGTTGTTCGGTTAAACAGATATTCTTCCAAAACACTCAGTCTGAACCCATGTTCACACAACATACTTATCATGTTTTTGGGATCGCGATATTGTTAAGAGCTATATATCTAAAAGTATTAATTGATGTCAGCAAAGTTGAATTGGCGGTATAGTTGAAGAAAGTTTGTGTAATTGGTTTAGGTACTATCGGCTATCCAGCTGCCCTTCATATTAAAGAAAAAAGTTTTCAAGTAATCGGTGTTGATGTAAGATCCTTAATCATTAAAGAATTTCCTACAACAACTGCGGTAGCACAATCTGATATCTATGTCATTTGTGTCAATACCAAAAACGTCACGGATGTGTGTGCAAACATTAGTCCAGGTAGTTTGGTTTTTATAGAGAGCACTGTCCCGGTTGGTTTGTGTAGAAGTCTAGCTGAAAAACATGATCTAAAGATAGCTCATTGTCCTCATAGATATTGGGACGGAGACCAAAAAAATCACGGTGTCCAACAATTACGTGTTCTTGGAGCGGTGGATAAAGATACTTTATCTCAGGCCAAAACGTTTTATAATGAATTATCTATTCCTGTGAATACTGTTTCTAATATTGAGGCTGCTGAGCTTTCAAAACTTACTGAAAACACATACCGGTTTGTGGAGATAGCGTTTGCAGAGGAACTAAGAATCGTTTGTGAAGATCTATCTCTAGATTTTGAAGAGGTCAGAAGAGCTAGTAACACAAAATGGAATGTAAACATTCTTGAAGCTAGAGATGGCATAGGTGGTACATGTCTCCCAAAAGATACAAATATTTTCCTAAAACTAACTGGCAGAAATCACTTTTTGGTAGAGGGAGCTGCCAAGATGGATGCAATGTATAAGAAATGGGTATCTCAGAAAAAGCCTCATTCTTGATAATGCTGACCAGAAACATTGTCAGATCTTAAATTCTAGATGCCGTTCCCCCTGAAATGAAAGGTAATCTATGTATAATTTCTTGTTTTTAATGAATCATCTAGAATCTGCGCAAACATCTTTGCTTTTTCCTGGTAGCTATATCTATTGATTGTCCCTGTTCTTGCTCGGTAACCAACTTCGCCTTTTAGCTTATATTCTGAATATGCTTCTTTGAGAATCTCCTTGATGGTCTCCCTTTTGGCATAGAATCCGGCATTGGTTTCATCAAGGAGTCTTTCTATAACATCATGTCCAAATCCTCCTGTGGCAATTATTGGTCTTTGTGCTGCAAGGTACTCAAAGACCTTGAGTGGGCACACTCCTTTTTCCCTGATATCTTCCCAGTTTAGTAGCAGTAAGAGTTGTGATTCTCTCTGTCTTTCAATAGATACTTTTCTAGTGACCCTCCCATATTGTTTCACTATTTTTGTTAATCCATATTTTTCTGTCTCTTTTGTCAGCCATTCAACTTCGTTACCATAAAACCTTACATCAATTTCCAGAGGATTGATCAAATTTTCATTAATCAAATCTCTTAGCGCAGCGAATAGTTTTGATGGATCTTGTCTTTCTTCATAAATTTGTCCTGTATACGTAATTGTGAATTTGGATGTGAGATTAGTTGGTGAATTCACACTTTCTTCTGGATAGAATCCATTAGTTATAGTATATACTTTCTTATCTTTATGAAGTAGTGTTAATTTCTTTGTCCATGGTTCCGAAACAGTTACCAAAGTATCTGCTTGTGATAATGTCCGTAGTTCAATATTTCTATCTATTACATTCCTTAGTGAGCTGTATGGGTAATTGTGATTTTGCGACCAAAGATCTCTTAGATCCGCTATCCATGGGATCTTGTGTTGTTGTTTAAATTCTTTAGCAATAATATGAGATGTAACTGGTGATGAGCTACTAATTAATGCGTCTATGTTTTCTTTTAGCATAAGGTCATTACACACATTTATGGCAGATTTCCGCCAATCTCTAAATTGATCTGGATAGTATGAGACCTCTTTTACGATCCTGAGGAGGAATCTGATCATAGATGTTTTTGGTGAGTCAATGCCAAACTGTTTATCTGCTTGTCTTCTAATACTTTTTTGAGGATTAAAACCAAAGATTTTTTTTGTTATATCTAAGAAATGATTAAGATAATTGCGGTAGGGTACTACTATTACTCGGTTCTGTTTAACTAGCTTTTCGACATTTATTCCGAGATTATGTCCAATATATGAAGGTGTAGTTAAGATAATAGGTTGCCAACCGAATTCCGGTAAATATTTTGCTACTCTAGGTATCCTAGGTGTTGCATGAACCAGATCTGTTATGATTAATACCTTCTTCATAAAGTGCATCAGCACGGGATGCTGAGATAAAAACATTCATTTAAGGGCGTTGGCGATAAAGTCAAACACAATTCCAAGTTCTACTAGAGTATCACAACGTTCTAAAATGGGTCATCTATTATCTATGGTCAGTTAGAAAAAAATGGTGATGTGATGAAAATCGCGTATCTTGCTGACTGTAAGTCGAGCCACACTGAAAGATGGATCAACTACTTCAAGCTTAGAGGACATGACGTATTTGCAATAACAAGTGAAATAAATGATACAATAAGTGTTAAGCAGTATAATCTAATGGGTGGAATCCGAATGCCTTTGACTAGTGCAGATTCTGCTTTTAGATATGTGTTCTCCCCCGTTTCCATCCATGGTGTTAGACGAATATTGGCAGACGAAAAACCTGATGTGGTGCATGCTCATTATGCTTCGCACTATGGATTCATTGCAGCGTTAGTAAATTATCATCCAATGGTACTTACTACTTGGGGTTCAGATATTTTGATTAATCCTGACCAATTTAGAATACTCAGATATATGGTGAAATATGCTTTGAAAAAAGCTGATCTTATTACGTGTGATGCAGAACATATGATAAAAGCTTTAGATGAACTTGGGGCAATTCATTCAAAGATACATTTGGTATATTTTGGAACAGATACTCAGAAATTTAATCCAAAGCAAAGAAGTATGGGATTAAGAGCAAGATTAGGTGCTATTGATTCATCAATTATTATGAGTCTTAGAAATCTTGAACCTATCTACAATATCGAAACCTTTGTTAAATCTGTAAGAATAGTTTTAAAAAAGGTTCCAAAAGCAAGGTTTGTAATTGTTGGAGAAGGGTCTCAAGGGGTATTTCTGAGGGCTCTAACTAAAAAACTGAAAGTCTCTAAGAATGTGAACTTTGTAGGGTCAATCCCGAGCGAGGAAGTTGCGAAATATGTTGCCTCAGCTGACATATATGTATCTACATCCTTATCAGACGCAGGATTGGCAGCAAGTACAGCAGAAGCAATGGCTTGTGGTGTACCAGTTATTATAACAGATTTTGGAGATAATAAGAGATGGGTGAAGAATGGGGTTAATGGTTTTCTTTTTACAAGTAAAGATATTGAATCATTGGCTGAAAAGATCATCTATTTACTTGAGAATAAAGAAGAAAGAACCAGATTTGGTATAATTAATCAAGCTATCATTGAAAAGAGACTAAATCACCGGACAGAAATGGCAAAAATGGAAAACCTTTATGAGGTTTTATCTAAAAGGTGAACTAGATGAAGTTACTGATAACTGGTGGAGCCGGCTTTATTGGAAGTAGCCTTTGTGAGAAGTATGTGAAAGAAGGTCATACAGTGATCTGCATGGACAATTTTCTAAGTGGAAGCCTTACAAATATTAAGCATTTATTAGATTTTCAAAATTTTAAACTTGTAAAAGGAGATATTAGAAATTCTGATCTTTTAGACCGAGTGGTAAAAGATGTGGATTTCATATTTAATCTCGCTGCTCAAATCCATGTGGATAGGTCATATGTCGAGCCTAAACTTACTTTTGACATTAATATCATGGGAACCCAAAATGTCCTAGAAATGGCCAGACTTTATGATGTCAAAAAGATTATTCATGCCTCATCAAGTGAAGTCTATGGTTCAGCAATGAATGTACCCATTGATGAAAACCATCCTTTAAATGCTCCACACCCTTACGGTGCAAGCAAAATTGCAGCTGATAGACTATGTTATGCATATGCTAAAACTTATGGATTGAACGTGGTTATTCCTCGGATGTTTAACGTTTATGGGCCTAGACAGAAATCTGTCGGATATGGTGGGGTAATTTCAATATTTACTAGAAGGATTTTAAGTAATTTTCCCCCAATTGTTTATGGAGATGGTTTGCAGACACGTGATTATACCCATATAGATGATGTTGTGCGAGCTTATGATCTGCTCTTTAAATATAATAAGAAACTTCCAGAACCGATTAATTTTGGAAGTGGTAAAGAAATATCTATCTTAGATCTTGCAAACTTGATTATTGAATTAAGCGGAAAAAAAGGTAGCCTTAAGCCTGTGAATGTGTCCCCAAGAATCGGGGAGGTCGACAGGCTAATTGCAAACGCTGGTAAAGCTAATGAGATTTTAGAGTGGACTCCAAAAATTGGTATAAAAGAAGGGCTGAATACATTCATTCAGCAATACAAATATTTTGGTTCAGAAGAACGAATCACACTTTGAGCAAGAAGGCTCTTTTTTATGACTGAAAGAACGGTTGATTTATCCTCAAATAACCTGCGAACAATGTATCAAACGATGCTTAGAATCCGTTTGTTTGAGGAAAAAGTTGGGAACCTTATTCAGCAAAATGAAATTGTCTGTCCCTGTCATCTATACATAGGACAAGAAGCTGTGGCGACAGGGGTGTGTAATGCCCTAAGAAAAGATGATTATGTTTTTAGTTCACACCGTTCTCATGGTCACTATGTCGCTAAGGGTGGTAACTTGAATGCTTTGATGGCTGAACTTTACGGCAAGGTGACAGGCTGCTCAAAGGGCAGAGGTGGATCTATGCATCTTTCTTTTCCAGCAGTGGGTTTTATCGGGAGCTCTGCAATTGTTGCAGGATCTATTTCTCCTGCTGTTGGAGCTGCTCTGGCTTTTTCAATTCAGAAAACTGATAATGTTTCGGTTGTTTTCTTCGGTGACGGTGCTACTAATGAGGGAGTTTGGTACGAATCACTTAATTTTGCAGCACTAAAAAAGTTACCCGTTGTCTTTGTATGCGAAAACAACCTTTACTCTACTCACGTCCACATTTCGGATCATCTAGCTGATACAGATATCCAGAAGAAAGCAAACATATTTCGTATGCGTGGTGTTCAGGTCAATGGGAACGATGTAATAGAAGTTTTTAACGTAGCCAAGAAGGCAGTAAAAGATGCTCGCCGAGGAAAGGGTCCCACTTTGATTGAGTGTATGACTTACAGGTGGCGAGGACATGTTGGTCCTAATGATGATTTGGAAACAGGTCTCAGAAGTAAAGAAGAATTATCGTATTGGAAAGAGAAAGGCCCAATCAAGAAGTTGGAAAAACTATTGTTGAGTCGTAATTTTCTGTCAAAATCAGAATTTCTTCAGATTCGGAGAGAAGTTGAGAAAGAGGTAGATGAGTCCTTGATGTTTGCAAAGAAAAGTCCATTCCCGAGTGAAAATAGTCTACTTGATAATGTTTTCAAAGCGAAATGATTTGGAGCAGATTCATTAATGCCAAAAATTCAGTATAATCAAGCGATAAATCAGACGCTACATCAACTTATGAAGAAGGATCCTCGAGTGTTCTTAATTGGTCAAGGGGTCACCAGCCCGTGGTATGTTGGACAAACCACTAATGGTCTTTTAGATAAATTCGGTTCTAGACGAGTTATCGATACTCCAGTTTCTGAGAACGGTATAACGGGGGTGGCAGTCGGTGCGGCATTGGCTGCTATGCGTCCAATTCTGATTTTTCCAAGAATGGATTTTATGTACTATGCTATGGACCAATTAGTGAATCACGCTGGGAGCTGGCATTATATGTTCGGTGGACAGCTGAATGTTCCTTTGACAGTGTGGGCTATAATCAATAGAGGTGGAGAACAAGCTGCTCAGCATTCTCAGAGTCTGCAGGCGATGTTATCTCACATTCCAGGGTTTAAAGTTGTGATGCCAAGCACGGCCTACGATGCCAAGGGGCTTCTGGTCTCTGCCGTAGAGGATGATGACCCTGTTATCTACATTGATGATCGTTGGTTATACGAATTGGAAGATGATGTACCTGAAGAATTATATTCTATTCCTATTGGCGAAGGGATGATAAGGAGAAAGGGTAAAAACATAACAGTGGCTGCAAGTTCCTATATGGTAACTGAAGCAATCAAAGCTGCTGATAGCCTTGCGGATGAAGGAATTGATGTGGAAGTTATAGATCTACGTTCATTGAAACCGCTAGATAAACAAATCTTAATCAATTCAGTAAAAAAAACTGGTAGATTTATTATTGTAGATGCCGGTTGGCCAAGTTCCGGTATTGGTGCAGAGGTTTCAGCAATTGTAGGAAGTGAAGCATTCGAATACTTGAATGCTCCAATTATGCGGGTTTCACTACCTGATTCACCTGCTCCAGCAAGCTCCCCCCTAGAAGCGGTTTATTATCCTAAAGCGAAAACGATAGTTTCAAAGATTAGAGAATTGGTGCCAAAATAGAATGGATTATCGGGTCCGTTTTGTAGATTTTCCTAAACACTATAGAAAAATCAAGGGAGAAGTTGACGCCGTTATTCAGGAAGTGCTTTCTGGTGGTGACTATATCCTTAGGAGGCATCTTCAAGAATTCGAAAAGAATTTCGCAGAATTTATAGGTGTAAAGTATGCAATAGGTGTTGCAAACGGAACAGATGCCCTTTTCTTGTCCCTGAAAGCTGCTAATATTGCCGAAGGAGCTGAGGTGATAACTGTTGCTCATACCTTTGCGGCTACAGTTGCAACCATTTTCCAGTGTAACGCAAAACCAATTCTTGTTGATATCAATAACGACCATAATATTGATGACAACAAAATTGTGGCAGCAATCACTGAAAACACTAAAGCAATTATCCCGGTTCATCTAAACGGCAGAATCTGCGAAATGGATAAGATAATGAAAATTGCTTCTGATCATGAACTTCTTGTAATAGAAGATGCTGCCCAAGCAGTAAGCGCAAGTTACAAGCAACGACGAGCAGGTAGCTTTGGCTTGACTGGTTGTTTCAGTTTCTATCCTGCAAAAATCTTAGGAACTCTAGGAGATGGAGGCATGATAGTTACAGATGATAAGGAGACTGCAGAGAAATTATTTTTGCTTAGAGATCATGGTCAAGAAAGAGAAACTGGTGAATTTCTATTTCATGGATTCAATAGTCGTCTTGATAATCTTCACGCTGCTATTCTAAATATTAAGCTAAAATATCTCCCACAATGGATTGAAAGAAGACGTGAGATCGCTCACCTCTATCACAAAGGGTTATCAGACCTTGCTTCATTGCAACTCCCTCCACCACCTGATCAAGGTGACTTTTATGATGTCTATCAAAACTATGTGATTCGATCCGATAATCGTGATGAACTTGTAGCCTATCTACTTCAAGAAGGAATAGAGATTTTGGTTTCTTGGCCCAAACCTCTTCATAAACATAAAGCATTAAATTTAGATAATTTTAATCTCCCGTTGACTGAGCAGATATCTAGAGAGGTTCTTTCGCTTCCTTTGCATCCAGAGCTAAGTGATTTGGATGTGAAGTTCGTAGTTGATTCTCTGCATCAGTTCTATAAATGAAATGTAAATTAGATTGAGATAAACTTTGATTTCTTTTCTGAGAAGAAATATCACGGTCTACAGTATTACAAGAAGATCTTATTGTGGTTTATGTCACTAATTGGGTCGTTTATTGGTAGAGTCTAAGACGAATTGTGGGAGAAATGAGATGCTCTGATTGAAGCTATAATCGAATAGATTAGATAGTACCATCCTTGAAAGAGCAGGAATTGAAGATATGTTTGATGGTACAGCTATTCATTTTGGAGTATTGTCATGTGTCATAAACTAATGTGAAAAAATGATGCTGATGTATTTTTCTTAGGATGTTCTGGACTGAGCTACAACCATTGTCACGCTTGCTTTAACTTTGCTTAATCTCCTAACTTTCCAGGTTATTGTGTTTTTCAATTCCTCCAACGATTCTGCTTCAACTTTCACAATAAAGTCATATATTCCATAGACTGAGTGAACTTCTTTAACTCCCTCAACTTTTATTAGTTCTTCCATGAGTTCCTCCTCTACCTCAGGATCACTAGTAACAAGAACAAATGAAGTAGGCAACTTTTATCACATCTATGGTAGATGTGTTCTACACATAAAGATTTTACCTAATTGTTTATGATTATAACTATGGTTATATACTTGCGACAAGATGCAGATGGGTATGATTGTTGTGTGCTTGCTGAATCACGCGATATTTGAACGCGGAGGAGATGCAGTTTTGAATGATTAATCCGCATGGTGGACAACTGGTCAATAGAGTCCTGAAGGGTGGTGCAAAAGAGAAAGTGTTGGATGAAAAAACCGAGTTGTTCGAAATAGAGGTAAATCAACAGCGAGAAAAAGAGATTGAAAATATCGCAACTGGTGTCTATAGTCCGCTTGAAGGATTTCTAGTTCAAAATGATCTTGATAATGTGGTGAATTCTAAACGGTTGAGTAATGACTTGGCATGGACCATACCTATTATTCTTGATATTAACAATGAAGAAGCCAATAAGATATCAATTGGAGATACTGTGAGATTAAGCTCTGATGGCCATTTTATTGCTTCAATGGAGGTTGAAGACAAGTATAAATTCAATAAAAAAGAGTTAGCTGAAAAAGTATATGGAACTGTTGATACTCGCCATCCTGGAGTTGCTGGAGCCTTTAAACTTGAGGATATTTTGTTGGGTGGAAAAATCAATTTAGTTGATTCGTCTGAGTCTTCTTATCCTAAATATCATTTGTCTCCAGCTGAAACTAGGAAATCTTTTGAGGACCGTGGGTGGAAGACTATTGTAGGGTTTCAGACGAGGAATGTTCCGCATGTAGGGCATGAATATGTTCAAAAAACTGCTCTCACCTTTGTGGATGGACTTTTTATTAATCCAGTAATTGGGCGAAAAAAATCAGGTGATTTTAAGGATGATGTTATTTTGGAAACATACCGTGTGCTAATCGATAATTATTATCTTAAGGAACGCGCAATGCTGGCAATTCTTCAAACTGAGATGAGATATGCAGGACCTAGGGAGGCCATTTTTCACGCAATAATAAGGAAAAATTTTGGTTGCACTCACTTTATTTTAGGGCGTGACCATGCGGGAGTAGGTAATTTTTATCCTCCGTATGCAGCTCAAGAAATTTTTGAAAAGTTCCCAGATTTAGGAATCTCTCCTCTCTTTTTCCCATCATTTTTTTATTGTAGAACATGTGGAAGTTCAGCTAATGATAAGACTTGTCCACATGCTCCTACACAGAATTTGGAGTGCCCAGATCCAGAGGTAAGGGTAGAGTTTAGCGGTACAAAGCTTCGGGATATACTGATAAAAGGTGAAAGGCCTCCTCCTGAAATGATTAGACCTGAGGTTACTGATGTCATTCTAAAGTGGGAAAACCCGTTCGTATAATCTTACGCATTAAATTTTATTCTGGAAATACCAGATATTGTCTTCATATCATTTATTTCTCCATTCTTTATCATCCGGTTTATTTCGTCTAACTTTATCATTCTTGTTCTAATATTTTCATCTTCTTCTGGTCTTGCTCCTTTATATGTAAGCTCTGTGGCTAGATAGAAATGCATTTCTTCATCGCTGTAGCCCGGTGTTGTATAGCTTGCAAGAAGTTTTCTAAAGTTTCTTGCTTGGTACCCTGTTTCCTCCAGAAGTTCTCTTCTTGCACAGTCCTCTGGTTTTTCACTATGGTCTAATGTTCCTGCAGGTATTTCTAGTATCACCTTTTCTAATGCACTCCTGTATTGTTCTATTAGAATTATGGTATTATTATCGAGGATAGGGATTATGGCTACTGAACCGGGGTGCTTTATTATTTCTCTATGAGCTATTTTGCCAGATTGAAGTTTGATGGTTCTTTTCTGCAGATTGATAATTCGCCCATCATAGATTCTGTTTATCTTGATGATTTCTTCTTTAAGATCTTGTGGCATATTGATACTTTTATTATTACCTGCTTTTATTTGTCTTGTTGCTGGAAGATTTCATTAAAATTTGTTAGCATAACACTTAAATACGTTTAAATAACTTTAAGCCGTTATTAAGCCGTTTTTGGCGAAACAAGTTAGTTTAGAGGTATTCACCTTGAAATATGGACAATTTGTCCATAAACATTAAATAGGATTATTGAAGATTCATTGGCGAGAACGTAATATGAATTCTCTTAAATTAAATAATAAAGTACGACATAACATTATAACGAAAACGACATCCCTTGCACTTGCGAGTGTACTCATAACAAGCATGTTTGTAGGTTTGATCCCTATTGTGGTGATGCCTGCAGCTGCTGCAAATACCTACTTGAGTGTATCGCAGACACAATTAGGCTCTGATAACGCTATACAGATAACTGTCACCGATTCTTCGTTGACATCTGCCCCTACTATAACATTGAGTTGGGGAGAAAGTAGTCAACAGGCTCTAGCAGATAATTTTCTTCTAACCCCACTTGGTGATTGGATACTATTTATTGCAAATAGTACTTCAACTCTTAGTGAGACTTCAACATTAGATAATGCACCTTCAATAGTAAATAGTTCAGTAAGTAACACCCTGGGAACAATAGCTGATGGAACTGATGATTTAGTTGAAACTATTCCATTCCATGTAAGCAACGTGGGCACAGATGAAGTTACAATCACATATGGTGAACGTAGTGAAACAGTAACACTCGCTCTTGGAGAAACTGACTTTAGTGATGAGACAACTGATAGAACTGAAGCACCTCCGAGTGCAAAAGTTTTCGTCACTATGACCGATCCAACAACGAACTTAGATCCTACACTTAGAGAATCTAAGACATACACTATTGCAACTAAAGTAGGCGCAACATCACAAGATGCCCCTGCCGACATAAATATGACTGAGACTGGTGTAAACACCGGTATCTTTGAAGGGCAATTTAACACGACAGACATATCAACTGAACCAACTCATGGTCAAACTGTTTACATCACTATAACCGATGATGACGATTCTGACGATACAGCAGATATAACTGTAAATATAAGAGCAAGTGACGGTGTACTTAGTACATCCGGAACACTTACTTATACAGATGAATTAACTGTAACATTGACCGATGCTGACAGAAACCTCGATTCAAAAGCAAAAGAAACTTTGACTGCAGATGATCCACTTTACGTGGTACAAGTGAATGCCACAGTTGGAACTGGACTCTATAATGTGAGTGATCTCACATTAAAGGAGACAGCAGTGAATTCAGGTATATTCGAAGGCAATATCAGTGTATCAATCGGTAACGTTACTGCTCTAGTACTTAGCACTAATAATTCTAAGGCAGTAGCTTACAATGTATCAGCAGGAGACGATCTTGATCTCGCTCTAAAGTATACAGACCCAGAGGTGATTATATCAAATCATTTCTCTACAGCATCAGTAAGCCTTAGTGTAACGGAGGCTACAATAGCTTTTGATGAGACATCTTATCTTCCAAATAGTAACGGTATCGCAGCAGTAATTACTCTTACAGAACCTGACGCTAACGATGACCCAGATGCACTTGAATTGTTAACCGTAACAAATGCATCCACCCGTGGATTGCTTATCCATAGTAGCGGAACAACTGTAGGAAAGCTGAACTTCACTGAAACAAAGTCCGGAGAGGATATTGGAAACCTTACAATTTCAGATGACGTCGAATTTATTGAGACCGCTAAAAACACTGGTATATTCGAACTTAGAATTGACATTGAAACAGAACTGAGTGGTGAACGAACTTCAGGTTGGACACTTAATGCAACATACTATGACTCATTCGAAGAGGACTATGTTTCTGGAACTGCATCAATTGGTGGAACCACAGGAACTCTTGAACTAGATCGAACCGCACTTCCAACGTTGCCAGCAGTTGCGATCACTGTTAAGGTAACTTTAACTGATGCGGATGAAAACACAAATGCAGCCGCAGCAGATACTGCAACTGTTTCGATTTATCCCAAGAACGCAACGAACGAAGCTGTAAAGTTTAATGGTTCAACAACAAAAGTGGACGTTATTCTTACAGAAACAGGACAGGATACATCTATATTTACAGCAACTTGGACTTTTACCCTAGCTAGCGCAACAGGTAATGTGTCCGTTGCTCCAGGTGATGGAAGAACTTGGCATCTAGTTGAAGATAGTGATGAAGATGTTGGCGTAACAGGTGCTCTCATGATTGGAGGAACATTCAATGTATCATACAGTGAACCACTTGCAACCGGAAGCCATGTCGATGCAATAGGTACAGTTACTCCACACACAGGAGTTCTTGCTGTATCTCCATCAGGCGTAAGTTTGAATGGAACTGTTGTGTTCACATATACTGATGAAGATCTCAACGATAACACGGCAGCTAAAGACACTGTTGTAATCACAGTTAAAAATGAGACAACAAACCAAGAAACTAGCACTCTTACATTAACAGAAACTGGTGTAAACACCGGTATCTTTAATGGTTCAAAGAGAGCAGGTGCCCAAAGCCCAATTGAATCTCCATCATATAAGGCTGGAGATGTAATTAAAGCAACTTACAAAGATTTAGCAACAGCTAACAGTTATTATGCAACAGCATTTACAACCGCGACTTTAACTGGTACATCTACAATTGCTTCAAATGATGCAAAAATTGAACTTGATGCAACTTCATATGGACCATATTCAATAGTCAAAGTGAATGTAACCGACGCTGACTTAATATTGGAAGCAAAAGGATCAATAGAACTTGATCTCGTAAAAACGTCAAAAGAAGAATGCAGAACAACAGAACTTAATGACCCAAAGAAATATTCAGATGGAGTATTCGAGTTTACTATACTGCTTTCACCTACATCAGCAGGCACTTGTGCTAGCGGTGCAGGTATAAAGACAGCATTGGAAGATACCATAACAGTATACTTCGTTGATGTAGTAGACGCAGCAGGAACAGCAGGAGTGGTTCGAGAAGTATCAGTAACTATTGATTCTCTAACTGGTACAGTTGTTGCATCACCAGCTAATGTCCTAGTAGGTGAATTCCTCACAATAACAGTCACTGACACCGATCAAAACAAGGATCAAAATGTCATTGAAAGTGTCAATGTAATTGTCACTACTGATACTTGGACACTGGGACAAAATGTAACATTGCCAGAAACAATTGATAATTCCGGAATCTTCGAGGCTAAAGTTAAGATAGTTGCAGGAATCCCTGCTACTGCTAATGAGGTTCGAGGAGCAGTCGGAGACACAATAACAGTCAGCTACAAAGATAGATCAAATGACACAGGAAAAGTATCAAATGTTTTAACCACTGGTATTGTAGGAGTTACATTGCCCCCACTTGAAAGAGTACCATCTGGTACACCTGCAACCGTTGACGCAAATGGCGTCGCAGCTACACCAGCAGCAGGTACAGTATCTGTAATACAGACAGAAGTATGCAACGATGATACTGTAACTCATACATTCACATACATTGTACAAATCAAAGATGGAAACGGTGTTATAATCAGTATCAACTGGATACAAGGCCAATCACTCGACTCGGGTGACTGTCTTACACCAGGTTTAAGCTGGACACCAGGTAGCGCAGGCGAATACACAATTGAAGTATTCGTTTGGGAAAGCCTAACAAACGCAGTAGCATTATCACCAGTATCAACATTGACCGTAACCGCCGTATAAGGTGACTAAAATAATGGCAATCACTAATAATCTCAAGATAAGCAGAACAGGAGTATATCTTCTATCGCTGTTAGCGTTAACAATAGTAATTGTTCCGTTAGCCTCAGCTGCTTTGACGTTAACTGCTGATAAGGATGAGTATAACCTTGGCGACACTCTTGTCGTTTCAGGTACAGCAACTCCTTCATCAGCTGTTGCAATTCAAGTATACAATCCATCCGATAGCCGAATAGGTTTCGCACAAGGCACAACTGATAGCACTGGCGCATACAGCGTCACTGTAATGGTTTGGCCTGCAGCCGTATCTGCAACTATGCCGTATGGAACATACAAAATTTCAGCGACAGATGCAGGTAACGATGCTACCACCGAAATAACAGTAGATTTTGCAGAAATAGCAGCTACTGTACCCACTACAACAACTACAGCCACAACTAGCACTACAACTGTTACAATAACTTCAGTTACAACTAATACGGTAACATCAAGCACAACAGCAACCACAACTTCCACTCGAACTACGACAAAGACTTCAACTTCAACCTTAACCACAACATCAAGTACTACTATAACAAGATCAACAACAAATACAGTCACTAACACCGTAACTGCTCAAGCAGTTACGAAAGTTACAACAGCAGTAACCACTACTACAGCAACATCGTTAGTCACTAACACCGTAACTGCTCAAGCAGTTACGCAAACGTCTATGGTGACGACGCAAGTTACTTCTACTGAGACAGTAGGTTTCTCTGGGACAGTAACATATGTAGCAATTGCAGTAGCGGTAATTGCCATAATTGGAGCAGCCGTACTTACGATGAAACAGCGCGGAATGTTATAAAAACATACGCGCCCCCTTTCTTTTTTTATTTTATTGTATCTATGGCCAAATATGGCCAATTAAGGGCGAATATATAACCCACTCAAAAGAAACAGAAAGTATTGGTGATATTTACGCGTTGATTCTTGGTTTAAAACACGCAATTGAAAACGTAAATCCTACTCTAGTTGCGATACTTGTAATATTGCTTGGTGCATCTAATATTATTGTTTCAATTCTTATTTTACCCACTAGAGATTTGGTTCTTGGGGTACTTACTCAAAATATTATTCAGTTTTTGGTGTTTTCTCAACTTGTGGTTGGCTGGATCATGACGCTTATCGGGTACGGTTTGTATCGAAAAGATAGGTTTGCTTGGCAAGCAACATTGATTCTATTATTGGTATCTATAATACTGAACGGTTTACAAGTTAACTTATTCGGTATGGGCTTTTCAATCATTATCTTTGTGCTTGTATACTCCGGTGGTAAAAAATATATGGAACATTTGCCTTTCTTTCTAGATATAAAATATGTTGCTTTAACTTGGACAATTTTATTTATTATCCTTTATGGAACAGTAGGTTCACTTTTCTATGGAAGTGAATTCACTCCGCCTATCGATAATTATATCAAAGCATTTTATTACACTATAACCATCATAACTACAGTGGGATTTGGAGATATTGTGCCTGCTTCTGATATGGCTAGGTTATTCACAACATCATTGGTTTTAGTTGGAGTGGCTATTTTCTTGTCTTCTACAGTCATCATAGCTCAGTCACTAATTAATCAATTGGAATATCTATCCACGATAACAAGAAAGAAAGGGAAAACACGCAAAAATAAAGTACTACCTAAGAAGGCGAAGAAAGTTTGAGAAGAGAAGAGAAGCATGTTTGTTAAGAGGTTGCATATAATGTTCTGAGCATTTCATCATTTTATATGTATCCACTTCTTCCTTAAGCGACGCTAATTCATCTGCGTAGCGATTTACCCACTCTGAAATCATCTGATTTGTAACTTCTAGATGGAATTGAAGAGCATAAGTTGTCTTTCCAATTGAGAACGCTTGATTTGGAATTAGATTCGATGTGGCCAATTTACTGCTTTCAGTAGGTATATCGAATGTGTCTCCATGCCACTGAAATACATTGAATTGTCTTTCCAAGCCTTTGAAAACATTGTCTTCCCTCCCCTCTATCGTTAGGTCTATTGTAAACCATCCTATCTCTTTACGTTTTGCAGGGTAAACCTTAGCTCCTGCTGCTCTAGCTATGATTTGAGCACCAAGACATATGCCTAGCATAGGTTTGTTTATCTTTAAGGCTTCTTTAATTGAAGAATTCTCTTTTTTGAGGAATGGATACTTTCTTTCTTCATAAACATTCATAGGTCCTCCAAGAATAATGATTGCTGAATAGTCATTCAAATTAGGGATCTCTTCTTCTTCATAGAGCTTTATGTATTGGTAGGAAATGTTATTTTCATTTAGAATTTTGCTGAAAACACCCAGGTGCTCACACTCTTCGTTCTGGAACACAAGTATATTTTTCAATTATCATCACTAAAGATTTTGAATCTATTAAGCTTTAGACATTAAATTTGATAATATATGTAGTGATATATTGCTGAATAAGTAAGTTAATTGTTTTCTAGAAGAGTTTTGAATTCTTTATGATGGCCTTCTCAGGACAGAATTTCTTTAAACAGTATTCTAGTTGATGGCCTTCTCAGGACAGAATTTCTTTAAACAGTATTCTAGTAGTGGCATCTTCGTCTCCAATTACTTAGATAATTTTCGCTATAGATATTGATATGTTCCATTTCATAAATGTTGAATGTTACAAGAATAATATCATAAGCTAAACCGTAAGGTAAAAGTATAACTAATTTATCAAAATATTT
>JASMAB010000019.1 GCA_030754585.1 Nitrososphaerales archaeon | reverse complement strand
CGTAAGGATATTTTTCCACCAGTAAATGTCCTTTCTTGCCTTAGCCGACTTATGAAGGATGGTATAGGTGAAGGCCAGACAAGGGAAGATCATCAGAATGTAAGTGATCAGCTCTATGCTGGCTATGCCCGTGCTCAAGAGTTAAGATCTCTCGCCGAAATTGTAGGTAAAGCTGGCTTAGCTAGTATTGATTTGAAATATCTTGACTTTGGTGATGTTTTTGAAAAGAAATTTCTAAAACAAGGTTATGATGAAAATCGAACTATTGAAGATACCCTCTTAATCGCTTGGAAACTTTTTTCCGGGTTGCCAGAAAAAGAATTGACAAAGATTAAACAAACGTATATCGATAAATATGCTGAAAAGTTGAGATGATGAGATAGTATGTCTATTGCTTCTGGCCGAAGACCATTACCAACGAAGATAGAGCTTATACGAATAAAAAAGAGTCTACAAGTTGCGAACTCTGTTCATAAAATACTTGAAGATAAAAGAGATGTTCTCTTACGGAAGCTCGACGAAATAATTGAAGAAGCTACCATGTCTAGGGACAAGATGTGGGAACCATTATCAGAAGCGTATCGATTTCTCTATAACACATACCTTAAAGTCGGACCTACTACTCTTGAATCGATTGCGATGACAACGCCTAGTCAAATAGATGTTACTACGGATGTTAAACCGATCGTAGACATTCAGGTCCCTACATTGAGAATATCTGAAAAAGAGTCGGAATTAACCTATGGATTTGCAGGTACCAGCTCTTCACTTGACACTACAACAATGATGATGAGACAAGTTCTCCCTCATATATGTCGAGCTGCAGAAGCTGAAAACACTATCTTTCGACTTGCAAAAGAATTAGAAAAAACACAGAGACTCATAAACGCCTTAGAATATATAATTATTCCAAGTTACAAAGATTCAATAAAATTCATAGCCTCCACTTTAGAAGAGAGAGAACGAGAAGACTTCGTAAAGCTTAAGCATTTGAAAGCGATAATGGAGCAACGAAAAGAGGTTACATTATAATGACTAAAAATGAAACAACAAAAAAGAAGTTTTCTTACGCCCGCAAAGCATTAGATCAAAAAAAAAGTGACTTACAAAAAGAAATTAAGCACTCGATAAGTAATCTGCTTGAGAAAACTTATAAGCAATTTGAAAAAACCTAGAGTGCTACTCCAAGGAGAAAAAAATGAATCATTTAAAATTTCTAATTATGCTATTGGTCTTAAGTATCTTTAGCGTTACACCAGCATTCGCGCAGGAAGAAACCTCAGATCTATCTGATATTAGTAAATTTCTCGGTGCTGCTGCCGCATTCTCTACTGCAGCGATTGGTGCAGGATTGGCTGTTGGTAAAGCTGGTTCAGCCGGTTTAGCAGCAGCTGCTGAAAAACCCGAGTTGAAAACTACAGCTATAATTATTACAGCTCTTGGTGAAGCTATCGCAATTTACGGTATCGTAGTAGCAATATTGATTCTTGGAAACTAGTCTCAGATATTTTCCTTTTTTCCTATTATTACTTGCGTTGTTTTAACCTCTACCCAAATTTGCATAAAATATTGTTATCTATGTTATCGTATTTCTATACGTTAATAGATTAAATTAATATGGTCTTTCATAATGATGCGAAAAACTTTTTTTATGCACATTTTATCTGACTTTTAGCAAAAAATGAGTAAAAAACATGTTCAAATTGTGGGTACATATATTGGGTGAATGTACAAATGGATAACGAATATGCATGTTCGAATTGCGGTTATGTGGAAAATGAGAGGATAATTGGTCAGCTAAAAGGGCGTAGGGCTATAGCTGACGAATAATTCTCAACCACAGCACATAATATTCAAGCTAATTTTATTGTATTATTTCTATCCTACTCTAATCTATAAATTATGAAACGTAATGATTATCTAATATTCTGAGGTACTTATATCTTAGAAATTAATATCGAGATCACTATTGAGATCCCGAAACCCAGAGTCGTGAAAATTATGGGCCATATTATCGAATCAGATACCCCCCACATATGAGATAATTGGATTCCAAGATAAGCTCCTCCTCCCATCAACACTATAAAGACAATCGGTAGAATGAGTAAATATCTTTTGATAATATTATGATTAAAAATAATCTTGATCATCATATTCCTAATCAATAAATTATACTTGAGATTAAATTTGTACTACCTATATATCTAGATTTACGTCTAAGAATAGTATATAATCCAACATTTAAAGTAATTCCTCAGGCTTCAGTATCTTCATACAATATTTACATTGCAATTTAGGTGGGTTCCTGGCTATTACTCTTAAAAAGGGTTTCAAAGGTTCACCTGAATTTGATATGCAAGTTGGGTTTGGACAGCTAAAAACATCTTCAAGAGCATCTGGAAGGTGTACCTTTCTCTTTTCCACTACTTTAAAATTCCTAATTATGTTAACCGTTGCATGAGATGCAATTAATGCTATCTTATTCGTCTCATTAGCTTCAAGAAAGCGATTCTCTACCTTTATTACATCTTTTCCCTTTAGCTTACTTGATGAAACATTCATCGCAATCGTTACAAGATTCCCATTATGACCTGTAACCCCAAGGGCGGAAAGTACTCTTAAGGCCTCCCCAGGATCAATATGATCTATAACAGTCCCCTCTTTTATTCTCCTTACTGCTAGATGTTCCTCTGACATTTTTGATCGACCATTACCTGCGTAACGGTTGAATAACAACATTGTGTTCAAATTTTTATATGTATCTGAATTGGTAGCTTAAGGGAATGTATTGATCAACCCCTTCTACGGTAGGGATATTATATCGATAAGAGATTTTTCAAAATTAGACCTTGAATATCTGTTTAGGATGTCTGATAAAATCCAGAAGTTATCTCACGATGAGTTGAAAGGATTAGCCCCAGGAAAACTCCTAGGTACATTGTTTTTCGAACCTAGTACTAGGACACGCCTAAGTTTCGAAGCAGCAATGCTATCCATTGGTGGTGGAACCGTATCCATTGTGGAAGCTCGAACAACTTCTATCGAGAAAGGAGAGAATCTTAATGATACAGTGAAGACAGTGGAATCATATGTCGATATTATGGTTCTCCGGCATCATATGGAGGGTGCAGCACGATTTGCAGCCCAAATCACACAGAAACCCGTAATTAATGGAGGTAGTGGAATTGAAGAGCATCCTACTCAGGCAATGTTGGATATTTACACTCTATTGAAATTGAGGGGTCGAATAACAAACCTAAAAATTGCTGTTATTGGTGACCTGAAGTATGGACGGACTGTTTATTCTCTCCTTTACGGTTTGGCAAACTTCAATCCACAGATCTTTTTAGTCTCACCCCCTGATCTAATGGTAAGAGACGAAGCACTTATTGACCTTGAGGGTAAAGCTAAACTTTCCCAACACGAAAACATTGAAGAAATCATTCATGATGTTGATGCCATTTACGTAACCAGAATACAGAAGGAGAGACTTCCAGACCCCTTAGAATATGAAAAGGTTAAGGGTTCTTATGTAATTGATAACAAATTACTATCAAAGGGTCGAGAAGATCTTATGGTTCTTCATCCACTACCTCGTGCAACCGAAATAAAATCTGAAGTAGATAAGACTCCCAACGCCAAATATTTCATTCAGGCACAGTATGGGAAGATTGTACGAGCTGCTCTGATTAGTCTAATGCTGAATGAACAGCCACCTAACTGATATCTTATTAGTAAATTCCTGCTATTAATTTAGATTTTTCACGTTTTTTAGCGATGTTTTGTATTTCTGTTTTTTCTCCATTGGGCCTAAGTAGCATTCTTGGATATGGACAAAGTAACGATATTGGTGGTCCTTTATTGTATTTATTCTCTTCTCTTAGAATATTTGTGATAAGAAGAGTATCAAGTATCCTTGGATTAGTATGAAGGGCAGAGCGCTTATAATGACGGCGAGCAATGTTTTGCCTGTGGATAAGTTGAGTGCCTGTTTACCTGCTTTTAGGTAGGCCATAAATATCCAGATGTTAACTAGGGGTCCTATGAAGGGGATTATGAAGAAGATTCCAGGTGAGCGAGCGAAGCCTGTGCATCTCCATATTTCTGGTGGGGTAACTGTAGCTTTCATGATTTTGTCGCCGATGAAGTAGAGGACATAGGACCATACGGCTAGGCCGATGATGGTTTCGATGAAGCCGAATATTCCTGTTGCTAAGATGTTGTCAAGTGGTCTCCCTGCGATGACGGTTTCTAGACCTCTTCCTATAGCTTGACTTACGCTTACAAGAGTGATAATGTAAAGCCCTTGTTTGCTTGCGACAGGGTCGTGCTCTACCTCCGCGTATAGAGAGTCTTCCATCTTCATGGCTCGTTTCATTCTATCTAGAATGTTGTTATTATGACTGGTAATGGTCATCTTAGTAAGTCCATCCTATTTGGGCTTGGAAATATAAATTTATGTTCAGTTTCACTTTAACCAAGATTAAGCCGGAATATCGGATATTTAGTATAAAACAGGCGATATTTATCTCTTTTATTCTATCTGATCATCTAAAGAAAGATTATCATCGTTAAGAGGTATTTCACGAAAAACATTTTTTATTTTAGTTAAATAAAACCAGAGAAAAAAGGTGTGGTAGGTGCTTTCATTACCTGCACCTATAGGCTGAAGACAATAAGAACTCAGTTAAGTGATGTTTTATGTTGAATTAGAAAAATTAGGCACAGAGGCCCCAACCGCAATCAGGGCAGGTTGCACATCCCTCTAAAAAGAAGATCTGAGAATCACATATCGGACAGACGTCTTCATTCCCAGTCTTGTTTCTATACTCCATTACATATGTTTGATCTGTTGCATTTGGTATGCCAATTGTATATGGATTGTTGTTACCATTTGAAGTTTCAGATGGATCTTTCAGTTGTAACGATGCATTTGGATGACTGGTTTCTTCAGTTTTCTTTCTCTTACTTGCTACTAAAACCTGATCCTTTATTGATGAATCCCTAAAGACAGTAATATCCTTACAACCTAACTTATATGCTAGCAGGTAGCTTTCACGCATGGATTCTGCAGTTGCTTCAGCAGGAAAATTATTGGTTTTAGAAATAGATGAATCAACCCATTTTTGAAGTGAAGCTAATGCCTTTATGTGATCTTCAGGAGTAATGTCAAGTGAAGTCACAAACACATCCTTTAACTTGGGCGAAATATAGGCTATTTTCTGTACACTCCCACTTCTTTCACTTACTTCACGAATCAAATCACTGTCATAAAGCCCTTCTGCAAGCATAACTCTCTCAAAAACTGGATCTACATAGTGGAATTTACCTATTTTCACATTCTTTTCGTAAACCAGACTATATACCGGCTCAATACCACTACTGCAACCTGCTATCATTGATATGCTTCCAGTTGGTGCTACTACCGTGGTGTATGCATTCCTCAAGCCAATATTTTTGATGTTCATAATTATCTCATTCCAATCGAAAAAGCATTTATCATTGTCCTCGTATCCACTAAATGGGAGTTTTCCTTCATTAAAGAAACTCTGTTCAAAGAATGGGAAACTCCCTCGATTTCTTGCAATTTCAATTGATGCGACCTTAGAATAGTAGTTTACAAATTCCATTAATCTTTCCATGAAACTTCTTCCATCCTCGTTATCGTATGATATGCCTAAATCAAACAGAAGATCCCCAAGACCCATTATCCCAAGACCTATCTTTCGGGTTGCTAAAGTCATATCTTCAATATCCTGTAATGGGAAGATGTTAATGTCAATTACATTATCAAGAAACTTAACAGCGGAAATAATTGCCTCCTTCAAACCGTCCCAGTCAAAGAAACGTTCACCTCTGTCATCGACTTTGCAGAATGCCCAGACATTTATACTTCCTAAATTACAGGATTCGTTCGGGTAAAGCAGTACTTCACCACAAGGATTGGTACATTCAATTGGTCCCAAAGAATCCAAGAACGGGTTATGCTTATTTGAATGATCTGAAAAAATCAGTCCTGGTTCAGCACTTTCCCACGCTTGATACACAATCATATCAAAGAGCATTCGTGGGTTAACTTCCCTTATAACTTCACCATTACGAGGATTCACAAGTGGATATGGCTCATTCTTCTCATAGTAATTCCAGAAATCTGGAGTTACTAACACAGATATATTGAAGTTTCTCAGAGCGATATTCCCTTTCTTAGCGGTTATGAACTTCTCTATATCTGGATGATTTATATTCATAATCCCCATATTTGCTCCACGTCTTATACCACCCTGTTTGATAACTTCCGTCATCATGTCAAAGAGTCGCATGAAGCTGAGTGGTCCAGAAGCTATTCCTGAAGTTGTACTAACAATATCCCCTTCAGGTCTAATATTTGAGAAGTTGTAACCCATCCCGCCACCAGACTTGAAGATTATGGATGCCTTCTTCAGAGTATCCATAATACTCTCTATAGAATCTTCCACTTTCATTACGAAACATGCAGAACCCATTCCCAAAGGATTTCCAAAGTTAGCTAAAACAGGTGTGTTTGGCATGAATTGTCTATTTATCATTAAATGATAGAAGTCGTCTGCGCTCTTCTCATATTTATCAAATTCAGAGTTTTGAAGCAACATGAGGAATCTACTCCAGCTCACTTTCATAAATCCCTTCAGATTCATTCTGTCATAAAGACGTTTCAAAGATTCTAAGTGATATTTATTCAATCGGTATTTTCCTATACTGAACTTTTCTTCATATTCCACAAAGTCAAAATCCTCATTCTTATGCGTAACAAGTCCACCCTCACGGCTGTATATTCTTCCATCAAAAATTAAGTCAGTTAAAACAACATGAGTAGTAACCCTCATAAATAGCTGTTTAGGTGTCTCTATTAGTCGTGAACCATCCTTTCTAAGATATCTTGCCTTCATAACACGCAATGCATTGAGATCAAAATGTTTGTCAACTTCATCTATATCATCCTTCTCTAGAATTGCCTTCTTCTCTTCTCTTATCTCTGCCCTCTTCTCGCGGTAAAGGATGTATGCTTTTGCAGCTTTTGATTGTCCCTGCTCCATCAATATTTTTTCAACCATATCTTGAATATCTTCAACAGTAGGTATCTTAGATGATGAAAACTTCATATTCGTCAGCTCAACCAATCTTTCAGATAGCCGTATTGCCAAACTTCTATCCCTACCACCTACAGACTGGATAGCTTTCCATATAGCTACTGCTATCTTTTCTTGGTCAAATTCAAGAATTTGATCATTGCGTTTCTTAATCTTAGTAATTTTATTAGCTTCCAAAATCATTCACTAAACCTATTCAAATAAATATAATAGGGCAATGTTGTAAGGGCTTTTTTGTTATCGGTGAAACAGTCTTGACGCAGATGAGGTCTCATGACATCACCAACTCAAAAAAAAGAGTCAATGAGACACTTTTAGGTTAATAGCAATTGACTTGAATAAAAAAAGAACATCTCTCTCATAACATTAAAAAACTTGATGTTATTCGCCACTATCTCTAACACTTTGGCACCGAATTTACCTAAAAAATATCATATCCCAATTGAGACTAAGTGTAATTAGTTTGATATAATGAAAAAAGAGGGTTTCAAACGTAGAAATTTTAAAAAAACCGCTAAACAGTTGAGTACCGTTTCATAGAAGTAGATTTGCACGAATCACATTTCAAAGTTCCTTCAGGGAACTTTTCACCACATGCCCGGCACACAACCATTTTATACCAAAGATGGTAAAATCCTATTGCTTTTTGTGTTTTGACAATTATTTCTGACAACATCTCAATGGATCCGCCAGTTGGTATCTCTATCTCAATAACAGAGCCTCCAGTTAAAGATTCGTATGATTTATGTAAATTTCGTAAATAATCTATCTTAGATATTTCTGAATGAGTTACTATAGGAGTCTGGCTATATTCACTCTTACCGGATAGAATAGATGTTGATAATCTACCATATTTTTCAAGATCCATTGATGCGAATCGTTCTCCTGAATCTCCCTGAAGTACTGCTACGAATACGTTCTCATTAAGTTTCATACTTTGTTCAGCAGCACTTTTTGCAGCTGTCTCAAGTATCTTTTCTAGTAACGATCGTTTCTCAGGCATCGTTGCTCTTTCTCCTACCAATTTAGCAATTGCTTCATTAAGCCCTGTTAGATTCACTATAAGTGGTACATATTCTTCTTCCACCATCATTGTTCCATTAATTAATGCAGGGAGAAGATTTTTACGAGACAGATTGCTTATTATCTTCTTGCGAGTATGGAGCGCACTTACTGATGTTTGTATAGCCATACTGAGTTTCGCTCTGAAATACGTTTCGTCTCTATTTGATTCATAAGAAAGTCTTGGTAAGTTAATAGAGAGTGAATGCAAAACTTTTACATTATCTGCAGGAAACCTTTTTCCTCTATCTCTACGCAATCCTGAATAGGCAATAGTGCTATTAAGCTGATTAGATATTGCAATTTTTCCTCCTGAATATATTGCAGATGCCAACATGCCCTTTAATTTAGGATCTATATCTGAATCATCCGTGAATACTAAGCTTATTGTAGGCTCAGGGACGCTCTTAACATAATCTTCGTATGCTGCAAATGTAGCCTCTAACACCCTTTTTATTAGGGCTTCATCAAATTTTGATGAACTACTATCTTTACCTACTTGTAAAGAGATAATTGGGCTACCAGGTCCTCCACTTGTAATTGACGGTATGAGCAAGAATGCTCTTCTTACCGTTTCTTTGAGTTCGTGTTTAGTTTTCTCCTGCGCATATTCAGCTAAATAAGATGTAAAGTTCTCTAATGATATTTCTGAAGAAACCTCTTTACTTAGTAGAGCAGTAAGAGTAACTAAAATGCTCAGAGCTTCATCAAGCTTGGTTGGAGGGTCTATCTTGGGAATTGCAGAAAGTTTTCCCTTGAGGTTGATTCCATTGCTTCTTAACGCTTCAAGATCAAAAAAAACAGTATCAGGCATAAGTCCCCAACTTCCACCATTCGTAATATGTATTTCACCTGCTAGATGAGCATCAGTAACATCTCTAGGAAGCTGTGAAAGCATCAGATATTCAGAGAAGACAGCATTGGCTGTCTTTGAAAGAACGACCCCAACATCTCCATCTCCAAAACCCGTATTGTTTACAAGTTCTGAAATATCGTAAATTGGAAGGCCGAGCCGGGTTAATTTGTGTCTATATTCTTCGAGACCATGCTCAACCAGTAATGCATTAACCATTTCCCTGATGAGAGGAGCTGTCAGGTATATCGTCTGAAACTTGTAGAGTCTCGCTTCGGTTTCACTGGTGATCCGCTGTGCCAATTCGACCGGCATTCCTGCTTCTCTGACTAGGGATTGAAGTATCTTATCTGAGTTGAATTCCTCCATTGTCTGTCTTGATGTTCTAACGTAGAGCTTTCCACTTTCAACTACAGATTGTTCTTCTATTTGCCTTGTGACATTTAAAACTAGTCTTCCCAAACTTGTGACAGTATATTTTCGTTCCTGTCTGTTTAGAGCTATAAGCATTTGTCTTACAAGCTTGCGCAGATGATAGGCAAATTTTCCTGATTCTTTCTTTGATTTAAATCCAGCTAAAGTCTTAAGCTCAGAATAACTTAATGGTCCTTTTGTGTTAAGTATGCGGAGGATTTCCAGTCTATTTGAAGATGCTATAACTGAATAGATAGTTCTAACTCTTCTAGAAACTGGTTGCATATACTCACCCTCTTAATGTGAAGGTATTTTAATGTAATTAGATCTAGATACATTTATTGCCTAAAGTTAATGGTCAAGGCTTATTGACACATATCGAATCCACATCTATGGAAAAATGTAAAAATTAGTGCATTCTATTGCATCGATAATATTTTACTCATCGTTATAATTGGTTGATAGATACTCTTAACTAATTCCTATTCTATCTTGTTTTTTGTTTTTTAGGTTGAAGTTAAATGTCTGCAGTTGAGGGAATACTCTTTCTGGGTCTCCTAATAATTGGAGGCAAAGTCTTCGAAGAGCTATTTGTAAAAGTTAAGTTGCCGGGACTTTTGGGTAATGTTTTATCAGGGTTAATTCTTGGCCCAAGTTTTCTTTCTATTGTAAAACCTACAACTGAAATTGAATTATTCACAAGTCTAGGAATCTTCTTTCTCTTTTTCTTGGTTGGGGTAGAAGAGATTGATCTTGCCGGTTTGTTATCTTCGCTTAGGCGGAGAGTCTTTTATACAGCTACAGTGAGTTTCTTAGTTCCTTTCCTATTATCTTTTCATATGTCTCAAAGTATTGGAATGAATAATGTTTCAAGTCTTGCTCTAGCCGGAGTAATTGGATTATCTAGTCTTGGTGTAGTTGCGAAGACACTCTCTGATTTGGGGCACCTTAGAGAGCCTATTGGGTTAGAAATATTCAGTATTACAGCGATACTTGAATTTGTTGGTCTAATTACAATTAGCCTCATTCTTCAGATGTTTGCAGATCCATTATCAACTGCACCTATTCAGTTATTGTTCTCTATTACCAGAATGGGTATCTTTTTCATCGTGGCTTCATTATTCAGTCTCAAAGTGTTACCTGTTCTTCTAAGATTCATCAAACGTCACACAGAAGTGAAAGGAGTTTTCTTCGGGATCTTGATAGGAATAGTCCTTCTGTTTGTCTATATTGGCGAGATTAACGGTGTTCATGGTGCAATGACAGCACTCCTAATTGGTCTTGCACTTTCTCAGATGCCTAAAGCAGATTACTATCAGAGCATAGGAGGGTTGAGAAGTATTGCAAATGGAATCTTTGTTCCAATATTTTTTGCAGGTGTAGGTCTTCAGATAACTTTCGAGTTCTTGGAACTGACTTCACCATTGATAATTAGCTTCATTTTAGTAGTTGTTGTAGGAAAGTTTTCTGGAGCATTTCTTGGCGCTCTTGTAGGCCGAATGAAGCATCCTCTTTGGATAAGCTCCGGAGTCATGGCGAAAGGATCCGTAGATTTAGCATTGATGCTTACTCTGCTAAATCTAAATCTAATAGATCAGAAAATATTTTCCCTTGGTGTCTTCTCAATTCTTCTTCTCCTTATCATATCTCCCCTATCAATGCGTCTATTATTGAAGAAAGGTGATGAAGATGCAGAAAAAAGTGGTGAAGCCCTAATTCCAACCTATGCTAGGCTCGCTTTGGAAGGTGTGAAAGTTGAAGATGTTATGTCCAATAATACTTTAACAGTAAGCGATAAAATAACTGTCAATGAATTTCTTAGTAAACATCTTGAGAAGGGAGCACGCTTCTATAATGTCGTTGATAAAGAAGGAAAGCTAATTGGACATGTTTCAGTGAAGAGCCTTAAGAAAATTCGGCGTAGGTATTGGGATAAAAAGAAGATAGGAGCGGTTATGCGAAAGCGAAGGATTCGAGCGTTTGAAGATGATGATATGTTCTCTATTGTTGAGAAAATGACACGAAGTGGTGTCTCTCCGATCCCTGTGGTGGATCCATCAGATACTTCTAAAATAATTGGAACTATTTCACGTTCAGATATTATGTCTCTTTTAATTAAGCCAGAGAAATAGATATGCATATATCCATTGTACTAAAACTTTTTTCTGGGGGAGTATGAATTTTTGAGTAAAGATTGGATGTTAGCTTCAAAATGGATGCATAAGAAGACTGAAATTTCAGATAACATATCAGTGAGAAAAGCTATTGAAATTATGGTGAATCTTGGTATAGGTTCAGTTATCGTATCTTCAAATGATGGGGAACCTGGAATGCTTACTGAACGAGACATATTAATCAAAGTCATAATGAAGGATCTCGATACTCGCAAAACTCTTGTAAAAGATATTGCTTCTAAACCACTTGTAACTATAGATGAAAATCAAACTCTTTGGTCAGCAGCTGAAATTATGTCAAAGAATCATATACGAAGGTTACCAGTAAAAAGTAAAAAAGAGGAAATAATCGGAGTTCTTTCAACTAGAGCAATAAGTGACGCCCTCCCAGTAATAAGTAGGTTCAAGGAAATGCAAGAAATCCTCTCTAATTTAAGAAAAATGAAACATCAAGATTAAAATCAAAAGAAAATTAGGCAATTTCACTGCTTAAACAAATTAGGTAAGTATCTTATAACTAATTTCAAAAATAGATTTAGATGAAGATTGTGAACCGGTTCTCTTTATCGTGACCAGAATTTTATAGATTATAATCATCAAGTTCCTTTGCCCAAGCGAGCATAGGAATCTTTAAAGATCTGGCTTCCTGGAGCTTCTCTCCTAGATTATAATTCTCTTGCTTACTCAACGTTTTCATCTTTTTTAAAGCCGTACTACAGTTATCAACATGGTTTAACAATGGCATAATATTCCACCAGCCTTCAACGATCTTTTCCATTTCGGATAGATGATAGTTAGACAATGTTTCAGCAAGACGAGTACTTGCAATCCTGGCTTCAGTATGCTCATCAATTAAACTATCGATACTTTCACCAAACGAACGTCTGAGCATTGGATATAAAATATCGTCCTCAAACTTCATGTGAGCACCTACAAGACCATTGATTGAGCCGAGTAACTTCATACCAGTTAAGAGTTCCCCCTTCTCAAAACTTTCACCAATATCTAGAAGAGTATTTTTGATATTATTATGTTCATTTTCCAACTCTGCTAATACATCTATAGTCAATATTAGTATATTAAATATGAATAGTTATATGTATTACACAATCAATGATTCATCAGTATTCTTTTCGGTTTGATTGTCTGTAAATTCATTTTTTAATAACTGAAAATAAACAACTTGAAAAAGGATAAAGGTCTTCAGGATTAGATTATATGGTGTTCTGGTTGAAGGAAGAATAATAGATAGTGTAATGATAATGTTTGCACTCGTTTTCAACGGGACTAATGTTGTAGTATTTGTTGACCTCACTCATAGAATCAAACGATTACAATAAGTAGCAAAATACATAATGAATGCAAGGATTGGTTCATTTAGATTACTATGGAATCCACACACACTTATTTTCTGTGTTTTAATCTTCGTGGATACTTCTTCGCTTCCTCATACCTTGTGACAAACCTGAATCATGAATTGGGACTAAACATTAAGATTAATTGACCTCTATAGAATAATGGGGTCGGTGGGATTTGAACCCACGACCACATGGAATTTCGGGAATAATTCCTCCCAAACCACGTATCTTAGACCAAGCTATCCGCATTATTCTTTATTGATGCTCTAGACCACGACCCCAACAGTTGATGTCCTACGCTTTATTTTAAAGATTAATCAAACATCTTTCATTTTTATCCTACTTTTTTTGAAAATGTAAAACAAGTCGCTACACTTGACAAAAAAGATCAGCAATTAATAACAAGTAAAGTTTCTGAACTTATAGGGGTTGTTACTGATTAAAAAAAGTGAAACATAATTATCAGAATGATGTGAGTGAGTCGCTTACATCAACTGCACCACGATGCCTAAAACTCTACTAACATAAGCTTATCAGATTTAAGAAC
>JASMAB010000018.1 GCA_030754585.1 Nitrososphaerales archaeon | reverse complement strand
ATTAAGATACCCCCATCCCAATGTTTCATAGTATCTCTTATTTACACTTTAAGTGATTGCATTACCTGCGAGCTATGAAGAGGTTAGCCCTTGTGATTTAAGGTGAGCAAGATCTTGAGTTCTGAGCTCGCATTTAATAAATATAATTAATTATTATATACTGGAATCACAATCTGTATATGACAGCAAGAATCAGGACAAATAATATGACATTCAATGATTGAAACAAACCTATTCTCCTAATTTTCTTAACCTTGGAATCGGTATTTAATTTATCTAGATGAGTTCTTTTAAGATAAATCCACATCGAGATGAGAGGTATAATTGATAAAATGATAGCTGGATTCATCAACCTAAATATTATTATTATTATGAATTCAGTACTGAATACTACAACGCCTAAAAAAACAATATGTGAACTAGGATTCTTTCTTATTTGTAATATTCCTTGAATCTCTTTCTGAACAAGAGTGACAGAAATAAAAGTAAAAGTGAATAAGAGGAACCAGATGCTAAGATTCTTTGCGTATACAGTTTCAAACATAATATAATATCCAAGAATTGTAATGGACGTTAAAAGACTTGTAATGATGGGTAAGATAAGTCCATTAAATTGCATTTGGGTTATTATTAATTTAAGTCTAGTCATCTGAGCCATGAGAATTAGGATTGTAAAGGAAACAAAGAGAAAAAAAAGAATGTTGAGAATAGATGGATATGTTGACATAGTTAGAAATGCTGTAAGGATTGATGCAAACCATATTACAGTTACACCATGTTCTCTGGGGAAGATCTTCATTCTTTAACTGATTAAATCTTCTAGATTTAAAAATCTTCTAGATTTAGTATTATGAAATATATATCCGAATAGTCAAATTCTGTCTCCACTTGGTGCTTAACTTTTTAATTGCCTGTGGAACATTTTTTTACAGTATTATTAAATGATTAATATCATATTTTTTTATAATTATTATTCAAATAAGTTTAATAATGATGTTCTCATTATCAAGAAATAGAGTATGAAATAAGTTGACTTGTTCGTTTGTTCTTATTAACGCCGATTTAGGAGCTGAAGATGATCTTCTAGAAGATCTACGGAGCATAGAATTTGTAAAGGAAGTCTACATAGTCTATGGTGTATACGATATAGTTGTGAAAATAGAAGCTGATACCCTAGAAAAAGTAAAGGAAACAATAACATGGAAAATTAGGCGCTTAGAGAAAGTAAGATCAACCCTTACAATGATTGTGGTCGACAACTAATTTCTTGATTGCACTTAAAGACAGTCCATCAAATCCTGAAACTGGGATGGATAATAAAACTCTTGTAGTGATTGCTATCGATGATACAGACTCAAAAAACGGTATGTGTACAACATATATCGCCTATTTACTTGTAGAACAGTTCTTAAGGAAGGGAATATCATTTGAAGATTATCCAATTTTAATACGGCTTAATCCAAATATCCCGTGGAAAACTAGGGGAAATGGCGCTGTATCTTTAAAGTTTCGCACTAAAGATCCAGAAAAAGCATACGAAGATGCTTGTATGCTAGTATCAAAATATTCTGAGTTAGGGAAGCAGGCAAATCCAGGTGTAGTGATGTCCACTATTAGTCCACCAAATATAGAGATTATAAATTTTGCAGAAACCGCCCTTTCTGAAGTAGTAAGCAGACGTGAAGCAATATCTCTAATGAAGAAACATAATATCCAATACCGTGGATGGGGAAAACAAAGAGGATTAATAGGTGCTCTTGCTGCAATTGGAAATTTACTTCACAATGATGCTACCTTTGAACTTCTTGCATTTAGATCTAAGGAGAATTGGGGTCATCAACGTGCAGTTGATAATGAATCAGTCAAAAAGATGAGTCGAGAAATATATCCTGACACTTTTAATTGTTATGATGAAGAAAAAAAGAGAGTTCTGATAACTCCAAGAGGCCCAGATCCAGTTCTTCTAGGTATTCGAGGTGAATATCCAGAAAAGGTGCTCCAAGCATATAGAATGATAAAGATTGATGAAGCTGTAAAAGGATATTTGATATTCAAAACTAATCAAGGTACAGGTGCGCATCTTAAATCAAAGCTTGATCTTAGTGATTTGAAAGCATACAGAACAGGTCACTTTGAATGTACAGTTATAGAACCTCCAAAAACAGGGATTGGAGGACATGTTTACCTTAAAGTCAAGAATAAAGAAGGATATGCAAATTGTGCTGCTTATGAACCAACTGGAAGATTCCGAAAGACTGTTCTGTCTCTTATCCCAGGAGATTCAATAGAAATTGCTGGTAGTGTTAGAAAGCGAACAAGTAAACATCCTGCCACCATAAATATGGAGTCTCTCCTGATTAAAAAAATTACTGATGATATCAGATTCGTTAATCCAGACTGCAATATCTGTGGCAAACGTATGAGTTCAAAAGGGCAAAGTCAAGGATTTCATTGTGACTTCTGCAACAAAACTGATAGAAAAGCTGAAAAAGTGAAATTTGAAAATCCGAGAACAATTCAAGTTGGTATATATATTCCTCCTCCAAGAGCTCAACGACATCTTACCAAACCAAAACAGCGTTACCTATTGAAACATAAAATATATTCACCATTAATAGAACATTGGTTCAATTAAGATAACTACAAAATAATAGTTAAAATTTAAGAAATAAATATATTTAGACAATAGTGATTAACCTTGGGAAAAATATCAAGAATATTACGAAGATTATTTAGTAGAATACTGGGAAAACCTTGGAATTTCAGCTGGGTGATAAACGGAAAATTGGCTGGTTGCAGCCGTCCCGAGTCAAAAAATGATCTAATTTGGCTAAAGAATCAAGGTGTAGAATCAATTGTCAACCTTACAGAATATCCTATACCTAATGAATGGATAAGGAAGGTGGAATTAGGGTATATGCATGAATCTATCAATGACCACATGGCTCCATCTATTGAACAAATCGACAAAATTATTTCGTTTATCCATGATGAAATCTCTAAAAAAAGACCTGTAACTGTCCATTGTGCTGCTGGGCAGGGTCGAACTGGAACCATATTGGCTAGCTATATATTAAAACATCTAGGTCTCAATGCAAATGAATCTATTATGAAGATCAGAAAATTGAGGTCTCCCTCAATAGAAAGTTCGCAAGAAAAATCTCTATATCTTTATGAAAGTTATCTTCAAAAAACAAAAGGAGTATAAGAGTAGCGAGGGGTGGATTTTCCCGGGTTTTTCTGCCCGTTTTGAACCACCGATTTCCGCGTGAATTTAAAATAATTCACTCTGCGGGTTTCTCCCTCAGAACATAAGTTATGAGCCCGCCGGGATAACCTGGCTTCCCCACCTCGCTGCTCAAGGAGAACCGCACTTAAAAGATGCTTAAATCTTTTTATTTTCTTAGATAAATTGTTGAATGAGGTCCCTGTTTTTAGGAAGGATTGTTAATCTCTTCTACCATTTGCTGAATCTTCCATATCAATGCCTCTTTAATATGGTCATTATCTATTAGTTTAAGAGTTTGTGTGCATTCTGGGCATTTGAAAAACACTTCTATGGATTCTTCAAATGTTAGCTTCCGGCATTCGGGTTTCCCACAAGAGTAGAATTGATGTCCTTCTTCAAAGTCAAGCCTTTTCTGTAGATGATCTAACGCCTTCTTCTTTTGACCATTAATAAAACCGTCAACCTGGTCTTTTTGAGCTCTCCAACGATATACAAACCACCCTCTTTTTAGATCTCTTACTCTTACACCAGTTATTAATGACTTTCCAAAGAGATCATATAAAGTTTTTCTAACTGCATTTATCTTTAATCCCGTTGCGCTAGCTATTTCCTCATCTGTGGCATTTTCACTATTAAGGAGTGCTCTTGCTACTCTAATATATTCCTCTCCACCTAAAAGCCCCGCTATTTTTACAAACGGATCTTCATATTCTATTTTCATTTTAGCTTCTCCACGTGCTTTCTTTTTTCACTAGAAACAACCCTATATTTAGCATAATTAAACTCACGTTTAAATTCTTCACCTTTAAAAAGCCTATCCAGAAAAACTGCCAAGGCAGCAACTTCAGAGTGTGGTTGATTACCAACTGCTATATTAAAATCACTCCCTTCGTATAACTCCTTGGGAACCTTCTTAGATCCTACAACAAGAAGAATATCTCCTGTAGTTTTACGTACATCATCTATTATTTCATCTAGATTTAAACCGTACATAGTGAGGTGAACAATAATACCCTTCCTCTTATTCCAGTCTGACAATATACGTTTCCAATTATTGACTATATGAACTTCAAAATTTCCTCCCCATCGTAGATTAACATTGTTTATCGTCTTTTTGACTTTTGGGTCTCCATCAAAAATGTAGATCTTTTCTGCCCCAAATGCACGTGCAACTAGACAGACATGTGTGGTAGCTCGATCATCTCTAACAAGTCTATGTCCTATTCTGAGAACATGTACTACCGTCTTATATCACATCTTCTTTCTTCCGTATTTCTTTAACAGATTTAGTAAACCTTTCAAGAACCCAAGATTTGGTCATCAGATTTAGCATTAAATCACCATTATTTTGTTTTTTAATCTCTACTTTTCCTTGAGACTTCAACCAATCTATTAAAGATGAAAGAGATATAATCTCATGTTTCTTTATCAATACGTTAGCTCTAGCAGATTTGAATATATTCTTCTTTATTTTTTCTAATAACACATTGATCCCTAAACCTGTCTTTGCGGAGATAAAAACTGAATTTTGAGGAGTGAAGCCTGAGAAAAGTAACTTGGATTTTAGATGTGTCTCATCTTGCATATCGGATTTATTAAAGACTAGGAAAACCTTTTCTGGAGATACACCTAAATCAATCAATACATCTACACAACTATTGTAGTGTCTAGAAATATCTTCAATAGATTGAGATACATCAAGAATGAGGAGAAGTTGGTTGGTATAAATTAATTCTTCAAGAGTTGATTTGAATGCCTCAATCATATAATTAGGGAGTTTACTTATGAACCCTACTGTATCAGATAAAAGTATCTTGAAGCCATTTAAATTCACCAATCTTGTGGAGGTTGTCAAAGTTGTGAAGGGCATTTTACCCACCTCTTTCTCATCACCTGTAAGCTTATTGAATAATGTTGTCTTTCCTGCTCCTGTATAACCTGCAAGTGAGATGATTGGTATCTGGAGTCTTTCTCTATGAATTCGATGTAATTCCCTCATTTTTCTGGTGTGTCTAAGCTTCATTTTTATCTTAGATATTCTTCGTTTTAGATGTTGATCGTAAACATCTATTTCATATTTTCCTAAACCAAAAAACCCTGGTTGTTCTGATATCCTCGCTAACCTAACCTTTTCTTTGGCTCTAGGTTTCTCATAAACTAGTTCAGCAAGCTCTACCTGAAGCTTTGCTTCTGTGGTAGTAGCTCGTTTAGAAAATATTTCCAATATCATTCTTTCACGGTCTATTATTTCATATCCAGTAAGCTTAGCTAAGTTGTATATCTGAGTAGATCGAAGCTTCTCGTCAAATATCACAATGTTGGCACCAACTTCTTCTATTATATCTCTCAGTTTCTCAGCTTTTCCTTCACTGATTCCATATTTTGCCTTTGATAAATATCTCTGAGTAACCGTTGATAGAATAATGTATTCTGCAGATTCAGCTAGTTCTTTAGCTTCATTTACACAAAATGGATCTGGATAAGTTACTAATACAGCTTGCCTATCTTGCAAAAATTTATCTTTTGGATCTAAATGTGATATCATTCTTAAGTTTCTTCAGGTATTAAAAGCTGTATAGTTAGGAAACGTTCAATCTTTCTTGAGAGAATATCGGTCGGCTTTAGTGTTCCTGTTTCAAGATGTCTTATTACTGAAATCTTCTCATTTATTCTTTTTCCCATTTCTTCTTGAGATATTCCTTTTTTTTCTCTTGCAGATTTAATTGCTTTGTTAAAGTCTCTCCGAAGCTCGACTTCATTCTCCTCATATGTTCTATTGATTGGTTCAGATTTAGATATCATTAACCGAGGGGATGGAGGTTTTTGCGGTATCTTTACAGATTTTCCCAATTTAGAGCATAGAGAACAGACCCTGAATAGTCCTCCATCTATCTGAATTGCATCAGCTGACCCTCTAATAATATTACCACAGATTTCGCATCTTTCTGTCATAGATAGATACCATCTGGAAAGTGTAACATTAATATCTTTTATTCTCTTAAACACAGATCATCAGTTGAATTTCAAAGATAAGTTTGTTATGTCTATGAATTATATTTTCGGGAAGGATGTAGCTAGTGTTCTACCTCTTGATAAACTTGAGTTTTCTTTCTCAAAGCGTACTGGACGATTAAAGTCAGTTATGGTAAAGAATAAGCTCCTTGCTACTCTTCGTTCTGATGGCAGTATTGCTATTACGGTATATTGTGCAGATATTCTAATTAAATATCCATTGTTTCTTAAGAACTGCATTGTTGTAAAGGATGGCCCTGATATTTTCGTGTCCAAGGGGCGGTCAGTTTTTGCTAAGCATGTTGTAAGTTGTGGGGATGGAGTAAAACCTGCTTCTGATGTGGCAATCCTAAATGAGAAAGGCAAGGTTATTGGAGTAGGTAGAGCGATTTTATCTGCTAAGATGATCAGGGCCTTCAATATGGGCGTAGCGGTCAAGGTCAGGGAATCAATAAACAGGACAACAGAGGGTAAGATAAATGCTTAAGGGATTGAAGATATCATCTCCCTGCGAGAATAGAAAGGAACGATGAGAAAAATTTGGAGTTAGGTGGAAGAAAAAATAGACGTATGCTTGAACGCATGGGATTGGATATGAACCAAATACCTGACGTAAAGGAAGTTATTATTCGAACTTCAAATAAAGACATGGTAATACGAGAGGCTAATGTTTCAGAAATAAACGCAAAGGGTATGCGAGTTTTTCAAGTTATGGGAAGCGATGTGGAGGAAATTGAGCGTGAAAAGCCCAAGTTCACTGAGGAAGACGTTCTACTTGTTGCTCAGCAAGCAGGAGTATCCAAGGAGAGAGCAAGTGTAGCTTTGGAAGAGAGTGATGGCGATCTTGCGCAAGCTATTCTTCAGCTTTCATCTTGACCCAGTAATACTTTAATTACATCTGAAAGCAGGGATATGTGAGTGTTCTTGTCTGATAATTCTGGCACAGAAATAGAGAAAGTAGTGAATATTCTCTTAGATGTGGAAAAGAAGATTGACAGTATTAAATTAGGAATGGATCAAAAAAAACAAGAATTGCTTGATGCAGCAAAAGAAGCTGCAGAAAAGGCAAAGGAAGAAGCACTAATTGATATTACAAAGAGCCGAAAGAAAGCTCTTGATGAAATCCAAAATAATGCCGAAAAGGATGCAAATAAAATTCTACAGAAGAATAATGAGAGCATTAAGGATCTACAGAAAAGAATAGATAAAAAATTTCAAGACGCATTAGAAAAAGTTTCAAATAAAGTACTCGGTGAATAAAATGAAAACTGAACACCATTTCGCCGAACAGACCTTCAGTATGGTAAAGTCCTTCGCCACTCATGGTAACTTACTCGATTTTTCTGCACTCGAAGGTTTGGCGGAATCAAAAAACTTAGATGATGTGTTGGTAAAACTAAGAGGCACTATCTATGCTGAAGTCGTTTCTTCGCTTGAACCACCACTTACAAGCAGCAAATTTGAAATGAGTTTTCATAAGCATCTTTCACAAATACACCATAAACTGCTAAAAGTGACTCCCAACAACGAAATTCTTACTGCATACTACTTAAAATATATTGCGAGTAATTTGAAGATTCTGCTGAAAGGTAGGGCACAGAACAAGTCGAATGAAGAGATATCAAAACACCTGGATATGCACGCAGAGGAACTCATAGGGAGACGTGATCTGATTGTGAAGGCGCTTTCATCTGAGAATATTAAGCAAACTATTACTCTTCTGGAGAATAGTGAATTCGGAGACGATGCCATATCTGCATTAGATATATTTGAGAAAACTGGTAAACTCCAAATATTCGATATATTTATCGATAAAGCCTACTTTGATAAAATTCTACAAGCCTACAACTTAAAGCATAAAGATGATCAACGTATTAGAGATATTGTTGCGGTGGACATTGATTCGTTTAACAGTTTAGCGGTGCTAAGAGGAAAACTCTGGAATCTTGAATCATCTGAAATAAAGAAAATGCTTATTTCACCTTTCTTTGATGTATCAGAGCGGAATTTAATGGCCATGATGGATGCTGAGTCCATTGTTGAATCTATAAAAATTCTTTTGGGAACAGCATATCGGAAGATAATCCTTCCAACCGAAAATGAGGAAGAATCTCTCACGGGCATTGAAGATGGGTTTCGGACAATAGGTTATCGCAGAGCGTTTAATCCATTTCTTTGGGATATCAATGGAATTAGTATCGTACTGGGCGCAATTAAGCTTACTGAGCTTGAAATGAGAAACCTTTCTGCGGTATCTTTTGGGGTTGAGCATCATTTAGGAGTTAAAGAAATTATGTCAAAACTTGTTCTTTTGAAATAAATAGATTTATTTTTCTTCCCATTCTACATCAAAATACTTTGGTTCTGGCTTTATTTTTCTAAAAATAGATCCTGTCCCTTCATAGAACTTTGTAAACCACTCGTAAAGATGTAGCCTTAAATCCTGTATGTACACTATCAATCCTTCTAACATCATTATTAATATGTTGAAGACTATTAACATCGGAATAGCTACAGCTAACGGAAGCGAAACAGCCATATTCAATACCATAAGTAACGCTGCGTGAACTAAAAGTAGAACACCAAGTCTTGCATAACTCATGGTACCTGCCAAAAACTCAACAATTCTTATTATGAACTCAACTATTCCCATAACTAACACCATAGCAATACTTTCTTTTGGGGCCTTCTTTAGAATAATTGCTATTGGTTTTCCGAGTATCAAAACTAAAATTGTGATGACGATAATTGGCAGAGATATTGAAGTAGCTTGAGCAACTGGGATTCCTAGTAACGGTATAGGATCCTGCATTGTTAAAAGTCCTTCAAAGTTGTTTCCTGCACCAAGAAAAGCTAAGGCAAAGATTACACCAAATGTGTACATAAAGAATGTTGGTATATTCTCTGTTAATGTTTCAACATACTCCTTTTCTTTAAGGCCATTGATTATATCTAATCCAAAACCTATCGTAAGATGGAATATACCTATGATTATTGAAAATTGTAGAATTATAGATACCGCGTCTGTACTAAAACTCGTTGTACCATGATGGCGTTCCACAATCTCTAGAAGTGGATGTTTAAGACTTGGTATAATATCTCCTATAGCGAAACCAAATACCTCACCAATGCTCAATCCAACAATAGATGCAATGATACCGGCTACTGTAAGCATTATTCCCCATTTCTTCATAGAATTGTTACCCCGAATATACAAAAGGAGTCCAAAAAGTGATAGAATAATTCCGTGTCCCAAATCACCAAACATAATTCCGTAAAAAAAAGGAAATGTAAGCATAATTAGCGGGGTAGGATCTATCTCACCATACTTAGGTGGACCTTGGTTCAAAGTAATCGGCTCGAACGCTCTAATAAACGGAAAATTCTTCATTATGGTTGGTGGGATGGATGATTTCTTATCCGTTTCACTCTCTCTTTGCTTTACATCTTCAGTAAATACTATGTACTTACTAAATTTCTTTTTGAACTCCTTGAGACCACTTTTAGGAAAGTAACCCTTGATAACTGCAAAATACTCTAAATCTCCAACTTTCTTAACATTGGTAAACAGTTCATTAACTGTTTTTGCCTCTTCTCTGAGAGAAAGCATCTTCTGTGAAGACTGTTCAATTTTAGTATTTATCATATTGTTGATATCCTTAAATCTTAATGTCTGTCTCTCCAGATCTTTGGTTACAGCCTTTTTTGCTTCAATCAAGTTTTGTGGTAGCCTATCTGGTATCTCAAAGGGTTTTATTTCGAAGCTTCTCAGAATTTTCTCTACTCGTTCAGATTCGGTGGCAGGTGTCGTAATGAACAAGGCACTTGTTTCTGAGGTAAGTCTTGTCGAAATAATTACATCATCAAGTAGAGTCTTCCGTACTTCTTCAAGATCTTTTGTTGATAAAACTGTAAAGACAACATGAAACTGCCTAAGACTTTGTAAAATATTTAAATCTACGGAAAGATCTGCAAACATAGCTAATGTTTTATTTAGTGATTCATTCACTTCTAACTGATTTAAGAGTTGGTTTTTTTCTGATAGTAGATCTTTTATTTCTTTAATTATTGGTTTAGCATCCACCTCAAGTTTTTCTATAAAATTACTCCAATCCTTCGCTTTAACCTTCTCTTTATTGATATGATATCCTTTGGTGAGCGTATCAATAAGACCTATTTCCTTAATTTCTAACTCTTTAAGAATTTCATCCATATCGATAAAAATTCTAAAGGCACGTAACGCCAAATCATTTAGATTAGAATCAGATGTGGAATCATCTTCAATAACATGAAACATATCCAATCTTGAAAGATCAGTTGTAATTTTTGAAAGTTCATTGCGTGGACTCACAAGTGTGGTCTTCATCAACTTCTGTACTACCAAGTTTGTCTCACTTCTGTGCCTGTCTGCAATGCACATCCAGAATGTCTTCTAATAACCTTTTAGTACGACTTACTACACAATTTACATATGGAAAACATCTTCTCTTCCCCACTTTATGGTATACATATTTATTTCTAAAAAAATGTCAAGACGTTCTAGATATTTGTGTTTTACCCTTTTTTTTAATATGCCCTCTAGTAAGACTATTGAATTCAAGAGGAAGTTTTATAATTCTCCATTTTGCCGTAATCTCTGATATGAGAATTGTTGCAATCGGTAGACGCCCTTTTGTTACTGGCCTTCAGCTTGCAGGTGTGGAAGGTAAAGAGGTTTCTACACCAAAAGAAGCTTTGGCTAATGTGAAAAGCCTAATGGCAACTCCTGATATTGGCATGATAATAATGAGCGATGATATTGAGAAAAACATAAGAATCGAGGTATCTGATTTGAGGTTAAATCAACCTGTTCCTATCATATATTCTGTTCCAGCTCCAGGAGGGAAACAGGAAAAGGTAAATTATCGTGATATTGTTAAGCAAATGCTAAAGATAGGATAGTTGACTATATTTGCATAAATCTATGAGTAAACAATAAAAAAAATCATTTATGTTGGTGAATAGGATTGAACAATAAAGAAGCGTTTGATAATGTAGTTAGTAAGGTAGTGAATGACGTAAAGAGGGAAATTCTGTTAAGCTTAGAAAACTCTCATAATGATGCTTTAGAGATCATTGAGAAAACGGAACAAGAAACGAATATCAAAGCTGCGGAAATACTTCAATCTGTAGATAAGCTAGGAGATACATTACATAGTAAGATAATAGGTAAGGCTGAACTTAAAGCCCGAAATAATTCTCTACAGCTTATCGAAGAGACAATAAATAAGATATTTGAAGCGTCACTAAAGGGCCTAGTTAATATTTCATCAAACAAAAGTTATGATAAATCTATGAAAAAACTTCTCGAGGAAGGTTTGGATGCTATCGGTGGTAAAGAATTTAATATTTCTTGTAACACTAAAGATGTAGATTTATTAAAAAATATTTCCAAAGAAATTCAAAAAACAAGGAAAATAAATATTGAACTATCATCAAAGAATTTAAACTGTATGGGGGGCGTTCAAGTTATGAATAGTGACGGGTCAGTAATATTCAATAATACTGTAGAGGTACGATTAGAAAGATTCAAACCCCTTTTAAGAAAGCAGATTTCGGATATGCTTACAAAGTGAAGTGAGAATTATCTGATAGCCAAAGGTAAAATCGTCTGGATTAGCGGACCCGCAGTAAAAGCTTCAGGTATGTCTGAAGCCAAGATGTATGAGACAGTAGAAGTAGGTGAAGATCGTGTTGTTGGTGAGATTATTCGACTAACAGGTGACGTGGCATTCATACAGGTATACGAAAGCACTAGTGGGCTAAAACCTGGGGAACCTGTTATTGGAACAGGACAACCACTTTCAGTATCATTAGGGCCTGGCATGATGGGCAAGATTTATGATGGACTACAGCGGCCACTTGATGAACTCGCAAAGGTGGCAGGATCTTTCATTGAAAGAGGCATATCGGTACCACCCATATCATGTGATAAGAAATGGCATTTCAAACCAACGGTTAAGAAAGGGGACATAGTTGAAGCTGGAAGTGTAATTGGGGTAGTAGATGAGACTCCTCTAATAGAACATAAGATAATGGTTCCTCCTGAACATTCTGGTGGAAAAATTCTAGAAATTATCAAAGAAGGGAATTACAATATAGATGAAATAATTACAACAATTCAAAAAAATGGACCTAAACAAGATCTCAAGATGCATCATCGATGGCCGGTTAGAAGAGGACGTCCATATACTAAACGATTTGATTCTGATCTTCCACTTATAACTGGACAACGAATAATCGATACATTTTTTCCGCTTGTAAAAGGTGGAACTGCAGCTATTCCTGGAGGATTTGGAACCGGAAAGACTGTTACACTTCATCAGGTTGCTGCTTGGGCAAATGCTAAGGTTGTATTTCATGTTGGTTGTGGCGAAAGAGGAAATGAAATGACTGAGGTTCTAATTAAGTTTCCAGAACTTAAAGATCCTGCTACAGGTTTATCATTAATGGAAAGAACAGTTTTGGTAGCAAATACAAGTAATATGCCAGTTGCTGCAAGAGAGGCTAGTATCTATACTGGAGTAACAATGGCAGAGTATTATAGAGATATGGGATATGATGTTGTACTTGTAGCGGATTCTACAAGCCGATGGGCTGAAGCACTTCGAGAAATAAGTGGTCGTCTTGAAGAGATGCCTGCAGAGGAAGGGTATCCTTCGTATCTAGCTTCACGTCTTGCAGAATTCTATGAGCGTGCAGGGAGGATGCAGAGTCTTGGGAGCCCTGAGAGGATAGGTTCCGTTACATTAATTGGAGCTGTTTCCCCTTCAGGAGCTGATTTCACTGAACCAGTTACAACACATACATCTAGATTCATTAAGACATTTTGGGGACTTGATACAAAACTAGCATATTCACGGCATTACCCCTCAATTAACTGGATAACAAGCTATACTGGTTATGTAGATGATGTATCAGATTGGTGGTCAAAAAATGTATATCAAAATTGGAGGCAATTGAGGTTAGAAGCTTTCGAAATTCTTCAAAGAGAGGATGTTCTGAAGGAGATAGTGAGATTATTGGGACCAGAAGCCCTTCCTAATGAAGAGAAGCTCCTTTTGGATGTTGCTAGAATGGTCAAGGAAGGCTTTCTCCAACAGAGTGCTTTTGATGATGTTGATACATATTGCAGTCCAGAGAAACAGGTAAAGCAACTTAATATTTTGGTAGAATTCTATCATTTAGCTCTCTCTGCACTAGGCTCAGGAGTTCCTTTGGAAGATATCCGGGCTATGCCAATCATAACGAGCATCATTAGATCTAAATATGAAATTCCTAATACAGAATTAGATAAACTTGATAAACTGCTTGGAAAAATGAAGGACTCATTCAAAGAGAT
>JASMAB010000017.1 GCA_030754585.1 Nitrososphaerales archaeon | reverse complement strand
CACGACTTGAAAGTTCTTGGAAGAATTTACCCTAAGTATTTCTGGATAACAGATTGGCCAGCAAATTTAAAACCGTTTTATATTGCTAGAACACCTGATGGCAAAAAGGCGCTATCCTTTGATCTTCAGCATGGTCATTTAGAACTTGCTTCGGGTGGAAGACGTGTTTCAGATGGTAAAGAATTGGAGGAAAGAATTCAAGAATCAGGGTTGTCCCCTAAGAGCTTTGAAGATCACCTGAAAACTTTTCGGTGGGGTATGCCACCTCACTCAGGATGGGGGTTCGGTCTCGATAGATTCATAATGATTCTTACAGGTATGAAGAATATTCGCGAGGTAGTACTTTATCCTAGAGATCAGGATCGATTAGTACCATAAAATAATCTTGAAAGATCAAAATTTGTTTGCATGACTGATATAGGAATAGAACATAAAAATATTACAATTTGTCAGACACACCAACCGTGAATTAATTTGAAAGAAGTAAGATTATCTGTTCCCGCTCATCTTCATGCTGGTAACCCCGATCTTACAGGGGATCTTGGTAGAATCTATGGAACCCTTGGTTTCACAATCGATTACCCACGAACTTTGGTTACGGTAAGACAATCCAAAGGAATTGAGGTTAAGGGTGAAGACTGGGAGAATGCCAAAAGATATGCAAAAACTTTCTTAAAGAAATATGATATCAATGGAGGAGCAGAAATAATTGTTGAAAAAACTATACCCAAACATCTTGGCATGGGTTCTCAAACAGCACTATCACTTGGGATTGGTACAGCATTATCAAAGATTTATGGAATCGATGATGTAAGCGTGGAGGAGATGGCTTTGAAGCTAGAAAGAGGGACTGTGACAGCTTTAGGAACATATGGATTCAAGGTAGGTGGATTAATTCTTGATGGGGGTTTTAGGACAGACAAGAAAGGAAAAATGATTCCTCCATTAATATTTCGGAAAGATATTCCAAGGAATTGGTTTTTTGTTGTCTGCATCCCTAAAGCTCCAATACCTAAAATCTTAAAGATAAAAGAAAATGAGAATGAATTTTTAAACAATTTGAAACCAATGGAAAAGGAAGTTTCAGCGGAACTTTCGAGATTGGTCTTGATGCAGATATTGCCCAGTTTTGTTGAGGGTGATTTAATTACTTTCGGAAAGGCGCTTACCAAGTTTAACAGTCGACTTGGAGGATTTTGGAGCGATTTCCAAGAAAATTCAATCTATTGTGATCCAATAGTGGAAAACGGAATAAAATTGATGCTTAAAAAAGGTGCCCCTTGTGCTTGTCAGACTTGTTGGGGACCAACATTCTACACGATTGTTGAAGGAGAAAAAACAGCAAAGATGTTACATAATGAAATGAAAAAGTATATTTTAAAAGCTGGGGGTGGAGAAGTTTTCTACACAAAAGCAAACAATAAAGGAGCCAACATATCATATACATAATATTGGAATTTAAGTGATGAAAAAAGATGGTAAAAGCCATTGGGATAGATCCTGGGACCAAAAGCATAGATATATTTGGATTTGATGATGAAACAGGAAAAATATTGATTGACAAAGCAATTCCTCGAGATGAATTCACAAAGAACCCACGAATCATTATTAATATTCTAAGGGATCTCACTATCTCCGCAGGTAAATTAGATGTGATTGTTGGTCCGAGCGGTTATGGCATTACTCCAAAACGAGCAACTGAAACAGAGGATTCTGAAATTCTTATGGCAACATTTGTTTCTGAAAGTGATGCAAAGAGGCGATTAAAAATAATCGGATTAAGAGAACTTATGTTCTTTATGAAAAAAGCCAGTGATCTAAACATCTGGTTTACACCTGGCGTTATCCATCTTCCAACAGTACCCAGATTCAGAAAGGCTGGAAAAATTGATATGGGGACAGCGGATAAACTATTTAGCGTTATATTAGCTATGAAGGATCAAGCGGAATCTCTGAATTTAGATTACTCTGAAACTTCGTTTATTTTAGTCGAGATTGGATTTGCATATACATCTGCAATGGCTGTTGAAAAAGGGAATTTAGTGGACGGAATAGGTGGAACATCAGGCAACCTTGGATATTTAGGGATGGGAACGATGGACGGAGAACTATCATATGCTATTTCGAATTCAATTGGTGATTATTCAAAAATGCTTCTTTTCTCAGGTGGGGCATCTTCATTAGCTGAACTCGACCCATTCTCCACGGACATTGAGGACTTTATTAACAAATCCAAGATGGATAATAAGACCAAGTCAGCATATGAAGCTTTTAAGGAAGCAATTGTAAAAGACGTATTTACTCTAATGGTTTCGATGAATAAAACACCTAAGGAGATCTTACTTAGCGGCAGATTTTTAGGGGTAAATGCCTTCAGAAAAGATGTTATATTAAAGCTAATTAAGAGTACAAAATCGTTTAACATAAGTGGAATAAGAACTATTCAAAAGCAAACCACAAAAGTGAAAGAAGGTGCACAAGGTGCATCGATTCTCGCTAACGGAATAGCTGGGGGAAAATACAAGTGCATAGTAGAAAGATTAAAAATTTTAGAAGCTGAAGATACAATATTTGATCATATTTATTTGGATAAAACTATAGTTGAAAAGATAAAAGAAACTTTCACCAGTAGCACTCAATCATTATTTATCGATTAAGAGATCTAGAAAGATTATGGAAAGTGCTACAGCATATTAAAGAGCTTTATAGTTTTCAGACCATTGGACATATGCCCGAAGCATCTCACCTGAGACGCTAGGTCTTTTTTTCTTCAAAATCTCTTTAAAGTCATCTAGAGTTATATCCCTTGGTTTTGAATCCTTGTTTTCAGCTTCACCCTTAGCGAAGAGCTCTGATACCACGCTTATCAAAACGGATTGGCAAATATCCTTAATATCGCTCCCTGAGTAGCCATCAGTGAGCTCAGCAATATCTTCTAGTTTAACGTTATCTAGTTTGATTGGTGTAGTATAATCTCTGAACATCGCTATTCTAGCATCCACATCAGGTAAATGCACGTAGACCCGTCTTTGGAAACGCCTTAGAAAAGGCCAATCTAAAGCCCATGGTTTATTAGTGGCACCTATAATATACATGTGAAGGTTTTTACCTTTATCCATGATTCCATCCATTTCCTTTAAGAATTGGTTCCTTACACGTATTTCGCCTCCCACCTCTTGGTTTCTGGAACCTAGGAGGGAATCAAGTTCATCAATGAAAATTATGACAGATTTTGCCCCATCATTCAACATTTCGCGGGCAGAGTTGAATAGTTTCGCTACATTTTTTTCAGCCTCCCCTAGCCACTTAGACATTATTGTTGCCGCATCAACCGTTAAGAAATATCCATCTATCTCTGTAGCAGTGGCAGCTGCAAGCATAGTTTTACCACACCCTGGAGGACCATACATTAGGATACCTCGGGGCCATCCAAGTGGAAATAGATCTGGGCGTTGCACAGGAAAAATAATAGATTCACGAAGAGCTTTTTTGGATACATCTAGCCCAATTACATCATTCCAATTAACATCAGGCTTTTCCTTCATAATAAGCTCGTCATAAGATGCCTTAAGCGACTGAACAATCTGAGGCGCTTGCGAACCATTATTTAACCCATCTTCTTGTACTTGTTCATTGGTTTGTGGATCCAATATTGTATTTCCGTGAACTGAGGAAAGAGCTTTGATTCTTGCTTGGTAGGTAGATGCTCGATCTATGTAGAGTTTATTCAGCTTATAGTCTGGGTAAATCTTCGCCAATTTAATTAAAGTTGATATTGCGCTTTGGTAACTCTGTATAGCCATACCTCTAGCTCCTTGAGAATCAAACCGTATAGCTTCAGATGCGTATTTTCCTGCTGCATCTTCTAATTCTTTGGCTGCTGACAAATTTTATTCACCTTTCTGTGTATGCTGCTTTCAATTTACCTTCTGAGACAAGTTTGAAAACAGTCTTCTCCACTTCATCTATAGGGAGATTCAGTGCATCTGCTGCATCAATCACATTTAAACGCTTGTTCTTATTCACTATATATTTGTATACTTTTTCATCTACAGTTTTCTTTCTTTCGGGTTGGGATAACATAGTCACTTGGAAGTCTTTTTCATCGGATATTTCTCCATTTGCTAACATAGCGACCTGTTTTGCTTTTTCAAATAAGGAATCACCATTTGCAGAGAGAACCGATGAAGGAATTCCTTCATTTAACTCTAAAACCTTCTCTTCTGCAAATAGTTTGGCTTTTTCGAATAGCTCCTTCCCACCTTCATGGGTAACATCTAATGACACAGATGAAGAAAGATTTCCAAGGTCTGCCAATGTTTCAGACAAGGTTGTATTTACTTCTTCAGTAGCATTTTCAAGTGATGGAACAACTCCTGAAACCGATTTATTGACACCTCTCATAATCTTAAATGCATCATTCATATTTGAATAAACATCCCCTACATCTCGGATACTTTCAAGTCTTACGATTATTTGCATCAAAGCTAGTTCACTCACTTTTACGACCTTCAAAACTTTTTTCACTTCTGTGAGTTCAACCGTAAATATTGATGCACTATCGTCGTCTTTATGTTCAATCGCTCGCACTACCTTCTCAAAAAGAAATTGCCGTCTATTTTCCAGTCTGAGACGAAGAGATATGACCTCGCGTTTATGTACCTCAATACGTCTCGCAGCCGAAATGAGTTTCTTTTTCAACCCATCCCCACCACCAAAAATACGTTCTGCGAAGTTCAAGAATATTCACCTTTTTAACATTTAGGGGTAGTCTGCAATGAAGTTACTCTTTTTAAAAATCAAACTAAACACTACTTTTTCTTTTGTGCAAAATATGTAGGGTGGACAGTAACGCCGATTCCGGCGGTAGTTTTTACGAACCAATACCGAAATGGTGCAACTGCCACATTTTCCTCTTCCGTTTTGGGCTAACCGAAGCTTATTGTTCCAGTTTGTGACGTCTCAGCTGGTGCTGGAAGATCTGGGAATTTGTCCTTCATTCTTTGCTCTGCAACGGCTGATGCTTCCGACATGATGTTTTCAGCCTCTTCGTTTGCTGCTTCGAAATTCAATGTTGATCCTCCTAGTTGTCCAGCATCTACTAAGATGCCGCTAAGCATTCCACTGATCTCGCCGATCTCATTTTCCGCTTCAGGCAACACACTAGTTAATCCGCCTTTTACTCCTCGGATGACAGACATTGCAGGTGTGAGGGTGACGACTATGTCGCCAAGCTCTTGCACCGTGTTTAGCCTCATGGTTATTTGTTCCAAGGCTAGTTGAGCCGAGGTTACCATCTTATTCATCTTTCGAACTTCAGAAAGTTCATTAGCGAAAACTGATGCGTGTGCCATATCGTGTTTTTGGATTGCTGCGACTACTTTGCTGAAAATTTTCTTATCTCTATCTTTTAGTTTTGTCGATGCTGTATCAAGCTTAGAAATCTGGATTTGAATCCTTCTCGTAGCTTGTTCAAGTCTTGGTTTCAGAGGCCCTGATGACCTTACTGAACCCTTTACTTTATCTCTGAATCCTCCGCTTGGTGGTTTTGCCCAATTTTTTGTGAAACTTGACATAGATATTTACACTGTTCATCTTAAACAAGATGTTTGAGCGATAAGAGACTAGGTATAACATATTCAACTAAAAAGAAAAAAAAGTTAAGGTGATTGCTCTCATTGGCTTTGTTGAGGATTGTAAAACTGCTATATTTAACGCTTAATTTTGAATAGGTCAAATAGGTGGGTTTATTTACCGTTTACAGATTCTATAAAAATAACCATTGGACATTATCCTCATTTCAGATATTCATTCAAATTTTGAGGCATTAAAGGCCATATCTGCGGATATGCCTAACTTACAGATATATTGTATTGGGGATATCGTTGGCTATGGAGCTAATCCGAAAGAAGTTATACAATGGATTAAGGAAAAAAAAGTAAAAGGAGTTATGGGGAACCACGATTACGCAACTATAACTGGTGATGTGAAATGGTTCCATGATGTAGCCACATCAGCTATCAATTGGACTGCTAAACAGATAGGACCAACTGAGAAAAAGTTCTTGAACAGTTTTCCTAAAATGAATATTGTTAAATTGCAGGATTTGAAAATTTTGATGGTTCATGGAAGCCCAACTAACAATCTCTTTGAGTATGTTCACCCTGCCACGCATGAACACATGTTCAACGTCTACTTGACTAAGTATAAAGTGGATATCGTGGTCTTAGGCCATACGCACATCCCTTTCATATGGAAAGGGAAAAAAGGCACAGTACTCAATCCAGGCTCTGTTGGTCAACCCAGATCAGGAAATTCTGATGCAAGATATATCCTACTAAAAGAAAAGAACGGAAACGTAGAAGCACTACCCAGAGCCGTATCATATGACGTTGAAACTGCAGCAAAAAAGATCAAAACTGCCGGACTGCCGATCACCTTAGCAGAACGTCTTTTCAGAGGAATTTAGTTTACCAATATCTACTTTTAATGTCAAGATTATAATAATGGATATACATACAAGATAGGTTTTTATTGTTCATTAGATTCACGCGAAGAATGTGGTAATTGAGATTAAATGTATTTCAAGAGTGAGATAGTGGTTGGTTATAAAATATGAAAAGTGAGGAGATCTACATTTAGTAATGATGCAATAAATAGAATATTAAACCCGAATTTTCAACCCAAAGAAATTGAGGAAACAGTACGCAAATCCTGGAAAGACATTGATATAAGACGTATTGTTGCAAAGAAGATTACAAACAAATCTCCTTCAGGTTATGTGGAAGGCCCTCCAACTATGAATGGCGAGCCACATATTGGCCACTTGCGTGGGCGTATTATGAAAGATCTATGGTATCGTTTTTCAGTATTAAAAGGTATGAATCTCGTTTTTAGAGCTGGCTGGGATACACAAGGATTACCTGTTGAGCTGCAAGCAGAGAAAGAATTAGGATTAACAGGAAGTAAAGCTGAGAATCTGAAAGTAGTAGGAGAAGAAAAGCTAGTTGAATCTTGCAAACAGTTGATAATAAAATTCAATTCAAAATGGCGGGAAGCCGATGATCTTCTAGGTATGTCGATGGATTATGATAATGCATATTGGACGTACCGGGATGAATACATAGAGAGAGAATGGAAGTATCTTGAAAAAGCTTGGAAAAAAGAGCTTCTTGGAGAAGGCTTTAGAGTTGTACCATATTGTCCAAGCTGCCAATGCTCTCTAAGCCATGCCGAGGTTAGCCAAGGATATGAAAAAGTTTCAGATCCATCGTTATATTATAAGGTTAAAATTGTAGGAGATGATAGGCATCTAGTTCTCTGGACAACTATGCCATTTACAGTTGTGACAGATGAGATGGTTGGTGTCAAGCCAGATGAAGAATATGTTGTTGTCAATGTAGGTTCTGAAAGATGGATTGTAGCAACCATTCGGTTAGAAGATATCATGGATGAGTTGGGAATTAAAGGATATAAGGTGGAAGACAGGATTAAAGGTTCAGGACTTGATGGATTAAAGTATGAATACCCTCTAGCGAGGCAAATACCTGCGCAGGTAGAAATTGATAAAGATAAAAGAGTGCACAGCGTTGTAACAGAGGATTTTGTAGACGTAACCACAGGTTCAGGGATAGTTCATTTATCTCCGGCTAATGGAGAAGAGGATTTTGAGGTTGCAAAACGTAGAGGGATTCCAATATTTAATCCAATAAATGATCAAGCCAGATTCACTTCAGAAGCAGGTATCTTTGAAAACTTATTTGTTAGAGATGCAGATGAAAAAGTTGTAGAAATTCTAGAGAAAGAGGGGAATTTAGTAAAGATAGGAAAGATAACACATGAATATCCAACATGCTGGCGATCACACCATAAACTTATCTGGATGGCAAGACGCGAATATTTTTATTGGGTTGAAAAATTAGGGGATCAAGCATTAAATGCGGCTAAGAAAGTAGAATACTTCTTTATTCCCCCAATGAATCGTTTTGTAGAGATGATAAAGGAGAGGGTTCCATGGTGTGTATCACGAGATCGTGTGTGGGGAACACCTTTACCAATATGGAAATGCTCGGAATGTAAAGAAAAGATAGGGCTCTTCAGCAGAAATGAGATAATTGAAAATGCATCAGATATTCCAGATGGTCCAAATTTTGAGCTGCACAGACCATGGATTGATCGTGTTAAAATTAAGTGCCCGAAATGTGGTAGTGCTGCAAGTAGAGAACCATATGTTCTGGATACTTGGCATAACAGCGGTGCATCTCCATACGCATCATTTACAGATAAGGAGTATGAAGAATTAGTTCCGGTTGAGTTTCTAACTGAAGGTATCGATCAGACCAGGGGTTGGGCATACACTCTCTTGATTGAACACGTAATTTTCACAGGAAAGTCTGAACCTCCATACAAAGCGTTTCTCTTTCAAGGTCACATTTTAGATGAAAAAGGGAATAAGATGAGTAAGAGTCAGGGAAACATGGTTGAAGGAATTGAAACCTTAAATTCTAATCCTGTAGATATTATGCGATTCTATATAGTATGGAAAGCTAGCCCTATTGATAACTTAAACTTTAGTTTTAATGAGATGAACACTAGACCATACCAAGTATTGAGTACGCTATATCATCTACATCTGTATCTCCTGCAAAATAGTTCATGCGATAGATTTGAGATAAACCAACATTCATTGCAGTGGGCCTCAGATCAATCACTCCTAAGATCTCAAGAAAAATGGCTCCTCTCGAAGCTTCAGCAAATAAAAAAATCGTGTACTGAAGGCAACGAAACCTGCAGATTTCAGTCTTCTGCAAGAGCAATAGAGAAGTTTCTCATAGAAGATCTGAGCCAAACCTATGTCCCTATGACTAGAAAAGAGATATGGGACGATAGCCCTGAAACATTAAATCGGAGACTAGCAATATATGCAACTTTAGCTCATGTCCTCAAGGTTCTAGATATCTTATTGCATCCCATTTCACCCTACGTTACAGAACATCTATACCAACAATCTTTCCAAAAAAAGAAAAGTATACTTATGGAAAATTGGCCAATTATAGAAAAGAAATTCCTTCTTCCAGAACTTGAAGAAGAAGTCCAACAGGTCTTAAGACTAATATCATTGATTAATTCAGCTCGAATGAAGGCGAAATTGAAGAGGCGTTGGCCTCTCAAATTGGTGATGGTTATTCTGGAGGATACAATAAAGATGGAAAGGCATATTGATTTAATTAAGGATCAAGGAAATATCAGGAATGTTTTATTTACATCTGAGTTAAAAGGGAATACAATAGGCGTGAAAATAAATCCACGGTATGATATTCTCGGAGGTAAACTAAAAGCTAGAATGAGGTCTTTTGTTAAATATATTGAAACAGTAGATTCTCTTAAGATCTATTTAGAGTTGAAGGATAAAGGTTGGATATCCGTTAAGTTTGACGGTCTTGAAACCAAGATCTTGAAGGATGAATTGATTGTAGAGTATGTGGCAATTGATGATAAATACGTAGTTGTTGAGAAAGAAGGTATGATTGTTGCGCTTCAGAAAGACCGTGATGCAGATCTTATTTCTGATGGAAATGTTAGAGATCTAGCGAGAAGATTACAGGCATTAAGAAAGGAAAGAGGATACAATCCTACTGAGATTTTAGATGCAGCTTATATTTCTGGCCTTGATTCAATATGGCTTGATAGTATCAGTTCGAAGATTGATGTACTAACCTACCTAGTTCGGGTGAAAGAAACTAAGATCATGGATCAACCTATTGGAAGTGTTCAGTGGATTGATGCTGAAATAGATGGAAAACCAATAAAAATATCGGTTGAGTAAATATTTGTGCTCTAGCTAGCTGACTCCAACAATCTTTGACACTATTTGTACAAACCTTTCTGCACGTTTAGGAAGGAATCTTCTAATAAATTCAATGTCGTCAGGTTGTAATGTTTTCAAGATACGGAGAATTACAAGATAAATGATCACACCTGCAGGTATTAGAAATGCCAAAGAGATGAGTTGACTTCTGTACCCACTAATAAAATCCAAGGTTAAGAAGAGAATAATGCCCATTACAGATGCTGCAAAAACGGAGTCTCGATAAGCTTTACTGTCGATAACAAAAAGCCCTCGTTTATGCGTAACATACGCCAAGAATATTGCTATTGAAATAATCATTATGGATCTGCTTAATGCAACACCCACAAAGTCGAGCAAGGGGGTAAGAATTGTTAATCCAATACCTAAAATGATGAGTCCCACCAAATTTACAAGCATAATGCTTTTTGTTCGACCTGTAGCTAAGAGTTCTCCATTATAAACTGCTGAAATCGCAGTTAAGCCTATTGCAATAGACATAATTGTTGCGGGAAACGCTCCAGGTAGATATTGTTGCCCGAAGAGTTGCACAAGACCAGAGGCTAAAGCAGCTACTCCGAATGACATTGGAGTAGCAATTAAGGCGACATAGCGAGTATATGATTTCGCTAATTTCCTAAACTTATCAATTTTTTTGGTTGCTTCAAGAGTGGATAGACTTGGTACCAAGGCAGTGGTTATGGCATTTGGTGCGAAAGCACCTATTGTAGCAGCAGTAACAGCAACGTTGTATACGCCTAAATCACTTAACTCGAGTTGCAGGAAGGCAAATATTTTATCGAGCTGGGTAACACCGAAAATTATTGATGATGTTACTAGCAAAGGAAGTGAATAGTTCATTATGAATTTGGTTGGTACTGGTTCATGGTGAACCCAAAGCGGTTTAAGGCATGAGGTGCTTGTCAACATGAGAAAAACAATATCGCCAATTACAAATGCTGTAATGATACCTAGAAGACCTTGGCCTGCAAGTACTAGGCTTGCTCCTAAAATGAATTTTACTGCAAAGGAAATTATTAAGAATAGACTTGCTTTTGGTATGCGTTTAAGACCAACCAATCCACCATAGAAGACTTGTCCTATTGAAAATATCCAAGTATCTAAAGCAAGAAGTTGGACCCATAACACTTCCGCTTCACCTCTAAATAAAATCTGGGAGACTGGTTCCGCCAGTATGTAAAGAAGAATAGAAAGAAGAGTGACTATTAATATAGCAATGAGCAGAATAATGAAGAAGCTTCGGGTAGCTTTCCCCTTTTCTTTTCTTCCTAGAAATTCTGGGATCAGCTTCGTTACCGCTTGAGGAATCATGATATTCGTTGGGATTATTTGTGGGAGTGAGAAATTAGAAATGGTAGAGAAACCGAAAATAATAAGCTGCATACCAGCGTAGATACCTATTTCAGCTGTTGAAAGAAGGTTAGCTATTATTATGAAGTAAAGTGTATTCATACCAAGAATAACAATATTAGAGAAGTAGATCGATGTAGCACCCTTAGCTACAGTAGTATCAGCACTTTCCAATTCAAAATTCACCAGATCATAGATAGAGACGCGAATAAATGACTCTCTATACAATTATTTAGATGAATACATGACATTTTAATCAAAAATTTCCTTGTACTGCCACTAACTTCGGAATGTGTGAAAGGGAGTATAAATCTTTATTTTTTATTAAAAATATGATGTTTATGGTCTCACTAGTGAGCCCAGACACACACATCTTTTGATTATATATTTGGAGTTTTAGTGTTCCTTTTAGATATTGGGATGTATATTGACATTTCATCCTCTTGCGAATGTATAACCTATTGTCTTTTCTAAGGTCCGCTTCAGATCTTCATCGTTACCTAGGTATATTATTATCATTTTGCCATTATGGTAGAAGTGTGGTGTATCTAGCCATTCGACTTGGATGTTTCCCACTGAGGTGGCATTTGGTGAAACTAGGGCTGCTTCCATCATCGTTGTTGGAAGATCATCATATTCAAACACCTGTAATACGTCGTCATTCACTTGTATTATTTGTCCTTTAACGGAGAAGAAGGGTTGGTCTACATCACCTGCTTTTTCAACTGCCAGTCCTTCTTCTTGAAGCTTTTCTATTAAGCTATCCAAGTTCAGGCAGGCTTCTTCAACATCTTGAAACCAGATGTGTATTGCCCAGAATTCGAACTCCAATCCTGGGCGTCCTTCTGGGAGGTGTGCCCAGAAGGTTGTGTCTTGCTTCTCGGTTGTCTTAATCCCCATCATAATCAAATCTTTTTCTTCATCATAGTTATAGATAATAAAAGTGTCTGGCGTTATCCAAATTGTTTCGCGGAACGCTGGAATGCATGGTAAGCCATGAGAGCGAAACTTTCCAGTTTCTGCCTGTAGATCTTGATACTTCTGTGATGCCTCTACATCTGGATAGGTTAGATATGATATTCCGTATCCTAAAGCCGCTCCAATAAAGAACATTACAATCCCGGTAGAAAAAACACTTTTTGAAACCATAAAAAATAGTATAAAAGCGTAACATAAATCTGTTGTTTAGAAATTAATTATCTATAACATAGCGCTCGTCAAGAAAATGCTAATCTAGGGGGATATATCAGAAGATATCATTTATTAAACCGGGATATAAGCATATTTTGGTATATTTGACTGCTTATTCTTTTCCTTTCAGTCCAAATACTTTTCTATAAGATCTTCTTTTGACATCTGTGATATCCAATTTATCTTCCCAAGTGATCTTTTCATATTCCCACGCCAAACAAGGGCAATATCCTCGGCAACATCATTAGGCTGCCTCTCAGTCGTATCAAACTCAGCAATTATAGCTGGTCCAAAACTATTTAACGCCTCTGTGAAGCATATATCAAGTATCTCCGATGAAATGTTGTCCTTAATTTTCTTTTCTGAATAACCACGTTTAGAATATCTTGCATTTAGCTCCTTTGGGGAACATCTCAAGACTGCTACAAACTCAATTTCACCTTCTGAAAGAATGAATGGAAGGAGATGCCCAACCAACACTACTTTTCCTCCCTTAATTTTTCGCAAAACTTGTTTTCTTAATAAATCAGGATCCACCTCCAAATCTTCTCCGTCATCAGAAAGAACACCGCCTGATTCTAATGCAATCTTGTTCAAATCCAGAAATTTATATTTTAGATTATCAGCCACTATTTTGCCTATGGATTTCTTTCCGGTTGCAGGTGATCCAGTTATTCCAATAATATTTAGTAGTTGATTACCCAAATGATTCACATAGTTCATGATGTTAAAGGATGTAAGATTTACTCCACCGTTTCTTCAATAGGCTCAACAGTCAAAAGCATTCCGTCTCTTTTTAGAATCTTGACTTTTACACCTCGTTTGATAGAAAATCTTGTTTTTACCTTCCAATATTCACCTTGATAGAGAACAAATCCTAATTGATTTGAAGAAAGGTCATCAACAGATTCGCCTACACCACCAACCACTCCTTTGATAAAGGGCTGCAACTGCCTAGCTTTGAGGATTTTATAGGCAGCAAAGATGAAAAAAGATCCCACAATTGGTGGGACAAATAAGATTGTCATTCTCAGAGTATTCAACCACTCCTGAGACACTACCCAAGGGCCAGCTGGGATCATTAACATGCCACCAACTAACATAGAGAATAATCCACCTCCTCCCAAAATACCGAATCCTGGTGTAAATAATTCAGCCAATAATAAAATAGTGCCTATCCCCAGCAATATGATTGCACCAAAATTTACTCCTGTTATACCTAGACCAATTATACCCAAAATAACAAGGATTGCCCCTAGAACTTCCCCTCCATAACCAGGAGAAGTCACGCCAAAGATAAGCGCATAAATTCCGATAATGAATAATAGGTAGCTTAACACTGGTTCAGATAGAAATTGAAGAACAGTTACCCTTAAACTAGGAGACCACTGAACAATTTCAGCATCTAATGTTTTGAGAGTTAAAGGTCCTTCAGCAGTATCAATTTCAGT
>JASMAB010000016.1:11911-15680 GCA_030754585.1 Nitrososphaerales archaeon | reverse complement strand
CTACTCCAATAAGTGCAGCGAAATACAAATTCAAACTTAAAATGGTGTAATCGATAAGGAAGTACATCCCAACAACAATAATGAGGGTTGTTGCTATCATTCCGTTTCGCATAGGAACCATAGGGTCTTTCCAGTTCCGTGCTCTGACAAAAGGTACGCCAATAATGGTTCCAATTATGCCAATAGATCTAGCTAGCAACGGAAAAATAACGAAGAAGAAGTTGTTAGTAACAGCATAAAGTGAAACTCCAACCAACATAGCCCCAATATTTTCAGCTGTCATTGATTCAAAGAGGTCTGCACCTCTTCCTGCAACATCTCCAACATTATCCCCAACATTATCTGCAATTACAGCTGGGTTTCGAGGATCGTCCTCAGGAATCCCTGCCTCTACCTTCCCCACAATATCTGCTCCAACATCCGCAGCTTTGGTGAATATGCCTCCACCGAGCTGAGCAAAAAGGGCTGAAAGACTAGCTCCAAAACCTAACCCAACAATAAGTTCAACCTCCCCATAAAGATAGTAAAGGCCAGTTACAGCTAAAAGACTCAACCCAACGTTGAATAGCCCCATAACAAGCCCACCATAGTAACCAATCTTAAGAGGAACATCTAAACTCTCTTGAGCTGCGTATGCAGTTCTTGCGTTGGCGCGTGTCGCAACATCCATGCCCACATAACCTGCCGCCAACGAAAATAGTGCTCCAACCAAAAAAGAAACAGCGACTAAAGGTGTTCCATTGTGACCTTGCAGATCAAAAGCAGCGTAAAGAACTACCGCAAGGATTGCTGAAACTATACATATCGTCTTATATTGCTGGATAAGGTAAGCTTTCGAGCTTTCCCGGATAGCCGTATAGATCTCTCTCATCTTTTCGGGTCCGATTTCATACTTGTTTACTTGAAACGCTAGGTAAACCGCAAATACTAAGGCGATTACGCCTGTTACTGGTGCAAGTAGTTCAAAAACAAATAGATTCTCAGCAGTCAAACTATAAGAGGCCTAATCTTTGCAAATATAAATCTTAACTATTATTCAACCTGCTTAAAAGAGATTCAACCATAAAAGGAAGCATTGCAGTTGCTTCACCACGTACGGTGACCTTACGTGCTTTCATTTTCACCTTTCCCCAAGAAACCGCTTCACGTACAGCTGCACCACTTAAGCTGCCATCCCATTCCGATGCAGAAGTAATATTCACCGCGAAATCTAGACCTCCTTTGAATTGATTCCACCAAAGAGTATGATGCTTGGAAATTCCGCCACCTATCATGAGAGCACCACTATTCTTCGTGTCAAAAACAATATCTGATAAATATGTCTCATCCTTTAGTAGATTTATCTTAAAGTCCCTGTGGTTTTGGGAGAAGAGCCATAGTTGACTTCCAACTGCACCATCAGTTAACCCAGGTACAAAAACAGGTATATTGTTTCGATTGGCCCAATATAGAATAGAAGATTTAGAATTTGCTAATGTCCCCAATCTTGCTGAAAGTTCAGTTGAAGATATTTCTCTAATACCCTTACTATAGATATCATCGAAGAATGGTTGAAGTTTCTCTTCAAGAAGAGTACCATATGAATCTCGTGGTACTAACACATTACCTAGTCGATGAATATTTTTCTTGAAGAGTTCTTCATCATTCAATTCAAAATCGCCTTCATAATATGTACCCCATACTCGCGCCAAATCGTGATCAAGGGTTCCGGAAGCTGTAATCACAACATCTATCAAACTGTCTTGAACCAATTTTCGAAGAACACCACGTAAACCTGTAGCTATAGGAGCTGCAGGAAATGAAAGGAACTTGATACAAGAAGCATCTTTTATCATGTCTTCAAGTATATCTACAGCTTCACCGAAATTCTTCGCCATAAAACCTCCGCTATTCCTCATTTGCTTAACTAGCTTATTTACAGCCTCTGATCCGTTCAACTCAATATCTCTAACCTTTTTCATCTTCAAACTTATTTCATCTACCAATATCCACAGAGGTCACATAAATGCAACTTCACTCCTAAAATAACCATATGGACTGATGTAAACCTTTTCTACTGTAACTGCAAACACACGCTGAGAATCTGAATATGGGGGAGGTGGGTGAAGGCATGTGGCTCCAACACCCGTGGGGAAAATATTGACCAACCTGTATAGGTCGCCACAATCCCACTTGAAAGCATTAATTCCTAACTAGTGAAATATGATACTATTACATCATTATTACATCTTTTCCTGTAACAGTTGCGACAAAAAAGTCAAATTTCTTTCAATTCTTATTTACCTCGAAAACGCTCTATTAACTAGGAGATTGAATGTGCTTGGACCAAATTCAATGGCAACCCTGGTACAAGAAGATAATTAATTCGTTAGGCTATGACCCATCTGAAGATAGACGAGCCGCATTAATACTTAATCAACTTCTCAAAGGCAAGAAGATATCACTAGATAATTTGAAACTCCGAATAAAAGATCAGCCAACACTGATATTCGGAGCAGGTCCATCACTTGAAGCAGATATCAAACGAATTGCGAAGACGAGTCTCTTTGACATTTGCCGTATGATAACTGCAGATGGCGCGACAACAGGGCTACTGAAAATAGCTAGGAAAACTCCAGATATAATAGTAACTGACCTAGATGGGCGGTTCGAAGACCTTAGGGATGCAAATGACAAAGGGGCATTCATGGTTGTTCATGCCCACGGTGACAATATCAAACATCTAAATATGTATGTTAAAGACCTAAAAGATATCCTTGGGACTACTCAAGTAGAACCTATCGGTGAATTACATAACTTTGGAGGCTTTACTGATGGAGATAGGGCAGTTATTCTCGCCGAAGTGTTGAATGGTAAGCCTCTTGCTCTTGCAGGCATGGATTTAGGTAATGTGACTGGCAATTTTTCTAAGGAACACATTTTTTCACCAGATGTTAAAAAAGTAAAATTAAGGTTCTGTAAAGATATTCTTGAATGGCAAGCAATCAATACTGCTACTAAAATATTCAATCTGACCGGAAGTGGTGAAAATATAAAGGGAATAGAACGAATTACACCTGAAAAGTTTGAGAATATTATACTTAATAGCAGCCGTTAGCTTGTTTTTTCTATCTTCTCTACGTACATCAATACATACTTCAACTCAGGAATGTACTTCATACGAGATGTGGCTTTGTAGCTACCATACTCCGAAATAATTGTAACATCCAAGTCTCGTCCTTCAAGAGAACGATAGTTAAATGCTCCACCATCCGAAAGATTAGAAGGAATATTTAGTTTAACCTTAACACTTTTTTTATGAGGTTGAAGAAGTGCAGCTTCTTGAATAGCCTTTTCTAGTTTTTCCAAAGAGCCTCTATCTCCACTTACCGGCGTACCGATAAATTGGTGATAAATCGCTGCTAGTCCTATTCCCCCCTCAAATATCGCCCTTTCTCTTTCAGTCATCTTCTTGTCGAAGAATCTTTGGGCAGGGTCTTTTGGACTCATATCCAGGTCTTCACTATTTTTTTTCTATTTTCTTGTAAACATATTCTTTAGCTAGCTCGTAGCCAATCTTATAGTCTAAAACTCCTTTTGGCATCTCCATAGCCTTAGCTATGAGCTTTGCTTCCACTTTGTTCTTTAGTCCACCTATAGCTAACGCGCCTATGCCTAACACACCTGGAATAACTTCTACTCCGTCTCCCTGTGAAATTAAATTCTCCACTCCTACAGGCGGAACAGCATTTACATCAGCAACCACCTTGCAGTGTTTGCCATAGTTTTT
>JASMAB010000016.1:0-11901 GCA_030754585.1 Nitrososphaerales archaeon | reverse complement strand
GATTCCAGCTGAACCTGCCGCCATCACAACATCCGCATTCGATATTGCTTTTCCGACTTCCTCAGGGACTGCCGCCTTCAGTGCTCTAACCTTATTTGATGAATTCTTGTTTAATCTTTCTGCTAAGCTATCTGCACGCTCCTGTCTTCTTGATGTAACGATTACATTTGCATCTTCAGATTGATAAATCGAGCTTGTAATTTCTCCAACAGGACCTGTAGCTGCAAGAACTGTTACATTCTTCCCCTTCAAGTCACCTAAGTTATTCTTAAGAAGAATCTGCAATGTCTTAGCAACAGCTGCAGATCCAGTTGTATGAGCCCCACTCGGATCTATTATTGTGGTAAGTTCAAATGGAGGAAACATCGATTTTAACGCTACTTTTACTATCTTGTTTGCTTTCTCCACGTTTGAGCCTCCGATAAAGAGTTTAGTATTTTTACATCCTTCTGGACCTCTTGGGAAAATAGCGTCCTGTACTATCTTCTGCACATCTTCTGGCTCCACATTACTGTAGTATATACTCTGAGAATCTGGGAAAAGATCTGCAAGCATCAAGATATCGAAAGGGCTTGCATGTTTATCTGTATCAATAAATATCATAACTTGTTTACCGGATGCCATAATAAACATCTGAAATAAAGAGAAGTGATTTAAACATTGCCGAACCCACAAATACACCAAAATATCTGGAGGTGGTGATAGAATAGTGCCAGAGCAGTTGAAGATTATGGTTAGCGTTACCAATCCTAAAGAAGCCCTAGATGCTATAAAAGGTGGAGCTGATATCATTGATGTGAAAAATCCCGCTGAAGGTGCACTAGGTGCTAACTTTCCCTGGATAACCCGAAGTATACGAGAGGCTGTAGGTGAATCGGAAGAAGTAAGTGTTACATTGGGTGACATGCCTTACTTGCCTGGAACAGCGTCTCTCGCAGCTCTAGGAGCTGCACTTTTGAGAGTTAATTACGTTAAAATTGGGATGTTGGGACCCAAGAACAAGGAGCAGGCTCTAAACATCTCAAATTCTCTGGTTAGAAGCTTTCAAGAGTTCAAAGTAAATGCTAAAATCATAATTGCGGGTTATGCAGATTATCAACATTATGGTTGCATCAATCCTCTCACACTTCCGGAGGTAGCAGCTGAATCAGGTGCATGGGGTGTTCTTGTAGATGTAAAAGCGAAGAATGGGAAAGGACTTTTCAATTATCTCTCTTTCGAAGATTTAAAGACAATTGTGAATGATAGCCATAACCTTGGATTGATTGTGGCCTTAGCTGGTTCGCTAGGAAAAGAGGATATCCAAAATATGAGTAATCTCGGTGCAGATATAATGGGTGTGCGAAGAGGCGTAAGCGTCTTTAATGAAGGTACCTCAACTATCGATAGAAATATGGTAAATGATCTAACGAAAGCAGTGCCCCCAAGGGTCCATTAGTTTAGATACGTATTGATTGTAAATCTGCTGTTCCTACATTTCTTTCAGATCTGATTTATTACCTGAAGGAAAAAAAGAGCCATTATAGAATCGATCCCTTGGATCAAAAATATCACGAAGCGCATCGCCCAGCAGAGCAAAACTGAAGGCTGTAACACTTAGGGCAATACCTGGGAAGATAGTTACCCAAGGAGCAACCTCCATGTACAGACGCCCCTCTTGAAGCATACCTCCCCAAGAAGGATAAGGTGGGGGTACTCCTAAGCCTATGAAGCTAAGAGCTGATTCCACAACTATTGCTACACTTACATATCCTGCCGCATATGCGACGATAGGACCAAATGTATGTGGGATGATATGCTTGAAAATAATACTCATGGGTTGTGCTCCAATGCTCCTAGCTGCAATTACAAAGTCTTCTTCTTTTATTGAGAGCGCGTGGGCTCGAGAGAGGCGCGCTACTTGAGGAATCAATGCTACTGCTATAGCTATGGTTACTGCTTGAGTGGATGAACCTAACGTGACTACTAAAATTATGGCCAAAACTAACGATGGAAATCCAAGCAAAGTGTCTATTCCCCTTTGTGACACCTGATCTACCCAGCCTCCTCGATAGGCTGAAAAGGTTCCTATTATTGTTCCTAAAATTGTACCTATAATAACCGAAGTAATCGCAATATACAGGGATGATCGTGAACCATAGATAACTCGACTAAATACATCTCGCCCAAAGTTATCGCTTCCAAATAAAAACTCTTGTCCAGGTGACTCTAATCGACTGGAGATATCCTGAACTAACGGATTATATGGTGATACAAAGTCCGCAAAGATAGTTAAAAAGACAATAGTTATTAGAATTGCACCAAATAAAATCACTAATGGTCTTGTCTTCGCCAGTCTCCTGAGACCCAACTTGGCTCCTATCCTATAGAGGGAATTCTGCAGTCGAATTGTCCTACTGAAAGAATTTTCAATATTTTTCAAGTTAACCACCACTATTATTGCACAAATCATGACCCAGTGTAAGGACGTGTCAACTGTGGAGAGAGTAATATACGTGGGTCAATGACCCCGTAAATCAAATCTATGATGAGATTTACAGAGAGCATTATAAACACCAAAAGTGTTGCTAAACTCTGAATTACTGTATAATCTCGAACTAACGCAGCTTGAACCAAACCACCTCCTAACCCTGGCAATCCAAAGATAGACTCTAGAATTAGGGTCCCGCTTAGAAGCCAGCCAAGCTGCAGACCCAGTATAGTGACGATTGGAACTAACGCATTGCGTAAAGCATGTCTTAACAAGATATGGCGTTGCGACAAACCTTTTGCACGTGCTGATAAAATATAGTTTTTGTGAATGACTTCCAGAATATAGGCACGAGTGACCCTAACTATGTGTGAGCTATGCTCCCAAGCTAATAGAAGAACTGGCAAAAAAATAATCTGAAAGTGGGTCAAAATATCTTCCCATGGACTCGTGTAAACAATTGGAGGTGACCACCGAAAGATGATTACTAACCCCAGAAGTATCAGGAGAGCACTCCAAAAATTCGGTAGAGCTTGACCAGGGATTGTGATTAATCTCACGAGATAGTCCTGCCAACGATTCCTTTTCCAGGCCGCCAAAACTCCCAGAGGTACTGATACGATAACAGACAATGCGACAGCATAAGTAACTAAAAGCAATGTAACAGGAAATTGTCGGGCTACGATAGCCGCGATTGGTTGCCCATTCACTAACGACCGTCCACCAAATTCCCCATTGACCATACTCCATAACCATCGCCCATACTGCACCACCAAGTGGTCGTTCAACCCTAGCTCTTGTCTCAACGCTTCCCGTACTTCGGCACTGTGGACAGCCTCTCCTCCACCGCTTAAGATCCAGGAAACAATGTCACCAGGCAACATCCGCATGACAAAGAAGATTATAACTGACGCAATGAATGTAGTTAATATGAGTGTGGCTATACGCCAAAGTAGATAATTACCATTAAAGAATTGCCTTATCTAATTCACCCCTTATATGGTGATATACCTTATTGGTATTCAATAAATTATTCCCACATCGATGAAACTATTTGTCCAACCACACGGTTGCAAAATCAGTATTAGTGTGTCCATCTTCTGAAGGGATAACCAGGCCTCTTACATAAGTTCGGTAGGGCACTACATAGGTCGCTTCCGCTATTGGGATAATATATGTCTGTTCCACAAAGAGATACTTCTGCAGTTGGCGCCATATATCGATTCTACGTTCAGTTGTTGTTGCATCGCGTAATAGTCTGTAAAATCTATCAACTTCCTCATCTTCATGTTTGCTATACGCATCTGGACTTAAGCTGAACCGTCCATATACTCCTTCAGTCCCTTCGGGGATGGGCAACACTGATAATGCGCCCGGTTGGGTATCAAAATCAAGGCTTACACGGGCTCGATTCCACTCTCCTTCATCAATAATATGAAGCTGCAAATCGATACCCAGTCCCACTAGTTGATCTTTTAGGAATTGACACGCTTGGGTATGCCTTGCACGACAAAGATGCCCCATTGAGAATCCGTTAGAATACCCAGCTCCAGCCATAAGTTTCTTAGCTTCATCTCTCCTCTCATCCAAGGGCGCTAAATCAAATTTTGGCCAAACAACAAATCTCTTGTCTTTAAAGGGGTTATTTGGGCTAATATCTGGTGTAGTCCACCCAAATCCACCCAGCACAGCGGGTATAGCTGATTCCTTATCTATCCAAAGTGCAATAGCTCTCCGAACCCTCATATCTTGCCAAGGTCCAGATTTCAGAACATTGAAAGCAAGCCTAATTGTTCCCCCTTCAATTTGAGAAAAGTGTACATTATCCTCTAAATCTCTAGTGTACCCAACAACACGTTCCTCAGATAAGTAATGACCAAAGCCTCGAGCACCTCCATCTAAACGTCCAGTTCTAAAAGCTATATCCATTGCCACAGGATCAGATATAATGACATAATCAATACCATCCAAATATGGCAATTGATCGCCACCAGCATCATGCTCAAAATAGTTGTCAAAACGTAGAACTTGCATTATGCTTCCAGGCTCGTAATTGTCAAACTTGAAGGGTCCTAAACCAATTAATCCTACATCCAAAGGTGAAACGCTCAAATCACCATCATTTATTCGTGGTTCCATCAAATGTCGTGGATGTGCAATTTTAAGTCTTGGATTTGCAAGAATATCTGGAAAGAATCGATTAGGATTTTTCAGTGTAATCTTCACTTGAACTGGTGGAATTACTTCTACCTTCTCAATTTCTCCTAGATCTCCCTCAAAGTACGCAGGTGCACGTATTTTGTCTCCCACCTTTAACCCAGAAATAGAGAGATTAAGCCAGAACTTCACATCATTTGGCGTAAACTGAGTATTATCATGCCAGAAAACATCATTACGAAGGGTAAATGTCCACTCTGTAAAACTAGGATTGGGAAGCCAGCTTCTAGCTAGATATGGACAAACCAAATACATATTCTCCCGACAACGCATCACTAGATTACCTGGGCCAAACAAAGCACCTGCCACATGATGAAGTGCGATGCTACTGGTACGCATAGTATCAAATCCAGCAGGAGGATCTCCGCGGTTGGCTAGTACAAGAATCCCGCCTCTTTTTTGTTGAATAGATGGATCGTCTAGATCACCTCCTTGATCATCCTGAAATGATGGAGAAATGTCAACATCTTTTTCTTGATTATTTGGATCTATACTCTCCAAATCCGGAATATTAGATATTGGTGTAGGTACCTGGTTGTAATAATCTAAAATCAATCCCATCACTAGAATCGCGGAAAACCCTAATATCAAGAATGGTATGTAGTTCCTAAATGATAATACTCCTTCCCTCCATTCTCTTTACCTTAATATCTATGAGGTTGGCCCTAAATCTTCTAGATAAGGATATTGTCTACCAAGTAATTGTTTACTGAAAAATGGTGCCAAACTTTTTTTATTTTTTCCTTATAATGAATACAATGATTCATGATATAATTTCGGTAAACTTTTAAAACTGCAAAAGATTACATCAGGTTATGAGTATTCAGGTTAACGGTGTTGAAATCGAAGATACATTTGCGGAAGCATTCCCAATGTTCGCTGGAAGAATCTTGATAACTGCCCAAAATGAAAAATGGGCAAAGATAGCTGCACGAACTGCAACCGGATTCGCTTCTTCTATTATTATGTCACCAGCTGAAGCAGCTATGGAAGGACCTGTAATTCCGCCAGACAAGACACCCGACGGAAGGATAGGAGTTATGGTGCAGATGTACCACAATGCAAAACCTTTGCTTAAAGGACAAATGATATCTCGTATGGGACAATGCATACTTACGTGCCCAACAACTAGGGCATTTGATGGTCTACCTTCATTGAAGAATAAGATGAGGATAGGTGATGCAGTTCGTATGTTTGGAGATGGTTTCGAAAAAAAAGATGTTATTGGTGGTAGAAAGGTTTGGAGATTACCTGTTATGGAGGGCGAATTTGTTATTGAAGGCCGCTTTGGTATAAAAAAAGCCATTGCTGGAGGAAATCTTCTCATTATGGCTGATAATCAACCATCAGCACTAGAAGCAGCTGAGAAATGTGTGGATTCCATACAAGAACTACAAGCTGTTGTACTCACATTCCCTGGGGGAATATGTCGTTCCGGCTCAAAACTCGGCTCAAAAAAATATAAATTACCAGCATCAACAAATCATCCTATTTGTCCCCAAATACGATCAGAAGTCCCAGATACCCGAAGGCGTAAAAAGTGTCTATGAAGTAGTTTTCAATGCCCTAGATGCAGACCTACTTATGAAAGGAACAGCAAAAGGAATCAAAGCAGCCGCAAGTGTACCTGGAGTAAAGAAGATATCGGCAGCTAACTTCGGTGGTACCCTTGGGCCAGTCCAGATAAAACTGAAAGATGCTGTAGCTCTAATCTAGACATTTCACAACCACTACCGGGTAATGATCTACTCGATCTAGCATCTCCCAAGTAACATCTGTAAGATCCACTCCAAATCGTTCCGCCATATGCCATGGAGTCCTACCTGCACCTACACCTCTTGCACGATTAGCAGTTTCAGCGATATTGAGGACAGTCTCAATATTACTTGATTCACCAGCATGTCCAACCGGCGTGGCTCTACGTTTACATCTAAGCAACCTGCATAAAATATATGTAAAAACACCTCCTCCACCTGATATACCTGGAATAGCTTTGGGTAATGGTGTATAATTTTTCCTCCCAAATCTGTATGTTTTGTCTGTGTCCACAATCATAACTGAAACTCTTCGGCCTGTCTTACGATGAATTTGCTTCTGTATCAGATCTGCCTCTAAATGAGGGTTCTCCAACGGCAAAGCGGCAAAAGAATAGGGAAGGTTTGTTACATCTATTCCGCCTTCAGAACCATGTCTTAGAGATTGGAGAAAACCTGCATAAGTTAAGCAAATCTGCTTATGTGCAGCTCCCTCTTTCAACGGATAATTTCTTAACCTCCACCTTGTCTTACGCGTCATATGACATATATTGCCAAAAATGTGGCCCCAAACTATTCGCATCCATATCTTAGATAGCAATCTTGCAGCTAGGCCTGGTTTGACTCTCCCTTCATCAATTATTTGATTCTTAGCTATCGAAACAGCTTTTTCAGAAATTACTATGAAGTCTCCATTAGAAACAACTTTCGAAATAGCGTTCAATATCAATGAACTATAGTTGGCACCTGGTTTCCAATACTCCATCCTAAAAGCTATAGCTTGATACTTGGAAGGTGTTTCCGATAATATCTTAATCATAGACGATTTCTGTACAGACAGTGCTTTCACCTCTCAGAATACTTTCAACTCTATCACAGACTCTTCCATTCACTATAAAGCATCTAATTAGACTTGACTTTAAAACATTTGGAAAATATTCATCCACATCTCCTACATTCACATCTGAATCCAAGGAATTTACAGACACGCGATCTAATAATTTACCTGATTCTTGGTCTGTAAGACCATCTATCGCTTTTATCAATATCAAGCTTTCAGCACCGATTAGGTGTGCCATAAATGCCGCAATAGAATCAGAAGTGACTGACCAAGACTTTGGGAGCTGATTATCGTTGTTCATTATTTTAGATGCTTGAAGTATGGCAATCCGGTGCTCTTCAAAACATTTACTTGAATCCTTAATATTCTCAATAATCTGAGAAGCACCTTGAAAAAGACTGTGAATAAGTATACTATACTGATCCATAGCTAAAATGGCCATTTGATGTGCAATATCCTCTGGAAGTTTGAGCCTGGCATAAACATCTCGTACTGTATCAGCAAAGACTCCTCCTCCAGGAACTATGATAAGGTCCACCTCATCAGCCATATCCATCAGTAGGTTGCATATCTGACTGAGCTCTTTTGGATACTTGAGTAGGCTTCCGCCTATCTTCAAAACGTGGGCCAAACTAATTTTTCACCCCTGCTTTCTGCCACAAGAAGTGCCACGGAGATTGCAGCAATAACTTGTGAATTCTTAATACCGAGGAGCTCACCTATGTCGCTGTACATTCTGAAATCCAGTTTTGAAGCAGCTTTCTTTCCCAAGATTCTTCCACCAATACCCGTTGTAACAATTGGGAATTTTGGTTTTGATTTTTTTTTAAAAATACTTTGGCTCCATACCTGTTTCAGACTATTCTCTATCTTCTTTACTTGCTCATAATAGATGCTATGCGCCATTTTTTTTAGTTCAATTTCATCAAGTAAATCAGAATCTGCGCAGACAGTTCGCGCAAGCCTTGAGAGACATTCGTTTGGCGATTTTCCTCTCCCATCTGCTGTCTCGGTTGAATATTCTCCTTGGGATATGTTTCCAAGAATTAAGTGTACATCCGATGATAATGCAAATATCTCTGAGGCAACTTTTGTTTCTTTTCCTTTAATAGGGATTGAGTGAACAATAGATGGGATAGTACTTCGTAGGATTCCTGTGTAAATCAACTCACCGGTTGCTAATCTCTCAAAATCTGTTCTACCTGAGACTGATATTTTGTGATCTAGAATAGGGACAATATCGGTAGTAGTGCTTCCAACATCTATCAGAATACATTCTTGAAAGATTCGTGTTAAAATATTTGCTGTTGCTGCCCAATTGGCACTTGAGACCTTCAAATAATCCGAATAGCCTTTTTCCAATTTGATAAGTCGACCTGTATAATCCACAATTAGGGGTTTAGTGATACTCCAGAGGTTTTCTACATTTCTTAACACATACTCCACCCCTTCCTTTTTAGATTTGAAAACATCTGATAATTCTGCAGTCATTGTTACACCTACCCCATCTATCTTATCTGTCTGAGATAGAAAAGTTGAGATTTTCAGAAGTTCCTTAGATAGCTCCTTTTTTCCAACGCGCCAAAGTGGTAAATACCTAACCGCTGTTCTACATTCCACCATTCTACCGTTAGAGACTTCAACCAATCCTGCCTTGATGTTTGCTCCTCCAATATCTAGTCCGAGAATCCTCAAAATTATATCCACCTTTCAAGTGATGTGGTAAGGCATACTCGCATCCACGAGAATTCTCTGGACTTCCGATTCTTCCTTACCTTTTAGAGCAAAAAAGATGTAATTAATATCAGATCCCTCAATCTGGATTTTGGGGCATATAACCTCAACATCTCCTCTAATGGTTTTAAGGGCATCAGCCGATATCTTAGAAAAAGCTGATACACCTTGAGTCTCGAAGGCTGTAGGAAGAGATACTCCTGATGATGCTCTAACTATCGATTCCGCTAAATTTACTTTAGAGATTTGCTTCAATCCAACATATGAAACAGTTAAGCGTGGATTTATCTCCAATAACATTGGCCCACTAGTGGTGATCATCATATCTACCCCAACATATCCTATCAAACCATTAAACGGCTTGACTGCTCTTCTTGCAAGATTTATCACCTCAGATTCATTTGGATGGTGAAAAGGTGTAACGCCTCCATAATACCAAGATGATTCAGGAGGTGAATTGAGCGAGACCCGCTGTAAGTTCATGCTAATGGGAAACGCATCTACACCATTTAGGATTAAACTTACACTTACAGGTATCCCTTCAACAAATTCTTGAATAATTACGCGTTCCTTTGGATTATCTGCTATTATCGACTCCAGAGCTTGACTTAATTGAGATGTCTCTTTAACAACAAAAACTTTTTCACAACCAGCTCCATTTACTGGCTTTACAACTACTGGAGATGAAAAAGTCTTAAACACTCTTTCAATCTCCTCTTTTCGAACTTCACTATTAAAACAGTAAGTCTCAGGTATTGGAAGACTATTTCTATAAAGAGTCTCAGCAAGTTTGGCCTTATCAGAAACAAAATCGATTGATTCCGGTGTAGAGTTGAGGGATACCGTGTTAGATCTTGCTATCTGTACAAAACTGGATAATATCCCTCTGGTTTCAGGTGCAATAATAAGTGATAAATCCACAGTTTTTAACATTTCAAGGAGAATGTCAAAGGTATTATCTTGTGTGGATACAAATTCTAATCTATCAGCTTTCAGGTAATCCGTAAGTTTTGATAACCTTGAATCTAGTATTGTAGATACTTCATAGCCAGCCATTTGGAAATCTTCAGTTGCAGATTTCAGCATTGAGTACCCTTCACAAAGCATGTTGTGTGAAATATCTTCTTCTTTTATTCCTCCTCCAGATACATACTCAAATATGCCAACCTTCAATAATATGCCACCCAAAAAAAGATATTATCTTGAGATGAATAAGTTTGCGAGTTATACCTGTTATCGATATTATGCAAGGTAAAGTAGTTCATGCCATAAAGGGTTATCGTGAAGAATACCGCCCCCTTAAATCCCAGATATTAGAAACACAAGATCCCATTGAAGTCGCTTTAGAGTTGAAACGTAGATTTGGATTTGACGAGTTATATGTTGCTGATTTAGATGGAATCATGAAAAACGAAGTAAATCTATCTGTTCTTTGTAACATCTGCAAAACTGGATACCTGAAAGTTATGGTTGATGCTGGAGTAACCAACCCAGTAAAAGCCCAAGCACTTCTATCAGTTGGTGTTGCGGGCATCGTTGTGGGTACAGAAACTCTTGAACACCTTGAGGATCTTTCAAGAATAGTAAAACTATCCGGAAATATTCCCATTATTGGGTCAATAGATGTCAAAGATGGGAAAGTTTTGTCAAAATGCAAAGAATTATCTGGTGTATCTCCCCCAGAAGTAGCCAAATTGCTTAAGGATTGCGGAGTTGAACAGATCGTTTTGCTTGACATTTCCCGAGTTGGTTCTGAATCAGGGGTCAAAATAGGAGTTGCCCAATCAATTTTGAATAAAGTTAGTTTACCCCTTCTTGTAGGGGGTAGTGTGTCATCGCTGAAAGATATTTTTGCTTTACGCGGAATAGGTGCTTCAGGAGTATTGGTCGCAACAGTTCTACATAACACCCAATTGAATAAGCGTGATATTGACTTTGTTAGAAATGTGAAGAAAAACTTTTCTATCTAAATCTCACCGTTTCAATTCGCTTAAAATATATCTCACTATCTCTTCAGCAACATCTACTTTCGAAACAACTTGAAGCCCCCTAAATCCTGGTTGACTATTTACCTCATTAACAAAATATCCATCAGGACTCTCTAGAATATCTACTCCTGCCACTCTACAACCAAGTATCTCCGTAGATTTTATTGCAATTTCTCTTATTTCTTCAGAAGGAACTATTGAAACAGGTTTGGCACCTTGACTAACATTAGTCTTCCAACCTCTGGCCCGTCTATTCATAGATGCCACCAATCTTCCACCCACTATTAGGCATCGAATGTCACGTTTTCCATGATGGATAAATTCTTGGGTGTAAAGGACATTTCTAGAATAATTGAGTGTATTAAATATCCGACGAGCTACTTCCAAATCTGAGATTCGAGTAATTCCGAAACCCTGAGATCCAAAAAGTGGTTTTATAACGACATCACGCCCTAGCTTATCAAATGCTTTCAAAGCAGAATCTGGATTTTCAGTTACAACAGTTCTTGGAACCTTGATACCATTTTCAGAGAGTAGTGATAAAGAATAATACTTATCCACTGACCTTTCAATACTTGATGGTGGATTAACGATAAAAAGACCTCCACGTTCAAGTCTATGCAAGAAATCTAATCTGAAAATTATTTCATCAAGTGAACCTCTGCCAATTGGTCTTACAATAAGCGCATTTAATTTCTTAAGAGCATCAATTTCCTCTTGTATACCGACTTCAGGAATACTTCCCAGATTAGCAGTTATATCTGAGAAATTAAAACAAACAGGCTGTACACTCTGTTGAACTAAAGCTCTTCTAAGCTGAGTTGAAGGCCAAGCGTCTCTATTTCTTGTAAGAAGGCCTATTTTTAGTGGATTAACCAACGTAGCCTATCGACTTGA
>JASMAB010000015.1 GCA_030754585.1 Nitrososphaerales archaeon | reverse complement strand
TCAAGTCGATAGGCTACGTTGGTTAATCCACTAAAAATAGGCCTTCTTACAAGAAATAGAGACGCTTGGCCTTCAACCCAGATTAGGAGAGCTTTAGTTCAGCAGAGTGTTCAACCTGTTTGTTTTAATTTTTCAGATATAACTGCTAATTTGGGAATTATTCCTGAAGTAGGTATACAAGAGGAAATTGATGCCCTAAAGGAACTAAATGCACTTATTGTAAGACCAATTGGCAGAGGTTCACTTGATGAAATAATATTTAGATTAGATTTCTTACATAAACTTGAGCGTGGAGGTCTTTTTATCGTCAATCCACCATCAAGTATTGAAAGGTCAGTTGACAAGTACTATGCTTTATCACTACTCTCAGAAAATGGCATCAGAGTACCAAGAACTGTTGTAACTGAAAATCCAGATTCTGCTTTGGAGGCATTTGATAAGCTAGGACGTGATGTCGTTATAAAACCGCTTTTTGGGTCTCAAGGTTTCGGAATTACTAGAATCTCAGATTTGGAAGTAGCCCGTCGTATATTTAATGCACTCAATTATTCTCGAAATGTCCTTTACACCCAGGAATTTATCCATCATGGAAAACATGACATCCGATGTCTAATAGTTGGTGGAAAATTGGTGGCAGCCATGAATAGACGAGCCAAAGGTTGGAAGACTAATGTTAGCCAAGGCGCCAAACCTGTTTCAATAATTCCTTCTGAAGAATTAAGAGAAATTGCCGTAAAATCTACAGAAATTCTTGGTTGTAGGGTGGCAGGAGTAGATATTTTAGAGAGCCCTGATGGATATTTTGTTAATGAGGTAAATAGTCAACCTGGATTTAGGGGACTTCAAGCGATTTCAAAAGTAGATGTTGCTGAAGAGATAGTGAGGTATATTTTAAGCGAACTGAAACAGTGAGATTTTGATAGAAAAGTTTCACTTCAGATTTCTAACAAAATCTATTTCTTGTTTATTTAATTGGGCATTATGCAAAACTGTTGCAACAAGTACCCCTGAGACACCTATTGCGCGTAAGGCAAAAATATCTTTGAGCGATGATACACCACCCCCTACAAGCAGTGGTAAGCTTACTTTGTTCAAGATTGATTTGGCAACATCTATTTTGACACCTGATTCAGAACCAACCCGAGAAATATCGAGTAACATGATCTGTTCAACTCCACAATCCTTAAACAATTCAGCTACTCTTGTGGGGGAGACACCGGATAGTCCTCCACATTTTGACAAGACTTTCCCATCTTTGATATCTATTGATCCTATAACAGGAATATTTCTAGATGAATTCACTATTGTTAATAGATCCTCAAGATTTTCAAGGGTTTCTGTACCAACAATAATACCTGCAACACCACTTGATAGAAGTGCTTGGGCCTTTGTTGCATTGCTTACTCCAGCATCAACCATAACTTTCAGGTTACCAGTTTTACAAATGTTACAAAGAACAGACAAAGTTATTTCATCTTTCATTATTCCATCTAAATCTGCAACATATAGCTCGTCAAATTCGAATCTTCGCTTTAACTCGGAAACTATTTCAACTGGATCTTCTGTATCTAATATCTTAGAGCTAAGGGGGAGATATTCTTTACGATAACCCTTGATGGCATGAACTACTTTACCTTGCATAATATCGATAACAGGGATAACTCTCAAATTTATTCATCTCCAGATAACATCTTTTTTTGGGGGACACATAATTGAAGGTAGGCATATTTGAGTATGTAGCAGGGGGAGGAATAAAAGAAGTTATGTCGGGTAATATGCTTTGTGAAGGTTACTCTATGCTGAAATCTGCAATTGAAGATTTTCAATCAGCTGGTTATGAAGTGACTACATTGCTAGATTCAAGGTTAACAAAACTTAAGGAACACACGAAAGCTGAAAAGATAGAAATTGTTTCCGCACAAGATAATATTTCTAATGTTCTCCATAAAATGCTAAAAACTGTGGATTTATCACTCATCATTGCACCCGAAACCGGAGGGACATTATCTAATCTTGTTCAGATTGCAAGGTCTAACACAATATCACTTAATTCTACACCAGAATCAATTGATTTAGTTTCCAATAAGGCCAAACTTGCGGAGATTCTATCCAGAAAGGGGTTTCCAATACCTAAAACTTATTGTCTTAAGAATGGAGATGGAATAGAGGAGATTGAAAGAGTGTTTAAGAATTTTTCTACTCCATTAATTGTAAAACCATTAGACGGAGCCGGTTGTGCAAAAGTTTTTCTTGTTAATGAGATTAGTCAATTAATAAAAGCTCAAAATTTGATAACGAAAGATAAACCAAAAGAACGTGTTATTATTCAAGAATTTGTAAAAGGTATACCTGTAAGTGTAAGTTTAATTCTGAATGGTGTGAATGCGTTTCCCATTAGCCTAAACTTACAGAAGATTTCCCTCAATACACCCCCAGAATCATCTTGTTATTATGGCGGCATCACACCTTTTCGACATCACGACGAATTTAAAGCATTAAACCTAGCAAAAAGTGCTGTTGAACAATTCAATGGTTTACGAGGATACATCGGAGTAGATATGGTGATGACATCCCAAGGACCACTTATATTAGAGATAAATCCACGTTTAACTGTATCGTATATTGGGTTAAAAAGAATTTCGAAAGTGAATTTAGCTAAATCCATAGTTAAAGCATCATCAGGAGAAACTCTTCCTACATCTTTTAAGATTCAAGGTGTATCAGCTTTTTCAAAAATACCGTTTGATACCCTTAAAACCATTAGAGCGAATGTTGATGTTATTTGCCCACAAATTCAGATAGAAGGATCTGATATGAATTACATTTTTTTTGCTCTTGAAGGTGAGGAAGAATTTGAAATCCAGAAGATTCTCATGGATTTAATGATACCACACCATAACACTTGAAAAGTGAACATAATTTGCGGATTCTTGGATTAGACATTGGGGGGGCAAACATCAAGGCAGGATTGGTTGAAGTCTCAAACGGTAGAATAGTGGAATGTAGAACAGTTGTTACGTATCTGCCACTTTGGAGAGTTGGGAAAAAGAAACTTTCAAAGGAACTTCAAGAAATCTCAACTTTTCTATCTAAAACAGATAAGATAGATGGCGTGGGTATAACAATGACTGCAGAATTATCAGATGTTTTCAAATCTAAAAAGGAAGGTGTGAAGTATGTGTTAAGAAATGTTGAAAGCCTCTGGGGAAATACTAAACCTCTAATTATAGATTATACAGGTCGACTTATCAAATTGGAGGAAGCTTATTCGGATTATTTGAGTGTATCAAGTGCTAATTGGGCTGCGACAGCAAAGGTTTTGACACAAATATTCAAAGAATGTATTTTGATAGATGTTGGCAGTACTACAACCGATATTATTCCTATTGTAAACCACAAAGTGTCAGTTTTAGGCAGTACAGACATTGAAAGATTGGCAACGGGTGAGTTGATTTATACAGGAATCCTACGAAGTAATATTTCATCTATTGTCCACTCAATACCAATTAAAGGAAAAGAAACGGAAATTGCTTCAGAAATATTTGCATTATCATCTGATGTACACTTAATTCTTGGTAACATATCACAAGATGAATATTCAATCGATACAGCAGATGGGAGAGGAAAATCTCTAGATGAGTGTCTGTCAAGACTTGCTCGAATAGTCTGCTCAGATTCAGATATTCTTGGTGAAGCTGAAATTAAAAAAATGGCGCATAATATCTATAATGAACAAATAAAGAAGATAGGAAATGGTCTGAAACAGGTGTGGAGCCAAAGCCTTTTTGAAAAGAAATTAAAAGCAAGATTTCCAGTTGTTACAACAGGTCTTGGTGGAAAAATATTGGGAAAGGAAGCTGCTTTAAAACTGGATTTTAGAATGTTCAGTGATATTGGTGAGATTCTCGGTATTAAGGATTCACAGGTTATTGCTGCAATCTCTATTGCACTTCTTGTAGCAGAAAATAGGGGTGAAAAGTTAGTTTGGTCTACGTTTTGAAGATAGGTGGAAGTCTCCTCAAATATCCTGTCGAACTCAGTCGATTATGCAATCGTCTAGCTGATTTATCTGGGGAATTAGATCTTCTCCTCGTTCCTGGTGGAGGAGTATTCGCAGATGTAATACGAGATGTTTACACTAGATTCAAGCTGCCTGAGAATATCGCTCATCAAATGGCGGTTTTAGCTATGGATCAATATGGCATACTTATTCAGAGTCTCATTCAAGATACTTCTCAGATTATTGAGAACATTGAGGATTCAAAGAAATGTTTTGAAGAGCACAAGATTGCTGTACTTCAAGTATCCAACATAATGAAAAGCGAAAAATATCTTCCAAAATCTTGGTCAGTAACTTCTGACTCTATTGCAGCATTGATGGCACAGTTAATTGTTGCAAAGAGATTATTATTGGTAAAATCTATTAATGGTTTGACAAAACGAGAATCAGGTAAATTTTTGAATAGAGTGTCAGTAAATTCTTTGAATTCAGATGTGAGGGCCGGGTCTATAGATGAATATTTTCCAAATATTTTAAAGTCAAGTTCATTTCAATGTTTTGTAGTGAATGGAAAATTTCATAATAGAGTTGAAAGTATTCTGAGGGGTGACAACACTGTCTGCACAGAGATCGTCAGTGATTAAGTTATTAACAAGCACTCCTTCCAAGTATCAAGCCACAGCTTTTAAGATGAATTATTGGAAACCAGGTTCCAATTATAATTTGTTGATATTGAAATCTATTTCGAAAGTTGTTTCTGACGGAGATTTCGTGGTGATTTCTGAAAAAGCTGTTTCGATTGCAAAGAATCTAATAATTGATGAGGGAAAAGTCAAACCAGGTTTGGCTGCAAAGTTACTATCCAAAGTATGGATGCAATTAGTTTGGGGGTTTGTCCTTGGCAAAGTTTGTCATATGACGCGTAAAACAAGACAAAGATTAAGAAATTACCCATTGAAAGAAGGAGCTGCGCACAAGCAGATTTGCTTAACGTATGCAGGTTTTTTTCAGTCTCTAAGACATGGTTCTGAAGGTGGAATAGATGTAACAAACCTCCCATATTCTTTTGCTGCTTTACCACTGAAAAATCCTCATTTAGAGGCCAACCGATTACAGAAACAAATTCACCTTGAAACTGGTCGTAAAGTCTCAGTTATGATTGTGGATACAGATAAAACATACAGGCTGGGAAACAGAAACTATACACCATTACCCAAGGCTATTCAAGGGATAGTAAGTGGAGGAGGTATTTTCACATATATTCTTTGCAGAGTACTTAGATGCAAACGAAGAGCTACACCAATTGGATATGCGGGTGAGTCATGCAGCATTGAAACTATCCTCAATATATCTGAAACAGCTAATCGTATAAGAGGCGTAGGTGCAGGAAGAAGCCCTTGGCATATGGCAGAACGATTTGGAGTTGATCTCACAGGGGTTACTTGGGAAATGCTCGAGAGAATAGATCATTATCCGGTAGTAGTTGTGAAACGTCTAGATTAGTGCTACAGCATCTTTAAGCTTTATTTGGACTGGCCCAAGGGTACCACCGAAATTAGCTGCAGATATCTTTTTCACTCCAGGAACACTTGCGGCTGCTTTGATTCCTTTTGCTGTTCCTTTCATAAGTAGATCTTCATCTAAAGCATTGAAAACTACTTCATAGACACTTTTTACACCTTCAGGTATTTGTGTATCGGGGACTTCTGATCGTATTTGGGGACAAATAGGATGATTTGTTGATGCGGGTAATTTATATTTCTTTGAGCCAAGTTTTGAGCCAGAACGACATATTCCTCCAGGAAAAGTAAGTACAACAGCCTGTAGTTCTTGAATTGAATCTACACATTTTTCTGCTGCCTCTAGTGCTGATGGTTGATTTTCAGCCATAATAAGAAGATTCCCTCCAGCTATCGCTTTTTTTATGCCAAATCGTCCTTCAATAACAAATTCCCCTTCCATAACAGGTAATCTCCACACCTTTCTGCCATCAATAACATCTTTCTTTTCAAAACCATCTCCAAACATGCGAACAGCATCACCTATCTTCATTTTATTTTTCAAAGAAGGTAAACCATCAAAGGCTGCTGTTGTTGGACAGGTAAGTATACATTGCCCCATACGGGAGATCATTTGTCCTTTAAGCAAAGGTTTTGCGTTATGATACATCTGCACCATAACTCCTGGTCTTCCATCGGGTGTCTTTTCTGGCGGAATTACAGGTCCTTCCATTGCTGCTTCAGCTGGTGACATAATAATAGAAGAAGCAAAGCCGGTTGCTGTTCGGGCAGCTATCTTTGCCCATTTTTCATTTTGAGCTGTAATCAAGATTCTTCCAGCGAACATTGGAAATGCTTCTGCAAATGTATCATCGATTTCTACACCATTAACCTGAATACTCATAACATTAAGTAATTTTTAGCAGTTTTAAAAGTTTACCAAACTTATCTATAATGAATCACTGGTTTCATCATAAAAACCCATGAAAATCCTTATCTAGAAGATTTAGAGTCAGCATCATAGATACAAAGGTAAAGAGAATGGAGGGTTTAGGTATTATCATTTAGAAAACACACACCATTCTTGATTATAGTGTTCACTACAATTCTGATTACGGGATTGATTTTAGGTCACTACAATCCTGTACTTTCACCAATATCCGATGTTTCTGAGAAGGATAGTATAGATTCAGAGAGACAAGAAAAAGATATAGAAAATTTTCCACCATTTCCTGATGTTCAAGATGATGATATAGAAAATACATCTATTCAACAAAAAAGAGGGGGAATACTCATACTGGCTAATAGAGGAGATCCACCTGCTGGATTCGATACTATGCGTACCAGTAGCATTGCACTTCATCACGTGGCAGGTGCTCTGTTTGGTCCAGGAAATCTAGTGATGCGTTGTCGAGAGAATATGTATTTGGTTTGCCCATATTTAGCTAGAAGCTGGTTTCCCAATCCCAGCTTTTCTGAATGGACCTTCATTCTTCGTAATGATGTTTTCTGGCATGATGATACTCAGTTTACACCTGATGATGTGAAGTTCTGGCTTAATCTCGCTATTTCTGGGTTGAATGTAGGAGATAAGATACGTGCACCTGCTTACTTTGAGGGTGATCTAGAAGAGATTGAGAAGGTAGAAGTACTTCCACCAGATCAAGTGAGAATTACATTAAAAAATCCTAATCGATTTTTCCCAGATATTCTTGCAAATCCAAGGCTTAAAATTGCTCACCCACGTCATTTGATGGAACCACGAATGAATAATGGTGATGTAAGTATTTCACCTTTAGATATAGAATTAATTGGTTTAGGACCCTTCAAGTTTAAAAATTATGAGCCGGGAACCATAATACAAGTTCTTCGTTTTGAGAACTATTTTGAGAAAGATGACAGAGGTAATCAGTTACCATATCTTGATGGCATTGATTACGTCATCATATCTGATCCTGTAGCAATGGATATAGCTTTTCGAACTGGGCGTCTGGATGGAGGTGCAAGAGGGTTTGGTCATTACTTATCCGAGGAACGTATAGTCGGATATACCAGAGATTTAGGGGATGATGTCAGTTTTGCTCAAATAGAAGGAGGAACAATTCGACTTGCTTTCAATGTTTTAAAATCAGGACCTTGGCAAGATATGAGGATTCGCAGAGCTATTGCACTTTGGATAGATAAGGAATCAGCTATACCTGCTGTACTAGGTGGATTTGGATGGACTACTCCAGATATTAGTCCAAATAACCTCTTTAAAGACAAAAGATTTGTTATTTGGCCGAAATTTGATTTAGAACCTTTGGATGAGAGAAGAGCTAAAGCTAAGAAACTTATGGAGGAAGCTGGATATTCTAATGGGTTCTCAATGGGACATCTTTGTCGTGCAAGACATACCCAAGCGTGTCAATTCCTAAAAGACCAACTATTAGGGCTAGGTATAGATTTGCAACTTCATATCATTGATGAAGGAGAGTGGAACCGAGCCCGAGTAAGCCTTGATTTCGATACCCAACCAGGTGCATTATCAGTTTTACCCATTCCCGAGGGAACAGAAGGAGTATATGGCCGGTTCAGCATAAGCCCAGATGCGTATAGCAAGCATGAAGATGAAGAAGTTGATAGATTTTACAGATTATTAAGGGATGCTACAACAACTGAAGGTCGAATTGATATATGGCGTCAATTACAGAAGTATCTCTTTTTAGACAAGACGTATATCATCCCAATAGCGGAAGCTACTTATGTTGTACCCTATAGAACTCATGTGAAGGGTCTCACTATCCCCTCTGAAGATGGACACACTAATACTGATTTTGCTACTGTGTGGTTAGATAAATAGTTTCATAGATAATGAAAATTCATATTGAATGACAATAATACATGCCACCAAAGGAGAGGTGAATTAGATGAGACAATTTCGCATTGGTAATTATCTGTTTTGGCGGGTAGTTTCACTCATATTAACCACATTCATAGCGTCAGTGATAATATTCATTGTAATGCGGATGTTGCCTGGTGATATTGTCTCATGGATCTTAAGCGGTGGTGGAGAGGCAGTACATAGTACTGAAGTGAGAGAAGCATTGAGACAAGAGTTAGGGTTGAACGACCATTTGGTGGTTCAATATGGACGATGGTTATGGAGCATGGTTAATGGAGAATTTGGTGGAAAATCCTTAGTGAATGGACAACCAATTGCATCTATCGTGTTCCGCCAATTTCCAGTTACATTTCTTTTAGTTACTTATGCGATAATATTGTCTGTTATTGTATCAGTACCACTTGGAGTTTTGGCGGCCTCACGAAGAAATCAATGGCAAGATTTTCTGGTAAGATTAATTACAATCCCAGGTCAAGCTTTACCGAATTTTTGTAGTGCTCTCTTTATACTTCTAGGGCTAATAATCATCTTTCGGTGGTCACCTCCAATTGTTTACACAAATCCATGGGAAGACCTTTTGAACCACATACAGATTATTTTATTACCAGTTCTTCTATTAACCTGGGAACATAGTTCTCACATAGTTAGAGTTACTCGAGCATATATTCTGGTAGTTGTTAATGAAAACTATATTCTTTATGCACGTGCAAAAGGTTTACCGCAAGGGCACATCTTATTAAGACACGCTCTAAGAAATGCATTAGTCCCGATCGTTACAATAATGGGTCTGCAGCTTGGTTGGCTTCTAAGTGGAACACTAATTTTAGAGGCGATATTTGGATTGCCAGGATTAGGAGGAGGTCTTGTTCAAGCTGCATTAGTTAGAGACTATACAGTAGTTCAGAGTTTAGTAACACTTTTGGTATTTGTAATGCTCTCCGTGAATCTTATAATTGATTTAATATACAGAATCAGTGACCCACGGATATCACTCTCTAATCAATTGACACATTCTTACAATGGATCATGATTGGAACAATATTAGTGGTGATAGGTATGATTTACTTTAAAAACTCCTTTAGCACAACGATTCTACTACAAAAATTTCTCTATACGCTTAGAACCAAAAGAGGGCTCAGACAGTTGACGAAGACAAATTCATTAATATTTTTATTTGGGACAATAGCAGCAATCATTATCTGTTTAGCTATCTTTGCAGAATTTGTATCTCCTTATGACCCACTGGTTCAGGATATCACTAGTCGGTTAAAGGCACCTGGACAAGAATTCTTATTTGGAAGTGATAACTTTGGGCGAGATGTATTCAGCAGAATAATTCATGGTTCACGCTCCTCTCTATATATTGCGATCACTTCAGTGATTGCAGGCACATTTTTTGGAACAATAATAGGAACATTATCTGCCTATCTAGGAGGTAGAATTGACCTTGTATTACAAAGGGTAATAGATACGTTACTTGGATTTCCATCACTAATTTTGGCGGTATTTTTAGTTGTTACATTAGGAGCATCCGCTAATACGTTGATCATTGCATTAGCAGTATCATTAATTCCTCAAATAGCACGGCTCTCTCGATCTCATGCACTCTCAATAAAAGAAGAAGATTTTGTAATTGTCGCAAAGACCATTGGTGCTCAACCTATGAGCATTATCTTCAAACACATCCTACCTCACACATTTGGTCCTATCATAGCATATGCAGCAGGATATGTAAGCGTGGCAATAGTTGCAGAATCAGCTCTTAGCTTCTTAGGTTTAGGAATTCCTCCACCTTATCCTTCTTTGGGAGGAATGCTCCAAGAAGGACGATTGTATATGGAAGTTGCTCCATGGATAACTATCTTCCCAGGCATTATCCTAAGTATCACGGCATTCAGTTTTGCTCTGCTTGGCGATGCCCTTCGCGATATTTTTGATCCAAAAGACAGATTTTATACTGGCTCTTTTTTCCCTTTAATCACTAAATCAAATCGAAAAAGGATTAAGAAATTTTAAAGAAAAGATATTCTCAATATTACTGATCTTATTTTATTAATAAATACAATATGCTTGTTGAAGGAGATAAAGTTCCAGACTTCACTCTAATATCAGGTGATGAAAAGAAAGAACATAATTTCTTATTGATGAGAAAGAAATCAGAAGGAAAGTTTACCGTAAAGACATAAAGGTCATGCTCAAGCTTGTCTTAAAGATTTTTTTTTCAGAAATCGAATAGAAAAAGATTCCGTAAACACAAGTTTTCAATCTATACTAATCTAAACTGAAGAATTGATAGGGTACATTGTATTCACAAGGTCTCTTACTTTATTTCGGTCAATAGTAGAGATACCTTCTTTTGAAAGACTTACACCTCTACGTACACCCATTATATCTGCACCTAGATTGCTTATCTTTTGAATGTCTTCTTTTCCTAACGAACCAGCTAAAGCCACAACCAATCCAAGGTTATGACTATCATCAACAATTTTCTGTAAATCTTTGGAAGAGAGATGACTAAAAAGTCCTTCCCCATGTTTTTCTTTTACATCTACAAGAATACCCCATGCTCCAGATTCAGCGGCTACTTTAGGAAGTTCAAGTGGGCTGACACAATTATGGGATTGATAATCCGCATATCCTGCGATTATGATTTTGATGTTTACCTTGAACTCTTCGAAAGTTTTTACAAGAGAATTAGAGATATGTAGAGCTTCTTCCATGTTTTTAGGGCCTAGCATTCCAATTTTAACGTAATTAACTCTCAAAAGTGCTGCACCTAAAGCTGCAAGTGATGCAGTTCCAGGCAAGTAAGGCATGTCACCTAATGTAACACTTACTTCCTCCAATTTACCTACAGCATTACGTATATTTCGGGTGATCCATGGAAGGTTAGCACCTAGTGCCCCTTCAACAGGATTCTTCACATCTATGATATCGGCGCCACCATTCATAGCATCTTGGGCTTCCTTAGAATTGGTGACACTAACCATAATCTTCATCTGCTTTTGCACTATCCCATCACCATCTCCAGATATATTGATGTATTTGTGGTTTCGGCAATGTTTAAATCATCTCTCTCCATTCCAGATGCTTATTATGTCATCTGGAAAACAGGTTATGATATTTATTGATACAGACAAACATGCAAGTCCTTTCGATATATTGATGCTAGCAGATCTTTTCCCAGAATCTCAGAGCATATACTACAGTAATGTAGAACCAGAAGATGTTCAGAAAATAGTGCAGGATGCTATTTTTCCAAGAGGTCCAGAAGGATGTAAAAATACAAAGCTTTTCATCGGAGGTTCAAATGTAGAGAAAGCAAACAAGATAGTAAAAATTGCGTTAAAATCGATGTTTCCCCCATTTGAACTTGCAACCATAATAGATCCGAGTGGAGCACATACAACTGGTTCCGCAGCTGTTGCTAAGACATTGCAGATACTTCTAAAGAATAGTTTAGGTGATTTGAAGGGAAAGAATGTAACAGTTCTTGCAGCTACAGGTCCTGTTGGAGAAATCACTAGCTCGATATATCAATCTGAAGGTGCAAATGTAATCGTCACATCCAGAAAACAGGAACGCGCAGATAGTTTAGCGGAAAGGTTAAACAAAGATTCATCAAATAAGGTTACATCACTGCAGGCAGCAGCTCCTGAAGATGTCGGAAAAGCAATATCTAATGCAGATGTTGTAATGGCAGCAGGTTCAGCAGGAGTCCAGCTTCTCTCAATTGATATTTTGAAAGAACACGGTAATAAATGTAAGGTGGTTGCTGATGTAAACGCAGTTCCTCCTGTAGGAGTGGAAAATCTAAAATCACAGGGAGATGGAGTGGAAGTGATTCCAGGTGTCATAGGTGTGGGAGCATTAGCTATTGGTGGATTAAAGAACAAAGTGGAAGGAAAACTCATAGCTAAGGCTATGGATATGCCAAAAGGGGTTTTGGATTATAAGATTGGTTACGAGTTAGCCAAAGAATATGTTTACAAGAAAATGGGAAAAAGTAGCGAATAATTGGATATGAACTCAATAGACCCTGCTAAAAGATTCTTCGACAAGAAGATATCTGAAAGAGAAAGGGCGATATTTGAGGGAGGAATAGGATTAGCAGCGATATTTCATCAATTTATTGGTACACCGGTTACTGGAGTAAAAGGTTCTATAAAAAAACTAGAAAAGGTTATTGAGGAAGCAGCTCTCAATCAACCATATAAAAAACATGTTAAAGTTAAGATAAATATTCCTTCAAATCTTTCAAAAAATGAGGTTTATAATTATCGTTCTCTTGAAGGCCGAGATTTGGATGTAACAATTATTTCAGAATACGGTAGCTTTCAGGCTACCTCTCGAATGAAGTATATTTCAGAGTTGAAATACGTTTTGATGTATGTAGAGAATATAGAAAAAATAAGTCAATGATTGTTATTTAGAATAATATTTTCAAACGTTTCAGGTGTAATTCTTGTTATGCCCTTAATATTTTCACCACTTCCAGTAAGATTGTACATATTAACAGTAGTATTGGCTGCTTGCCACTCAAGAATATCTTTGCAGAACCTCAATTTCACTTTCTTAACTTCAGGTGAAGGAACGTGTTCTTTTGAAAAAATACCAGTTTCTTCACCTAAATCCATGCCTACAAGAGCAAGAGGTTTGCCATTCAACACCTCGGCAAGAATTACTGCTCTATCTCCATCGGTAAATCCTCCGAAGTTGTATAATTCTCCTATAGGTTCCACTTGAGTAGTCCCAAGTATGTTTTTAAGTTCTTTAACATACTTGTTTAGTTCTTGAATATTGTCCCCATGTGCGTGTATAACTAGGAATGCTCCGTTGTTATTTGCCTCTTGGAGATCTTCAAACCGACCATCTAGATCAGACACGATAATATCTGGAGTTTTCATAGCTATTTTTAGAAGCCCAGTGGTGGCGCCATCTGCAGTTATCAGGCGACAAATGTCTAAAAGATTAGTTTTTGCTATTCGATTGATATCATCTTCAAGTGATGGACCTGCTCCAAATATCAATGTTGGTTGATCTTTTATTCGAAGTTTTATTTCATCTAGAGTTATATTTCGTCCTTTGAGAAGTTGATTAAGTATTACGGCTGCTCGTTCATCTTCAGATATGTCATAGCCTAATGTATCAATTATCTTCCTGTACCAGGGTCTCCATTGAATTTGGTCCAAGTAGATTCAGTCTCTATGTTGGTAAAATGTATTGGTAGTAAATAAGAATTGAAAGAAACTTGACTTCTTTGTCACAATTGTTAGAGAAAAAGATGTAATAATGATAAAATAGTATAATCTACTAGTTAATAATTAATGCTTTCAAGTGGGATTGTGGCGGCCTGTACAGGCTGGTCAATATTTTCCCCACGGGCGTTGAAGCCACATGTCTTCGTCCAACTCCCCCACATTTAAATTTTCGAATCATATTCACAGTTAGTTTAGAAAAGGTTTACATCAGTCAATATGGTTATTTTAGGAGTGAAGTTGCATTTATGTGACCTTTGTGGATATGGGTAGAGGAAATAAGTTTGAAGATGAAAAAAGTTAGAGATATAGAATTGAATGGCTCAGAGTCTGTAAATAATCTAGTTAGACAAATGAGTAATAGTGGCGGTTTTATGGCGAAGAATTTTGGTGAAGCTGTTGAGATATTAGAAGATATGACAAAAGATGCTTCTTGTGTCAAGTTCCTCTCATTTCCTGCAGCTCCCATATCCACAGGGATGCGTGGTGTTATTCGAAAATTGGTTCAAGACAGTTTGGTAGATGTTGTGATTACAGCTTCCGGAACCCTTGACCACGATTTGGCACGAGTCTGGGGTACATATTACGAAGGTGACTTTGAATTGAATGATGAATACCTTTTAAAGAAAAATATCCATCGGCTTGGAAATGTGTTGGTACCACGAGATTCATATGGTACTCTTCTTGAAGAGGTGCTTCAACCATTCTTTGAAGAAATCTATAGTGAAGGAATAAGAGAAATATCATCAAGTGAACTTTCAGCAAGGTTGGGATCACTATCAAATTCTAATTCATCCATCTTATATTGGGCTAATAGAAACAATATCCCTGTTTTTGTACCAGGATTAACTGATGGTGCAGTTGGAAGTCAATTATGGCTTTTCTCACAAAAACACCGAGATTTTAAAATAGACCTACTGAAGGACGAAGCCCATTTATCAGATATTGTTTTTGACGCGAAGCGTAGTGGTGCTCTCATGATAGGGGGTGGGATATCTAAGCACCATACTCTTTGGTGGAATCAATTCAAGGGAGGTCTAGATTTTGCAGTGAATATTACTTCTGCAGTTGAGTGGGATGGCAGCTTAAGTGGTGCTGCTGTTAGGGAAGCGGTTTCATGGGGAAAAGTGAAACCGAAAGCACGTAAGGTTACTGTACGTGGGGAAGCAACAACAATGCTACCGTTTATAGTTGAAGCTCTTTTAAACAGGTTGAATAAAAGTTAAGATTTATATTTACAAAGATGAGGGCCCCTAATGTTTGACTGCTGAAAACCTATTCTATTTCGAACTACTTGCACCAATAACAGGTATAATTGCCCTAGTATTTGCTGTTTACCTAGCGCTTCAAGTTAACAAATATGATATCGGACCAGAAAAAATGAGAGATATCTATATGGCTATTCGTGAAAGTTCAAAAGCCTATCTAATCCAACAATATAAAACGATAGGGATAGTTTCAGCAATCCTTGCAGTAGTTCTTTATGTCGCTTTTGACCTGCAAGGCCACAATGGAACACCTTTAGTCTCTTTTTCTTTTTTGGTTGGAGCACTATTTTCGTTAGCAGCAGGTTATGTAGGTATGGATGTTGCAACACGTGCTAATGCAAGAACTGCGTACGCAGCTCAAGAGAGTCTAGATGTTCCTCTTAAGATTGGTTATTATGGGGGACTTGTTATGGGGCTCTTCAACGTCGGATTGAGTCTTTTAGCTGTAACTGGTTTGTATTATCTTTATGGAGAGGTTGAACTTATTGTAGGATTAGGTTTTGGAGCGAGTCTTTCAGCCCTTTTTGCGCAGCTCGGTGGGGGCATATTCACCAAAGCTGCAGATGTTGGAGCAGATATTGTAGGAAAAGTAGAGGCAGGGATTCCTGAGGATGATCCTCGAAATCCAGCTGTAATCGCAGATAATGTTGGGGATAATGTTGGAGATGTTGCAGGAAGAGGCGCAGATCTCTTTGAATCTATGACTGCTGAGAATATTGGAGCTATGTTAGTTGGAGTTTCACTTTATGCTGTTACTAACAACTTCTTCTTCGTTATTTTTCCGTTGCTAGCTAGGTCTATTGGCATAATTGGAACCATTATTGGGGTACCTTTTGTCAGGGCACGGAACTGGAAGGACCCTATGGTTCCTATGCGGAATGGAATGATAGCGACAACGCTCATTATTGTTGTTGGTATGTACTTCCTTATTGATTACACCATTTTGAGTTTGAATCTGTATTTCGCTGCACTTATTGGAGTAGTGGCTAGTTTACTCATTTTCTTGGTGACTGAGTATTATACTTCGCACAAATATAGACCTGTTAAAGAGATATCGGAGTCTTCAACTACTGGTTCAGCTGTAAATATTATCAGCGGTTTCTCAGT
>JASMAB010000014.1 GCA_030754585.1 Nitrososphaerales archaeon | reverse complement strand
ATTTTGATAGTAGGCGTTACCGCAATATTATTCCTGTTATTTTTGGTATTATTTGTAAGGAAGAATTGAAAATAATTTCTGCAGAGGATGAACTAGATATTGAAAAATTAAAGAAAGAAATCAATGTAAATCTACCAAAGTTAAGAGAACCTTATTTCGCATTTAATTCCAATTTTGAAACTGGTACTTTATTCCATTCTTGTTCTTATTTAGCAAAATTTCAAGGTGAACTTAACAAAGAAATGTATGAGGGAAAATGGAAGGCAGTAAAAGAATTAGGAATTTCAAATTATGGAGATCCGTTTCATGATAAAGGTCTAGAATGTTCAAAGGCATGGCTAAGAGGAGAAATTGATATGGCAATTGCTCATAATAGAAGTTGTTTATTAAAAGAAAAAGATATTTTATTATTGAGAGGTTACAGAAAACCAGATGAATTGGAAATAATAAAAGAGTAATTTTATTTTTTTCTGTTTGTTATTTTCTTATTTTTCAAACTTTTATTGATATAATTATGATTATTCTTAAGATCTAATTTGTTTGATAATCTTTTTTTCAAAAAACAAAATATCGTTTTATACTTCCTTGGTTAAGTTGGCGCGATAGCATTTTTTTGTATTAGGTGATTGGTTTGAAATATGAATGTCCCAAATGCAATAAACAATATGATGGGAATTACATAACGAAGAACAGGTACTGTGAAGATTGTCAGATGCGACTTACCCAACGGAGAGAACAAGCACCAAGGCTGAAAGTTAAGTTACGGAACAATAAAGATATTGAAATAAGTATATTTGATGTTTGGTCTTTCTTTAAAGAGTTAGATAAGGCAAAACCAATGTTTGGTTCAAGAGAATTTCTGGTTACGTGTGTAGTTGAAAATTCAGTTATTATTTTGCCAAAGGATGGACGTAAACGATTAATTGTTTATGCTGAATTTCTTAGTGTTTGGTGTGAATATGTTAAGACTAGGTCTGAAAAAGTGGTTGATTATGTTAAGATATCCGATAATGCACCATATATTTTGACTGTAATTATCTTATTTCTTGAAAGTAAGTTGGCTAAAAAGTATCATGATAGTTTCAACCCATTAGGGGAAGCAAGTGAAGATAAGGGGAAAGGGGTTGTTTACCCGAAAATTGTGGATGTTTTAGTTAAACGAGAAGGGGCTCTTCATTCTGAGAATGTTGAGTTTGATTCATTAACTGAAAATCGAGATTCAGAAATCTTGCTTACTAATCTCGAAAAGTATCCTCACGCTTTTGTTCTTGCGTCCATATTGCACCGGGAAGTAAGTGATGCTGATGTTTGGGATATACCTTACAAGTTTATGGAGAGACTTGGTTCTTTTGAGTTTCACGATATTCAAAAATTATCTTTAGAAGATGTGAAAAAACTTATGTCTACTCCATTACCTCTTCATATGCACCCAAATGCAATGGCTAAATCTTTCTATCTTGGAGTTCAACATATTCAGGAACGATATTCTGGGAAAACTTCAAAAATTTGGGCAGATATTCCAAGTAGTGTAACTATTGTTAATCGTTTCAGTCTTTTTTCTGGTGTAAACCATAAAAGTGCAGTTAAGGCTGCGGCAATTCTTGTCCGTAAATTCAAGATTCCGGTTAAAGATAAGACTGCACTTGATATTTCTGTTAACAACAAGGTGAAGAGAATTTTCACTAGACTAGGATTAATATCTAAACATACTTCAGATAATGAAATAATAGAAAAAGCTCAGGACCTCTATCCACCTTACCCTGGAGTATTTGAATCTCCAATCCAAGAAATCGGGAGAAAATGGTGCAAACCAGTCAATTCGGATTGTATCTCATGTTATATGACAAAGTACTGTCCTAAAGTAATCTGATATTTTTTCAATACAAACAAAAAATATGATTAGAGTATATTATCAAGTTGATTGTGATGTTTGATAATTCTAGATTCTTCATTGTCATTGATTAAGTGGGTGGCAAAGAAACCCATTATTGTCAACACTATCTTTTGGTCGTGACCACTTGAATTCAGCAATTATTGTTCAATAATCTATTTTCATATTGATTTTTTTCGTTTTTGCCTCAGTTTATTCTGGGTTTATCTTTGAGGCTTTATCGTAGCATTTTATTGCTTCATCTAGTTTTCCCAGTTTGCCTAGGGCGATTCCTTTATTGTTTAATGCATCAATATCTTTTGGATCTATATCTAGTACTTTGTTATAGCATTTTATTGCTTCTTCAAACTTTCCAAGTTTATAGAGGTCATACCCTTCTTTGAAGATATCCTTTTTGCTGTCCGTAGAAACCAATTACTCACATACCTACGCTATAATTAATAAAGTATTCATATAAATAGAAAAATAGTGGATGTTTTTCGTGTATTGCGTTTATTGAACGAAGATATTGATTCTTTTCTATAACGAACCATTTTGGTGTTGGCAATTGTATTCTTTTTCAGGTTGTTTATGTTTCAATTATTAATAAAATGAATTTACAGACAATCAAATCGAAGAGAGTACTAGTGAATCGTTGATTGTGTAATACATATATATCAATTTTTTAGATAATCTATTGATATTGACTATCGATGTATTAGCAGAGTTGGAAAATGAACATAAGAAGATCAGAAATACTATGCTAGATATTGGTGAAAGTTTCGAGAAGGGCAATCTCTTATCAGGTATGAAGTTACTCGGCTCGATTAATGGTCTTGTGGGTGCTCATATGAAGTTTGAGGACGATATTTTGTATCCAATGCTAAGGCGTTCGTTTGGTGAAAGTATCGATAGTTTGATTGACGAGCATACTGAAGTTAGGGTTGCAAGTACTCATCTTGCTGAAACATTGTCTAACTTTCATTTATCCGAAATGGAACAGATTGTTGAAGGCTGGTGGGATATTATGCCATTGTTAAACCATGTTGATAATTGCGATACGGCTTTAGGAAAGATGAAAAAGTTGAGTAAGCAAGAGAATTATAACCTTGGAGAGAAGCTCAGTGAAGCCAGGTCTTTAAAAATTCCTATGCTCGCTTGGGCAAAGGAACTTGATGAGTACCGTTTATAAAATTCTGATCACGATAAAGAGAATCTGTTTACAAGTTTCATCTAAATCTATTTTTTGAAAAAAGTGATAAGATATTTATCTAACTTTCTTTTGATCTAGTCTTGATGTTTCATTTTTCTTAAGTTGGAGAGGATTTCTTGCATTTCCTTGAACCTACTTATTACTGGGAGGGCATCACTTATTGCTCTAGTTGAAAGAACTCCTATTATTTCATCTTTTTTGCCTTTTACTGGTAATCTTCGTATATGGTTCTTTGACATAATTTCAGCTGCTGACCACAGAGTTTGATTTTCATCTATCGTTAAAAGTGGTTTAGAAGCAATATCTTTTACAAGAGTTTTGCGAGTATCGAGCTCCTTCATTATGACTTTAATTAATATGTCTCGTTCAGTAAGCATCCCAGGTTCTCCATCATTTGAAGTTACGATAACGGAACCTATGCCGTGTTCCACCATAATTTCAATAGCTTTCCTTACTGATATGTTATCTGAAATTTCAGTTTTCTTATGTACCCATTTTGAAACTAGCATCCAATCTTTGCTCAAAAACCCCATACTCTCCTAATGAAAATCAAAGTACAGTGGATATATTTATATCTATTTTTCAGATTTCTATAAATCATGATGAAGTTTTGGTTTTATAGATAGTTCTGGTTAAATTCTGTATATACTGATTTTCTGAAGTTTTTTCTTCTTCATCCTTTTTCAGTATTATTATCAGTGCTGACCCTAATGTATTCTCAAAATCATAGTGAAAGGTTTTATGTTATTGGTGTATGTTGGAATGTGATGGTTAGTTCAAGAATTGTGATTGTGAGTCTAGTTGGTGTGTTTCTTGCAGTTTTGATTGGTGTTTATATTGTTTCACAGGAAGGAATTGATGGTGTTGATGTTTCTGATGTTTGTCCCCCTTCATTGACTACTGTTATTGGTAAAGTTTCTGATGGTGTACAGAGTGGGAATGTTACTGTCTATTTTATTGATGCAGGAGTGGGTGATTCGATTTTTGTTGATACTTCAGATAAAGATGTGTTGATTGATGCTGGTGAACGGCATGATGGTGAATTTATTGCTTCGTTTCTTGTTTCTATTAATGTGACTAAAATAGATTATTTGGTTGCGTCACATCCTCATTTTGATCATATTGGTGGTTTAGTGACTGTTATGGAGCGTTTTTCTAGTTTGGGTATACCTATCCATATGGTTATTGAGAATGGTCAGGACAGAAATACTGATCTTTATCGTGAATTCAGGTCTTATGCAAATGAGATTGGTGTAACTCTAGCTGAGCGTTGCCAGATTTATCAGTTGGATTCAGAGACAGAGATGGTTATTGTAAGTCCTCCTCAACCTTTATTATATTCAAATCATTGTGAAAATAGTATTGTTCAGATGATTAAATTCAGAGATATTTCTTTTCTTTTAACTGGAGATATTGAACCATTGAGTGAAGCAGAAATTGTTGAATCTGCGTTAAATATTCAAGCTGAGATCTTAAAAGTGAGTCATCATGGTGGTGGAACTTCTTCTACACCTTCTTTCTTATCAGCTGTTGGTCCGGAAGTTGCTGTTATAACTGTGGGTGCAGAAAATCAGAATGGGCATCCTCATCAAGATGTACTTGATCGATTAGAAGATGTTGGAGCTAATATTTATCGAACTGACCTTCAAAGCACAATATCGATAACAACAGATGGTGTAAACTATTCTATAAAAACTAAAAATTAATTTTTTCTTTTAAAATGAATCTAATTGATACAATTTTTCAATCTTAAAATATCTAGTTTCACTGAATGAAATTAATTGTTAACAATTTTTTTTCTGAAGATTGCTATTAAGATACATATTTTCATTTATCGTCAAACAAATGGATCATTAGGAGGAAGTACTGAAGGTGCTGGTGTGCTTCTACTTACATCTAAAGGCCGTAAGACAGGAAAAGAGCGAATTACTCCACTTTCATTCATGATGGATGGTTCTAATTATGTGATTATTGCTTCAAATGGAGGAATTAAAAAGAATCCCGGTTGGTTTTATAATTTAAAGGAAAATAAGGATGTGACAATTCGTATCAAGGATATTACCAAATAAGTAAAAGCTACTATAACAAGTAATGATGAGCAAAATCGGCTTTGCCCAATAATTACTGCGTGGGGTCCAGAGTATGCCAAGTATCCTGAAAAGACCTCGCGTAAAATTCCGATTGTAATTTTAAGTCCAAAAACTTAGGTTCTTACTTTATGCTATCTTTAAATCAAGAGTTTCTTAAGTGCAATTATGTTTTTTACAGGTCGTTTGCAGCTGTAATTCTGACACACGTATATTGTTGCTTCATTATTTAATGGCAATTTATCTTCTAACATTGGCATTATCTTTGTATGCTTATTTTGTTCATCAGGAGAATACGCGACGACTTTATTCGGGATAAGAGTTTGTCTTATCTCTCTAAGCATATCTTTAGATTCGCTAAGTTTACCTGAGATAACTATCTCTTTTGGCTTTCCGGTTAGAAAGTCTAAGGTGCATAACATCTGAGCGAGATGTTCAGGATTTGACTCCAGACTATCCCAGAATGTGAGAATAGTTTTCTTTGAGAGTAAACGCATATCATTATCTGATGTAAATTCGCTGATCTTGGCTAAGTTTATAGATGCTACTCCATTTCCAGATAGAGTTGCACCGTTGTAAGCATCTTTTACTCGTGCGATGATGTCCGTTCTACCTTGCTTTGTTGAGTAGAATCCACCGCCATCTTTATCTGAGAAGAGATCTACCATTATCTGGTTCAACTTTAGAGCGACTTCCAGTTTTGAAATATCAAAGTTTGATTCATAGAGGTCGATTAAACCCATAACCATAAACGCATAGTCTTCAAGCAGCCCATCTACAGCTGCTTCTCCATCCCTCCATCGTCGATTAAGGTTTTTTCCATCCAGTAAGTTATTGAGAATAAAGTCAGCTGATCCTTCAGCAGCCTGTAAGTATTGTTCATCATCAAAAATTTGGTATGCTTTCGATAATGCTGAAATCATCAAACCATTCCAAGAAGTTAAAATTTTGTCATCTGTGGCTGGTTTAATCCTTTTGTTCCTATGTTTAAGGATAGTTTTTTTTGACTGCTCTAATGATTGTTTAACATCAGGCTCAGATATACTTAGTTCTGAGGCTATTATCTTAGGTTCCTTTACAATATGAAGAATGTTATTATTATTCTCAAAGTTTCCTTCTTCTGAAACTCCATAGTGTTTTGAGAATATTTCTGCACTTTGCTTATCCAATATTTGGGTAATTTCTTTCTTGTTCCACACATAATAGGTGCCTTCTTCTCCTTCACTTTCTGCATCCTGAGATGAATAGAATCCCCCTTGATCACTCCTCATTTCTCTTACTACCCAGTCAAGAGCTTGCTTTGCTACATCTTTGAAAAAGGGGTTCTTAGTAGCTTGCCAAGCTTCAAGATAAACAATGGGAAGAAGAGCATTATCGTAGAGCATTTTTTCGAAATGTGGAACCCGCCAATGCCGATCAACTGAGTATCTGTGGAAACCTCCTGCTAACTGGTCATTTAAGCCTCCTTGTGCCATTTTAGTCAATGTCTTAGTTACCATATCTAAAGCTCTGGTCTTTTTGGTTCGGTTATAGTATCTGATTAAAAAGAAAAGTAAGGATGGAGTGGGGAATTTTGGAGCTCCACTGAATCCACCATTAACAGTATCGAACTGAGTAGTAAGGGTGGCGTATGCTGCGTCGAGCGGGAATACCGTTAATTTTCCTTTGCTGCTTCTAAATTCTTGTGATAAGTTAGCAGCTATTTTCTTTGCTGACCCTTCAATTTCATTTCTCTGTTCCTTCCAGAGTTCTTGCATTTTTGCCAGTATGGTTTTGAAGCTGGGTATTCCATAGCGATCTTCTGGAGGGTAGTATGTCCCACCAAAGAATGGTTGTAAGTCGGGTGTTAGGAATACTGAGAGAGGCCAGCCACCCTGTCCTGATATAGATATTACAGCTTTCATGTAAACTTCATCTATATCGGGTCTTTCTTCTCTATCTAGTTTGATTGGGATGAAGTTCTGATTCAATATTTTGGCTGTTTCTTTATCTTCAAAACTTTCTCTTTTCATAACGTGGCACCAGTGGCATGATGAGTAACCTATGCTGAGAAAGATTGGTTTTGCCTCAGTTTTTGCTTTTGTAAATGCTTCTTCTCCCCAAGGATACCAGTCTACAGGGTTGGATGCATGTAGAAGCAGATAAGGACTTTTTTCTTTGGATAACCGGTTCATTGTTAGAATAATAATATATGGTTACAATTAATAGTTTAACTTTTTCTTATTTATGATTTAGATAATGTTATCACATTCTGTCTTGAATATATCTTTTAATTCTTGGAAGATGTCTTTTTTGTTTACCGCAAACTTCACAAAATTTTCCTACTATACTTCTTTTCTCACAACAGTTAGAACAAAAAGCATAATTCTTGAAATCTACATAAACCATTATTCTGTTTTACCTATAATTTTTTTTAGGCAAAATCAAGTATTTTAGTTTATTGTTTTTTTTATTTCCTTTTTTCAATAGGTTCGTATTTGCAGCTCTCATCTCCGCAGGACCTTCCAATGTAGGTTGAACTAGGCCTGTAAAGGACTGCTTTGGGTTGGGCTTCTGCAAATTTTTCTTCGATTATATGTGCTACCCACCCCACCATTCTTTGAACAGCAAATAATGAAGTGAATATCTCAGTATCTATACCGGCCATATAGTATACTGAGGCACTGTAGAGGTCCACATTAGGATGAATATTCCGTTTTTTTAGTTTCAAGAACTCTTTCTTTGTAATCTCCTCTATCATCTGAGTCATTTCGTACCATTTTGGTTCGTTAGTTATTGTTCCAAGTTTTTCAGAAATGCCTTTCAGAATAATCGCTCTTGGATCATTTGTTTTATATTGTGCATGACCCATTCCCATAACTAGACCACCTTTGTTGAGTCTTGATTTAACCCAGTTTTCAACTTGATCCGGTTCACCAATTTCTATAAGCTCTTTCATTACTCTTGTATTCGCTCCACCGTGAAGTATTCCGGAAAGAGTACCGATAGCAGCTGTAACTGCTGCATACATATGGGCTCTTGTTGATGCTACTCCTCGAGCAACGAAAGTTGAGGCATTGAAAGAATGATCTGCATGAAGAATGAATGCTATATCAATATATTTTGCTATTTCTTCTGTGGGTTTTTCACCGTTTATCATGTATAGAAAGTTGGCTGAGTGTGAAAGGGTTTTATTCGGTTTGATGTATTCGAGACCATTTCGAATACGGTCCCATGCTGCAATTACAGTTGCTACTTTAGAAATAAGACGGATACCTTTTCGTCTGTGTGCATCCTTGTCTTCGCTTTCTAAATCAGGATCGTAATCTGCCAATAGAGAAATGGCTGACTGTAAAACATCCATAGATAAAGCCGATGGTGATCTGGATTTTAGGGTCTGTACAACAAGGTCTGGGATATCCCTTTCATTGGCAAGTTCTGCTTTAAACTCTTCAATCTGTTTCTGATTCGGTAAATCTCCATATAACAAAAGATAAGCTGTTTCTTCAAAACTTGAGTACTTTGCAAGATCTGTAATGCTGTAACCTCTATATTCCAGCTTTCCATTCTCACCATCAACCCCACTAATCATAGTGTCTGCTACATGTATGCCTCTAAGACCAATATTCTTAGTATTGATTTGCCCGTTGTTATCTACTTTTGTTTCAGTCAATCTACGTCCCATTATCCTCTAATCTAATCTAAATCTGTGAATATGCCTCTTTTTCCTTTAATTCCTGAATATATCGATACAATGTATGTGGTGCTTTATGGTTTTAAAGGATTAATATGTTTCTCTGATGAGAAAAACTGATCTAAAAAACGCATGTTTATCGGTGTTGTTATTTCCTTTTTTCTGTTTTTGTATTAATTGTATTTAATTTTTCAGTTACTTTAAATATCATTTACAGATACAATTGTAAATTGCCTGTAATTTGTTGCGTATATCGAAATCTATCACATTTTTTAATAATAGATTTCTTATATTATGTTTAATTCTTTTTTTATTATCAACAATAGTTTTTCTTCCAGTTTCTGCCTATACAAAATCATATAGTGATATCCAGAATCTTTCATCACTAAATTATCACACGGAAACTGATTTGGGTAATCCTAAGATTGAGTACAAACTTTCTAAGATGTTGAGTGATTCAGAAGAAAATGAGATTATGGTGTCGATTGAGCTTGATAGTGATTATGTTCTTCACTCAGGTCTTCTAGAGGTATCTGGTTTTAGGGTGCATAGGTTTTATGATAATTTGGTTCAAGGAAATATTGATCCCAAAAATATAGAGATTGTTGTGGATCTTCCTTTTGTAAATTTTGTTCATGAGCCCATTAGATCTTTTGGTTACAACACCATTAGTGAGGGAGTAAGTTTTCTTAAAGCTGATATTGCTCAGAGTATTGGTCAAACTGGTAGTGGAGCGAAAGTTGCGGTAATAGATGGTGGCTTTAATATTTCTAATATAGAAATATCGCAAAATATTCAGGAATTTAGATCTTTTAGATTTGATGGCAGTATTGAAGGAGATAATCCTGCTCATGGTACGGCATGTGCTGAAATTATTGTTGATGTGGCACCTGATGTAGAATTATATCTTTTCACTATTGATACAGATCTTGATTTCATTAGTGCTGTAAATTATGCTGTTTCTTTAGAGGTTGATATTATTTCGATTTCTGTAGGTTTCTATAACTTAGGAGCATATGATGGGTCAAGTAGTGTATCTGAAGTTCTTGAATTAGCTAGGAATTCTGGAGTTTTACCTATTACTGCTGCCGGTAATGAAGCGAATAAGCATTGGTCAGGTGTTTTTTCAGATAGTGACTTGGATGATTGGCATAATTTCGATGTGGATGATGAAACAAATAGTTTTGATTTAGATGAAGGAGAAACAGTAATTATCTATTTGAGTTGGAATGATTGGATTTCTAGAACTCAGGATTATGATATTTATCTGTATAAAGATGGGGAACCAGATTTAGAGTTAGTGGATTATTCAAATAATCGACAATCAGGATTTAGAAGGCCTACTGAATCAATATTTTATACGGCAGATTCTACTGATACTTACCATATTTCTATACTTAGAGATTCTGCAAATATCAATGTAATGTTTGATTTGTATATTTTAGGTGGCTCAAACCGGGAATATATTGTCTCAAGTGGAAGTATATCAAATGTTCCTGACTCCAAAGGTTCTTTATCTGTTGGTGCATTAAATTGGGTAACTGGTGATTTAGAATCTTTTAGTTCACGAGGACCAACTGCTGATGGAAGATTAAAACCTGATATTACTGGGCCAGATGGTGTAAGTACTACTTCATATTCTGGAGGTTTTTTCGGAACATCAGCAGCAGCACCACATGTCGCAGGTATAGCAGCTTTAATTGTTGGATCCAATCCTTCTATTAGTGCAAATGCGCTTGCATCTATAATAGAAAGTACAGCAGTGGATTTGGGTGATCAGGGAAAAGACAATCTGTATGGGTCAGGGAAAGTAGAGGCTAAATATTTGACTCTGGATGTTTCGCCGAGGATTGTTTCAATTATTGCTGGAAACGATATTATTTCACCGCAGTTTCTTCCTAGACAATTCTTGGTGGATGATAGTGTTCAAACCATTTCCTTATCTACAACTTCGGTTACTGAAGCTGATTCACGTTTTGTTTTTAAGAAATGGAGTGATGGAAGTATTTCTCCGGTAGTGGAGCTTTTTTTTGACGGTACTTGGACAAATAAAGTTGCAGAATTTAATGAACAATATCTATTAACAATACAGTCACAGTATGGAAATCCAGTATCAGAGGATTGGTTTGATGGAGGGGCACAAGCATCATTTTCTATTTCACCATTTTTTGATCATGGAAATGGAACAAGACGAGTATTCACTTCTTGGACAGGTGCAGTTACTGGCAGTAATCCTTCAGCATCAATTATTATGGATAGTCCTAAAGTTGTTTCTACTCAATGGAAGAAACAGTATGAATTGGTGATTGAGTCCCCTGACCAGTCATCTACTGGTCAGGGTTGGTATGATTCTGGTTCAATGGCATCTTTCTCGGTTATTGAAGAATCGGTTTCTACTAATGACACTAGGAGAGTTTTTGAGCGTTGGTCAGGTGATTTTACAGGTTCGAATCTTTCAGATACAATTTTAATGAATTCACCAAAAACTATTGAATCGATTTGGGATGCACAGTATTTGCTAAGTATTGATGCACCCCATCAGGCAGCATTTGTAGGTGGCGGATGGTTTAATCAAGAGGAGGTCGTGATGATTTCTGGGAAAAATATTTGGAATAAAGTATTGAATTCAACAAGAAGTGTAATTCAGTCAATCTTAATCGATGAGAATGAGGTTACTGAAGCTAGAACAAATGCAGATAATTTTAGTTTGGTAATTATTATGGATCAACCACACAAAGTCCAGATTATTGAAGGGTCACAATTTTTCTTTGACATAAGTGGAGGTAATAATGTTGAGTTTGAGCCCCCTAGCCCGACAAGAGATAGTTGGTGGGACAATGGACAAAGTATCATGGTAAGTACAGATAATGTTTGGAGAATTATCAATGGTGATTCCAGACTTAATCTAATGGCTTACACTTTAGATGGAAATTATGTTGAAATAAGTAGATCTAATGCTTCACGATTCAATTCACCAGAATTCTTGATGAATGGTCCAAGATCTTTTCATTTCATTTCGGTAAATCAATATCTTTTTGATGTTGAAGGAGGGCATCAGGTTCAGTCAACATTATCTCCAACTTCTGATTATTGGTTTGATGCTGGGGCAATAATTGATGTTTCCAGTCAGTCTCTTTGGTATTTGGATCAAGAAGGAACTCGAATAATTCTTGGTCATTGGCAGTTAGACGAAGACGATATTCAAGAGATTCTAAGGTCTGAAGAAGAACGATTTATTGTTGTTGGCATATCGATGAATGCTCCACATAAACTGAGTTTTATTAGCATTATTCAATATCATTTAGAAGTTGTTTCAGAACTAAACATACCTTTAGGAAGCGGATGGTATGATGAAGGTGTCACAGCAATTATTGAGGTTCAATCGATATCAAAGTATGATAACCAAACTCGACACGTATTTGTATCTTGGAGTGGTGATATAGTATCTGATGAATCAAGCACTACAATTGTTATGAATTCTCCAATGAAAGCAGAGGCGCAATGGAAAACTCAATACTTTTTTCAGATAAAGTCGCGTCTTGATTCTTTTGAGGGTGGTGGATGGTATGACCGAGGTAGTCAAGCTATTTTCAGAGTTATTGCACCTGTTGAGTGGACAAATAATACTAGAAGCATTTTCACAGGTTGGTCTGGGTTTTTTCAAGGTGATTCCATTGAAGGGTCAATAATAATCGATTTTCCAACAGTAGTGGAAGCAAATTGGAGAACACAGTATCTCTTAGAAGTACTTTCAAGTTTTGGAGAAATATCGGGTGGTGGATGGTATAATCGTGGTGAGTTGGTATCTCTTCAGGTTCCAGAAAAAATAGAGTATGAAAATTTTACTCGCCATGTTCCATCTGGTTGGATGGGGGATATAATTACAGATGATATGATTGTTGTATTATCCATAACTGAACCATTTCTAGTAGAAGTGAATTGGAAAACCCAATATTATTTAGAAGTAAAATCCAGTATTGGAGAAACAGATGGTGATGATTGGTATGACCGTGGTGAAATAGCGCATTTTAGTGTTCAATCAGAAATAGATTGGGGAAATCAGACCAGAAGCGTATTTCTGAAATGGATTGGTGATGTTGTTCTAGATGAACCTGAAGGTTCATTGATGATCTTATCTCCACAGAAAATATCTGCTCTATGGCAAATTCAATATCTTACTTCTTTAGTCTTTTTAGATAATGATGCCAATATGGAGATTCACCCTTCATCAGTTCAATTAATTGGCAGAAACGGTGGAAAAGTTATTCTGCAGGATTTCAATTCAATTTGGTTTGATGATCAAGATTTTTCAATTAATGAAATATTGTGGATGGGTGTTGATGTAAAGCAGACAGGAATTCAACCTTTCTTAATTTCTGAACCGGGTGAATTGAGAATTCTAACCGAAACATATCCACTTCGAATTATTGTTAGAGACCTTCTTTCTTTTCCTGTATCAGGTGCAAGTATTTTCACTGAATTTGCTAATGGAACCCTTGTCCAAGGGTTTACAGATCAGGCTGGTGAAATCCAATATTCCTTGATCCCTCTTGGTGATTATTCATCCACAATAAAGACATTCGGGCAGAATGTAAATGTGATTGGAGATGCAAGTATTAATGATGAGCTGAATGTAATGATATCTGTTAGTTTACCAATTTTTATATTGATTGGAGTTTCAATAATCTCAGCGATTGGTGCTTATTATATGGTAAAAATAAGGAAGAATCCGAAAAGGTTCTTAATGATTTCTTTTAGAATTATGTTGAACTAAGCTTAATTGGACAGTAATATTATGCAAGATATTGTAGAAAAAACGCTCGAGTTAATGTCTCTTTATGCAAAGAAAGATATTAAGATCCCAGAATCTTTAATAGGAGATCTCGGCAAATTTATTATTTGTTCTGAACTTAAACAGAGATTTCCTCAAACTACTTTGCATTTTAAAGGTGGAACTTATCCAGGTCACGATATTGTCTTAAATAAATTAAGAATTCATGTAAAATCGAGAGTAAACCCAGCTCCTAAAAAGACTAAGAGAGGTGAATTAAGGTTTGAAGATTCACCTAAAATTAGTAAATCAGTAATTAATGATGAGAAATGCAGTATTATCATTTTGATAGTGATCTATACCAAAGAGGATTATTCGAAAATTCTTGATCAGAATATATATATTTTTGATAAAAAAGATTTCAGGTTTTTCTCTACTGTAAATTTTCGGTCTGGAAAAAGTAAACGTGATTTCACTATCATTAATATTCTTCGTATGACTGGTTCATTGACTCCAAAAAATCAGGTAATTTTCGATTATTATAGTGCAAATGAATATCCTACACTTTTTAGAAACTCTAAGGATAATTGGCAAAAAATATCTTATGAACTATGAGAAATACTGATATATTTCAATTCTTTTTTCATTTTTTTAAATAAAATCAACTTGCAGATTCAGATCGTTTCAAAAAATATGTGGTCACTTATAAAACGGGGGGGATTCTACAGAATATTTGGGCAACGATTATTTTTGTTGCATATACTGAAAGAGAGATTTTCATTATTGGTGACACATTGATTGTGGTGAGGGTCATATCGGTATGTTTGCAAGGATAACCATTGGAACACCATAACACTATCGTTTGCAGATTAAACAGATGATGTCTTATTCTTGGCTGGAGGTATGTATCAGAAGTTCCACAAGAGCCTCAATTTCACTTGTAGTTAGTGGTTTATCTTGTAAAACAAGTCTCATCGTCACAGATGATGGTTCTGATCCATTCAGATAATTTGTGAGCAGATCTTTATCCCCTTTGAAATCTGGTATATCCTGAAACCAGTTTGGAGGCTTAAGGAAAGCTACTGATAAATCTGGACCTATATTAACTCCGCTAATCCCCATTGATGTGAGGCTGTGGCAATCACTACAAGGAATCCCTTGATTAGATAGTGGTTGATCTCCATTAAAATATGAAAGTCCAGTATCAACAAGAGCTTGTAGATTGACTTCTTCTTGCTCAATGTTTGAAATTTCTTCTTGTTCATTGTATGGAGATAATGTAAAAATTGCAGTAACCCCAACTATGAAAGCTATGATTATACCGATGATGATGTAATTGTTTATCTTAAATTTCTTTCACTTACCTTGAGTAATTTGAACTTTCCATATAATATTAATGGTTGCATTGAAATTAGTTATTTTTACCTTGTACATATTGTTGCAAGCTTAGACTAATTGTTGTTTAGTTGATAGATATGATAAATGCTCTCTGATGTGTGTTCTAAGTTCTTTTCTAGTTAAAGTAGTCATTTCCAGCAAATTAAGAAAACCGTATCAAATTTAAATCTTCAAAATTTTATGAAACACTGTTTTGTCCCATTCATCAAATGTCTTTAATTCTGTTTTTTGAGGTAAATATATTATGCAGTTCTTGTGGTTGTTGGTTACTATGGATGTTAAGTTGTTGGGTGGAGATGGGGAAATTGGTGGAAACAAAATTCTTGTTGAGCATAAAGGTACTAGGATTTTTCTGGATTTTGGTATGAGTTTTAAGCAGTCTGGAAAGTTTTTTTCTGAATTCGTTAAGCCACGTAAATGTTCGTCTTTACAGGATTTTTTTGAGATGGGTTTGTTGCCTGAGTTGGATGGAGTTTACCGAGAAGATTATCTTAAACATATGGGTAAATCAAAAGAGAAGAGAAGTATTGATGGTGTTTTCTTAAGTCATGCGCATGCAGATCATGCTCAATATATCCATTTTTTGAGGATTGATATACCCATTTTTTGCAGTAAAACAACAAAGGTTATTCTTCAAGTGTTAGAAGAGACAGGTAGTAATCCGCTTTCTGATTTAGTTTCTGCTTGCGATACTTTTGTTTTTTTCCGAAACAACAAAGGAGTATTATCAAGGGTTTCCAGAAAAAAGAGCGAGTTTGTTCATGATCGAGATTTCACGATATTGGAGCCCGGAAAAAAAGTGTCTGTGGGGGCTTTGGAGGTTGAGATGGTTCCTGTTGACCATTCATTGCCTGGTGCATGTGGGTACATTGTTTATTCTGATGAAGGAAACCTTGTTTATACTGGTGACATAAGGTTTCATGGTTCACATCAGAAGCTTAGTGAAGATTTTGTTGTGAAAGCAAAACAAGCAAAACCAAAAATTTTGATTTCTGAGGGAACAAGAATAGATACTGATAAGAAAGATAGTGAATCAGAAGTTAAAGCAAAGATTACTAATCTTATTTCTGGTGCTGAAGAGTTGGTGTTTGTTGAACATCCAGTGAGGGATTTGGATAGAATAAACACAATGTATGAGTCAGCGAAAGCTAATGGTAGGGAGTTTGTGGTAAATCCTAGGCTTGCTTATCTTGTTCAAAGTTTAGGTGACCTTTGTCCATTCAAGTTAGATGATGTTAAGATTCTTGTTCCTAAGAAGAGTTGGGGTCTAATTGATAAAGAAAATATCGATCCCAAGCTTCTTGAACAAGATTACAATACATGGGAAAGAGACTTTATAGACAGAGACAACTCAATAATTTACAGTGAACTTAAAGAGAATCCCAGTAAATATGTTGTTTCTATGAGTATGTGGGAAATAAACCAGTTATCCGATATAAATCCAAAGAACGCTGTATGGATCAAATCATCATGTGAACCATTCGATGAAGAAATGAAGATAGATGAAAAACGAAAAAAGAATTGGTTAAGACACTACAAAATCAAAGAATATTCTGCTCACGCATCAGGACACGCATCAGGCGACAAAATCCGAGAAATGATAAAAGAAATAAATCCTGAGAAAGTAATTCCTATCCACACAGAAAACCCAGAATTATACTGCTGAAATGCTTAACGCAGAGATGGTGATATAATCCATGAATAAACTAGTGGTTCATTTTAGGAATCTTCTCTTTTTGTGATTTGAAGGAAAATGACAGTTTCCTTTGATGAATTGGAAAAAATTAAGCCTTTATTGAGAGAATATGTTGAGCAAAGTCCTAAGAGTGTTGAACGCCAATGGGAGTCTTCCACTGAGATTTCACAGCGCCCTTTTCATCGTTATGCTGGAAAGGAGAGCCATAAGATTGCTCATTTTTTACTTATGTTTGCTGCAGTTGACACGGCAGAGCTTGTTACAATGCCTGAAAATGCAAGAGCCTTACTGAAGTCCCTTTATGGTTCTTTAAGTGATGACTATTTTAAACCGAGTCAAATTGACCTCTTCAGT
>JASMAB010000013.1 GCA_030754585.1 Nitrososphaerales archaeon | reverse complement strand
TTTTATGATGGCCCAATCACTACACACATAAGCGTAGCTGACCCATATTGTCAAGAGCTTCGCGAAGTAGCAGTAAACATAACAAAAAAACTAGGCATTTCAGTTCATAATACAGGTACGATAGTAGTTATTGAAGGCCCAAGATTCTCCACTCGAGCAGAATCCAAGTTTTTCACAAGCAACGGCTGGGAAGTTATCGGTATGACTCAATACCCAGAATGCACCTTAGCTCGAGAATTAGGCATATGCTACGCGAATATATCTCTTGTAACCGACTACGATGTTGGGCTTGAAGGAAAACCCGGGCTAAAACCTGTAGAATTTGCAGAGGTCGTTAAAGTTTTCAGGGATAATAATGACAGAGTAAAGAATCTGATCTTAAACATGATACTTAAAATACCGGAATCAAGAAGTTGTAGTTGCAGTAAAGCCCTTGATGATGCAGTAATCCAAGCTTAACAAAATATTGAGTTGAATAATAATAATAGATCTTAAGAAAAAAATTAGAAACATACCCGATTTTCCAAAACCCGGTATTCTATTCAGAGATATTACAACATTACTTCAAGACCATGAGGCATTCAAGTACGTAATAGATACACTAACAGAAAGATGTAGAACCCTTGGAATAGATGTAATTGTCGGTATAGAAGCCCGTGGATTCATAATAGGTGCACCAGTTGCTTACAACATGGGTGCCTCATTTGTGCCTATTAGAAAGAAATCAAAACTTCCGAGTAAAACAATATCCACATCATATGATCTCGAATACGGTTCTGAAACTATGGAAATGCACAATGACGCAATAGTTTCCGGTCAAAAAGTAGCTATTATCGATGACCTTTTAGCAACAGGAGGAACAGCAAAAGCAGCAGTTGAACTTGTAGAGAAGATCAATGGAAAAGTAGCTGATATCGAATTCATAGTGGAACTTACCCCCCTTAATGGAAGAAAGAAACTCGAAGGTTACAATATATTCTCAATGTTAAGCTACGATGAAGCTTAATTCGCACATTTATTTATAACATATACTTGGTAAACATGTAGTGCAAATGGGCGAAATCTCCGAAGTCTCAGAGAAATATGTGAAATCTATCCTAAAACCCCGTAACCCCGATTCAAGAAAAGGCGAAAATGGATCAGTAGCAGTTATTGGAGGTGGAAGGCTATACCATGGAGCACCTTTTCTTACTGCATCTTCAGCTTTACGATGTGGAGTAGATCTTCTATACCTATGTGTTCCACAGACAATAACAACAGCAGTTAGAGCACTTTCACCCAACATTATAGTGATCCCAAGGCCTGATGTTAAACTCACACCAGGTTCAGTAAACAAACTTTTGAGGTGGCTTCCTAAAGTTGATTCCATTGTTTTAGGACCTGGACTCGGAATTCAAAGAACTGATGGGTCGTGTAAACTTGTTCAAGAACTATCTTCTAACAGAGTAAAAGTAGTACTCGATGCAGATGCATTAAGAACCGATATTGTAAATAAAATTCAGGGTAAAAATGCTGTAATTACTCCGCATATCGGTGAATTTAAACGTCTATTTGAAATTGACTTAAATATATCTTTAGATGAAAGAATTGATGCAGTCAAAAAAATGGCTGCGAAGAACGACATAACGATACTTCTTAAAAGTAGAGTTGATATAATCTCTGATGGAACTAAAGTGATTTTGAATAAAACTGGATCTCCCGCAATGACTGCTGGGGGTACAGGTGATATCCTTTCAGGCATAGTAGCTGGTTTGCTCGCAAAAGGGTTAGACGCATTCGAAGCAGCAACTTTAGGGGCATTCTTCAATGGGCTAGCTGGTGAAAAAGTAGCGGAAACAAAGGGATTCCACCTACTCGCTTCTGACGTAATTGATGAGATCCCAAGCATAATGATGAAGTTCGAGTAATCTATCGAAAATCTTCTCTATTTTTCAATCTTCTTTTTCGATGCCACTGTTTTTGCCTGTTCCTTTGGCGGATTCTTGAGATTTTCTAGTATCTTATCAACTAACGAAACAATATCTGGATTGCTGTAATCTTCTATATGCCCAAGATCTGAAAGTTTCGGTATCTCTGGATCAAGAGGTATTACTCCCAAGAATGGTATCCCGATTTCTTTTGAGTTTTCTTCACCTTTAGATCGTCCAAATATTGATAAATGTTCATTACAACTTGGACAATTAAAATAACTCATATTCTCAACAAGCCCAAGTATTGGAATTTTCATAGTTGTGGCCATACGAATAGCTTTCTTGACTATCATTAAAGCTAAATCTTGGGGGGTTGTTATTATCACTGAACCATTCACAGGCATAGATTGATAAACTGTTAGAGGTGAATCACTAGTTCCAGGTGGTAAATCTACAAGTAAGAAATGGAGGTCTCCCCAATCTACATCAGAATACATCTGTCTTATCACCTGATTCAAGATTGGTCCTCTCCAAACAACAGCATCATCTGGTTTTTCCAGTACAAGGTTCATAGAAATTACCTTTATTCCTAGCTTGGTTTGAGCTGGAAGAATACCTGTCGGACTTCCAGTAACTCGTTCAGTTAACCCAAACACTTTGGCCATGCTTGGACCAGTAATATCCGCGTCAAGAATCCCTACATGATAACCACGTTTTGCAATTTCGGTAGCAAGGATAGCTGTAGCAAATGATTTTCCTACACCCCCTTTCCCAGAAGCTATCGCTATAATGTTTCGAATACCCGCCTTTGACATTTTAGTTATGCCTGTTACAGGTTGTTGATTACTTACAGGTACTTTATTTTCAACTGAAGATCTTTTTTGAATTTTCTCTCTCACTACTTCTAGTTCTTCCTTACTCATAGTTTCAAATTCAATCTTTACAGACGAAGCATTCCTCAAAGCAGCCGATACATCTGTTCTTATCTTATCTACAAGTGGACAACCCTCAGCTGTAAGAGCAATTTTCACATAAACATCATCATTTTCTACTCTTACCTCTTTAACCATGCCAAGATCCATTATACTCATTTTAAGCTCCGGATCCATAACTGGTTTCAAAGCTTCCAATACTGCTTTCTTATCTAGTGCCATCTCATCTCACAATCTCTAATACTCAATATTTATTTTGACAAAAAACAGCGTTATAAATCTGGCTGTATTGTTTATAAATCAAATAATATTCAACAGATAGAACATTAATCGTTGTATAAAAAAATGGGTCTAAATTATTTATTTGGCGGTATCTTATTCTCTAGGAATAAAGGTTCAGCATTATATCTTGCTCCAACTTTGAGCTTATCAAATTCATCTTTTGTAAACACGTTAAACTGATTATATACACTCCAATATTTATGACCACTATCACCGAAAATTACTATTCCAACACCATCCTTCACATTATCGCTAAGATCTAGAGCAGCACGGAGAGTAGCTCCTGATGAAGGACCCAAAAACAGGTTCTCCATTCTTCCAGCTTCTGCCAATGTGTTGAATGCATCTTCATCAGAGATAGTCCTCCAATCATCAATAACTTCTACACGTCGTTTAAGTACATCAGGCATCTGTGACTCCTCAATATTTCTCAATCCTTGTAAATGATGGTCTTTTTGTGGTTGTACCGCAGTAACCTTAATCGCTGGATTCTTCTCTTTTAGGTAGGATGAAACTCCGGTTATAGTTCCACCGGTTCCTATACCTGTTATGAAATGTGTTATCTTGCCTTCTGTTTCTTCCCATAATTCTGGGCCGGTAGTCTCGTAATGAGCTTGAAAATTAGCTTCATTCTTATATTGATTTGGCATACAATATTTCTTAGGATTACCTTTCACTATCGCTTCAGCTAACGCTATTGCTTGGTCAGTTCCTGGACCTACTCTGGGACATAAATCATCATCTGTTTCAAGCATCTTCACACCCATTGCTTTCATAATGCCTTTAGTTTCTGAACTTACTCTTTTTGGGACTACCATTTCAGCTTTGTATCCGAGAGCTTGACACATCCCTGCCAAGGCTACTCCAGTATTTCCTGATGTCGGTTCAATAATGATGCTTTCACCTTTCTTGAGAATACCTTGTCGTTCACCTTCTTGAATCATCCACCAAGCTGGCCTATCCTTAACCGAACCAAATGGGTTGGCCCATTCAAGTTTAGCATACAGTTTCATCCCTCGGGAACCCACTTTTTTTAGGGGAATTAGGGGTGTATGCCCTATTTTATCGAATATTCTATGGAATGGATTAGTTTGCACAGCCAAGATAACCGCCGAAGAAAGAGTTTCTTAAACAGGTTAAGGCTGGACCAGACTACAGCATAGACAACAAGCAAAATATGTGCAGGTTGTAAAGATGTCTCTGTCCATTATTGCTCTTTCCTATTCCTGAGCTAAATTCAAGTACAATAAAACCATTTCTATTTAGAATAGAATCTAACAAGACGTCAAGCATCTACTGGAAAGATTTATCAAAACTTAGTATCCCCCCAAATAGTAATCACCAGTGAAATAATCAAAGTGGACCACAAAAAAATTCTTGAAAATGCAAGGAAGAATATTGAAGAAGCTGAACAGTGGCATAAACGAACCAATGTACGTGAAATAGTGTTTGGTTTTAATGATGGTTCAATTTCATTACTTGCTCTTCTCGCTGGAGTAACCGGCGGATCTTTTGCACAAGACCACATCATTGTAGTGGGGATTTCAGGAGTTATTGCTGGCGCTATATCTATGGGTATAGGGGCATACATCTCATCCAAATCTGAGATAGAGCACCATAGGAGTGAGATCAATAGAGAAAAAATAGAAATTGAGCAAGTACCCGAGGTAGAAAAAGAAGAGATCAGAATTATGTATCGAAATAAAGCATCTTTTAATGATGAAGAAATTAACATGATTGTGAATCGAATTACTAGTGATGAGGAAGTTTGGCTTGACGTAATGATGAAAGAAGAATTGGGGCTTATTGAAAAAAGGTTTGAACCACCATTCAAAATAGGTTTGATTATGTTAACTGCATTCTTAGCTGGAGGTATGATTCCCATACTTCCATTCTTTCTAATACCGACACCACTAAACAGCCTGATAATCTCTGCCATCTTAACATATTTGTCCCTATTTATTATCGGATGTTGGAAGACCACATTTACAGACAGACATTGGATTGTATCCGGCCTTGAAATGGTCGGGATAGGAATAGTAGCTGCAATCATACCTTACCTGATAGGCGAAGTACTCTTATCTTTGGTATTAACCGGCGCATTCACCTAGTCTTATTCTTCATTCTTCTGGAGATTGCACGAAACATTTTCCCCTTCACAATATGGACACAATCCTCCATCACAATCTGCATCAGGCACAAATCTCTTACAATCACGACAATAACCAACGGCCATATTATAACAAATTCAAGATTGGTTCCTAGAAACTAATAAGTTCTCTTATTCTTAGGTGTGAATCAGAAAATAATAAAAAAATAATTATTTTTAAATTCAAAAATCCATATATACTCAATTACACAAAACCTAAATGAAATGGTTGAATCCACAAAAGCAAAAATCAATATGAATGAAGGAATTATTGAAGTGGAAGGAAGCGAAGATTTTATCATAAAGCTTCTTGATAAGTATGGAAAGAATTTTGTAAATGAATCAGTTACAGTAAAAACTTCGAAGAAAAAGTCTCTTCAAAAAGATTCAAAAAACGTTAGGCAGGAAACCATGATAAAAAAACACGTTGACCAAAAACCAATCCCCATTAACCTAGAGGGTGATGAACATAGCCCTTCTCTTAGTGAGCTCTATGCTAAGAAATCACCACAAACTCACCAAGAGGCAGTGACTTTCTTCTCATATTACGTAACCAAATATTTGGGGATTCAAAATGTACACATGGGACATATTGTTTCCTGCTACGACGAAGTCAACGCAAAAAAACCCTTACAAATTGAACGACTTTTCCAAGAAATAAAAATCTTCACCGGATGGCTTGAATCAGGTGATTTACCACAGACTACAAAGATTACAATAAACGGGGAGAATTTTGTTGAAAATGATCTACCCGGTCATTCAAAAACAAAATTAAACGTTATTCAATAATTCGGATAAAGCTCAAAATTTATTCAATTAATTCTACATCCTCAATATTAACAACTATATACAAATTATCTTCTAGTTTGATTTTTATGTGTTCATATTCTACTGAATCAATAACACCAATCATGTCTTTATACATGACTTTATCACCAGATGAAAAATTAACTAAATTCATAAAATCACGTCATCATATCTCATCTTTAATTCCAAACATCTCAAATGTTATGTCCATTTGTCTCAATATATTGCCAATATTGTGAATAAAAAAAACAGTCAAACGATTCTTTTTGTACTAACCATGGGAGGAAATAGTCGATCGTAATCATTTCTTACTCTGTTGGGATATAATCGAGTGGTTGTAGTGTATTCATTCACATGTAATATGTTATGCAGAAGTAGTATTATCTTATTTGAGTTATAGGTATCGTAGTATCTTGTAACAATTATCTCTTTCAGCAATCGGTCTATTCATATTTTTGATTGAATGTAATATTTCCTGAGTCTTTATATCTCTAACTTGTTTCCCGGTAGCAGGTATCACTTCTTCATCATAAAGCGTACCTCCCCAGTCATTGGCGCCATTAATTAATGCTATCTGTGCCATCGAAATGCTGTTAGTCAGCCATGATGACTGGATATTCCGGATAAGTTCTCTGAAAACTATTCTAGCAGCTGCAACTATTCTAAGGAGCTCCATTCCTCCCGAAGAATGGGTGACTAATCCGTCTTGCTCTAGCTTAGTGGACCCAGACTCAAAATTCCAGCCTATAAATGCCATAAATCCTCCGGTCTTCTTCTGTAACTCCCTTATCGTGAGAAGGTGTTTAGCCCTATCAGTCTCGCTTTCGATATGTCCATACATCATAGTGGCTGAAGTAGGGATATTTAGCTTGTGTGCCTCTTCCATGACTCTCAACCATCCATTAACAGATGAAAGGCGCCGCCCAATCTTCTTCCTAATTCTATCTACAAGAATTTCTCCACCTGCACCTGGGATAGAATCTAGCCCAGAATTTTGCAAGCGTTGAAGTACCTCCTTAATACTTACCCTTTCTTTCTTTGAGATAAACTCTATCTCTGAAGTGCTTAATCCATGAATAGCTAAATTTTTGGTCTTCTCTTTGATGCCATGAAAAATCTCTTCGTAATATTCAATGGAAATCTCAGGATTCACTCCACCCTGAATTAAAACCTGTTTAGTATTATATTGAGACCAGGCCTTAACAGCTCTATCAATCACTTGACTAGGATTCAACGTATAACTATCTTCATCACCACTATTCCTATAAAATGCGCAGAAATCACATCGCACAGTACAGATATTCGTGTAGTTTAGAATCTGGTTTGGAATAAATGTGACTGTATCTCCTACTATCTCCTTTCTGATTCTATCCGCAACTAAGCCGATGAGATGAGTATCCTGAGATTTCATTAGATAATTTATGTCTTTAAATCCGAGTCTGTCACCGTGAAGAGCCTTTTCAAGAATACTGTAAATGTCAGAGTCACGGAGTAATAGACCAAGCATTTTTGTGTCAATAACCATAGCTCCTCAATCTCTTGGGAGTAAAGGAAATATAATGCACTATTTTTGTATTTAAGAGATTGCGAACTTTAGAGACCATTATAGCTGATTCATCTGCTTCCAAGGCACTTGAAAAGGCAATTCATGGTGAAGAACTTGATTTCAACGATGGGGTCTCTTTAATGAATATTGATGACATTCACCTACTGGGATTAGTGGCTGATAATGTCAGGAAGAAACTTGTTGGTGACAAAGTTACTTTTGTATCAAGCTATAATCTGAATTACTCGAATATATGTGTAGCGAAATGTTCCATATGCGCATTTTATAGACCTTACAAGAAAGGAAAGAAAGTAAGCGGAGGGTATACTCTCTCAGTTCCTCAAGTATTGGAGCGCGTAAAGAAAGCAGTCAATAATGGAGCCACCGAGATTCATATAGTCGGTGGACTTAATCCTGACCTTCAGATCGAATTCTACGAGAATATCTTCAGGGGTATCAAAACTAAGTGGCCTAATGTAACTGTAAAGGCGTTAACAATGATTGAAATTATCTTCATATCTAAGTTAACTAATAACTCAATTACTGAAGTTTTCTCACGGTTTAAGGATGCAGGGATAGATGCTAATGCAGGTGGAGGCGCAGAAATCTTTAACCCTGAAATAAGAAAGATTGTTGCAGCTGCCTCTAAGTGTAGTGGTGAAGAATGGCTTAATGCAGCGGAAATAGCCCACAAACAAGGAATTCGAGGCAACTCCACAATGCTTTATGGTCATGTTGAAAAGACTGAGCATAGAGTAGATCATATTTTGAAGATTAGAGAATTGCAGAAACGAACGTCAGGGTTTTTATCCTTTATTCCATTAAAATATAGTCCAGAAAATACTGAACTTTTAATTTCTGGAAGAGTTAATGGTCCTTCTTCAGCATTTGATGATTTAAGAGTTTATGCAACTTCGAGACTTCTTCTAGCAGGTAGTATCAACAATATTGCAATATATTGGGTTGCACTGGGTAAAAAAGTAGCTCAGATTGTTTTAACCTATGGCGGAAATGATCTTGTAGGGACAGCCCTAAATGAAAAAGTTTACAGATCTACAGGTAGAAATGAGATAGCTACTAAAGAATCTATTGTCCATATTGCAAAAGAGATAGGCAGGATTCCAGCGGAAAGGGATACATTGTATAATGTTCTAAATTATCTGTAGGTGATGCTAAAACGATTCGAATAGGCAGAATATCTTTCAGCCATAGCGACTCCGCATTCTACTACTTTGAGAAGAACAAGTTTGAGGATGTGAAGATAATTTCAGCGACACCGAAAGAGTTGATGCTGAAGGTAATTTCTGGAGAACTAGATATTGCTCCTGTGGCATCTGCCAGTCTAATCGCTCATGAACGAGAGTTGGAGGTGGTGCCAGCCCTATCTGTACATAGTGTCGGCCCATCACTAAGTTCTATCGTAGTCTCTGATGGTGAAACTTCCATACAAAACGGTGACTCAATCGCGGTAACAAACCATACAGAAACATCAATCATGATGCTTAAGATCATTCTTGAACGAAAAGGCATCAATGTAAATTTTGTTACTAATATAGGGGCAGATGCTAAAGATCTCCTAAGTGAAGCTCCCTTCGCTCTAACAATAGGGGATGATGCTTTAATGTCAACGATTAATGGTTATAGAACTATCTATGACATAGGTGAAGAATGGTGGAATCTAACGCATACTCCAGCTGTATTTGCAGTAACAGTAGCCAACTCAAATATCTCTCAAAAAGAACCGGAAAGGATAAGAAAAGCAGTTGAACTGCTCTCCAAAGCCGTTAAGTATAGAGAAGAAAGCCTTGATGAAATAGCTCGTCATGCATCAATCAGACTGAATCTTCCAGTCAAACTTCTTCTACAATATTTTCAGATGATTAAACTAGATTTCAATAATGATGTTGAGAAAGGCTTGAAACGGTTCCTAAACGAAATAAAAAAATAAATCTACTAGACGTGAAAACTTCATAGAAAAATATCATATAAATTCTAGCGGAATAGATGGTAAAAGCCCTTGCTTAGAAGCACGATCAAATAATGTCTTAAGAGCTTGCTCTCCCGTTTCACCCATATTTAAGGTCAAATCATTTACATACATATAGACAAAGCGTTCAACTATATCGCGCGGTATGTCTCTAGCGTATTGCATAGCGTAGTCAAGTGCATCTTCTTTATGATCAAAGGCATAACGGATAGAATTTCTAAGAACATCCCTAAAGTCACGAGCAAACTCTATCCCTAAATCCTTTCTGGATACATCTAATCCAAGCGGAAGAGGTTGACCCCCTGTCTCTTTATTCCACCACTTTCCTAAATCTAAAATATTGGTCAAATTATGCTGTTTATGAGTGATCTGACCTTCATGAATAACTAAACCTACGTCAATATCACCCCTAACAACAGCTCCAATTATCTTATCGAAGCTCATCTCCACGACATTAACGTCGCCAAGAGCCATCTTGAGTACGAGATTGGCAGTAGTTAATTTTCCAGGTATAGCTATAGTTTTATTTGGAATTTCGTCTAGAGGAATATCGTTGCGTGCAACTAGAATTGGACCATACCCTATTCCTTGACTGCTACCTACACTAAGAATATAATACTTGTCGCTTACATATCCGTAAGCATTCGCAGATATAGCTGTAACCTCCAATTCTGCAGCGCGGGACCGTTGATTCAAACTTTCAATATCCTCAACTATGTGAGTTAATTCCGCATTTTTCATATTTACTTTGTTCTTCACTAGAGCATAATACATGAATGCATCATCAGCATCAGGACTACGGCCAATTCGCACTTTCATATATAGACTTGAAAACCAAATGTCTTTAAAGATTTATTCTATTTGATTCAGTCTTCTTACATTTCACAATTACTACTCCGCCTAACATTCTGGTCTGAAAGGATACTTCAGAAAAAATTTCTTCAAAAAGGTTCTTCTGCTCTTCGTTGGTGAGAAGCTTCTTGTAAGTTGTATAAAGAGTAGTGAAAAGTAAACCTTTTCTTCCAGCTGCAATAAACCCTAGTAACCCAACGAGATATCTCCAGTGTATACCGATTATCCACCGAAAAAATCGATTATTCGGTTTCCCAAGATCAACAATAAGAAAACTGCCCCCATCCTTCAAAACTCTATGTATTTCTGTCACAGCAAAATGGAGATTCCCAGCATCTCTTAAGGAAAAACCTGTCATCACAACATCAAAACTCTTATCTCTAAAGGGAAGACTCTCAAATATCCCGAGAGAAAAATGAATACTTTTGTCTACAATACGCCTTCGTGCCTGAGAAAGCATAACCTTCAGTGGGTCAAGCATTACCAAATTCCCTGTATCCTGTACGGATTGCAAGAGTATCTGACTCATAACTCCAGGACCAGCACCTGCATCCAAGACTATGTCATTTGATTTAATGGTCTTCAAAATTCCCTCTCTTCTATAAACTAAATCTTTACCAAAGGATATGAAGTGGTTGACTCGGTCATAGACAGGGATTATCTGAGATAATACATCTATAACTTTATCCCATTCTTCATTAAGTCCGCCTGTTTTCTGATTCATACATCAGCACCCCAGTATATACCTGAAGAATTTACACTTCCTCTTCTGCCAATTCAGTGAACCCTTATATTAACCATATCTATCATATCGATTTAAGTGAAAAAACATGGTCTTTGACAACTTATGTGACTTTATTAATGTACTTGAGAAAAAAGACAATCTTCGAAGAATTTCAACTGAGGTTAATGTCGATCTAGAGATGGCTGAAATTCTAAGGAGAGTAATGTACAATAAAGGCCCAGCAATTTTATTTGAAAATGTCAAAGGTTTCGATATGCCCGTACTTGGAAACGCCTTCGGTACTATGGATAGAATGAAGATATCTCTTGATACAGATAACTTCGAGAAGATCGGATCAAGACTTACCGATATTCTTACGCAGAAAATGCCATCCGGCATCTTGGGAAAGGTCAGTGCACTCCCACGATTGGCTGAAATGGCAGGATTTGCTCCTAAGATTGTTAAAAAAGGTCCAGTAAACCAGATTATTGAAACTGATTCTCCTACCTTGTCCTTCCTTCCAGCCCTTAAAACTTGGCCCAAAGATGCTAGTCGTTTCATTACATTTGGACTTGTATTGACAAAGAATCCTGAAACTGAAATTCGAAATATTGGTGTCTACAGGATGCAGATTTATGATGGTAAAACAGCAGGTATGCATTGGCAGATACATAAACGAGGTGCACAGCACTTCAAGATGGCTCAAGAAGAAAATCGGAAGATAGAGGTAGCGGTGGTTATTGGTGCTGACCCAGCCACCATCTATTCAGCTGTTGCTCCAGTTCCTGAAGGTTTGGATAAGTTCCTTTTCGCAGGGATCATGAGAAAGAAAGGAGTTATGTTAACCAAATGTAAAACAATTGACCTTGAAGTTCCAGCCAATGCCGAGATTGTTTTGGAGGGTTATGTTGATTCTGAAGATATGAGAGTTGAAGGTCCATTCGGAGACCATACAGGTTACTATACCGCTCCCGACCTCTATCCTTTATTTCACTTAACAGGAGTTATGCGAAGGGAAAAACCAGTTTATTTGACTACAGTTGTGGGTAAACCAATACTTGAGGACGCCTATATAGGAAAAGTAATTGAAAGATCGTTTCTTCCCCTTATTCAAGTCTTCCAGCCTGAAGTTGTGGACGTCAATATGCCTGCCGCCGGATGGTTCCATGGATTAGCTATAGTCGCAATAAAGAAGAGGTACCCTGGTCAAGCAAGGAAAGTTATGATGGGACTATGGGGTCTTGGCCAATTTATGTTAACAAAAATGATAGTAGTGGTGGACAATAACATTAACGTTCATGATATTAATGAAGTTATTTGGGCAGTAACCACAAGGACTGATCCAAAGCGCGATACTTTGATTCTGGATAATGTTCCCACCGATACGCTAGACCCAGCATCTCATTTGGTAAATTTAGGGTCTAAACTTGGAATAGACGCTACAGTGAAGTGGAAAGAGGAAGGATTCACTAGGGAATGGCAAGAGGTTGTGAAACCAGATCAAGAGACAGAGAAACTTGTTGACTCTAAGTGGAAAGAATATGGAATAACAGAAGATTCTACGGGTTAGATCTGGACAAAGTAGCTTATAATAATAATAATCCCGATTAGACGTGCTATGTGAGACGTTATAGCCATATGCGGAATCAGTTCATTAGAATTCCCGTAATTTTCTTTCAACCCCTTTGCTACTCTTACAGTTAAAGGAAGAATTAGAAGTGATAGCAACGCTAAGACAGGAATTATTTTTAGAGCTACACCTAGTATTATCATAGAATAAGAAACAATATGAAAGAACTTGTGAAAGGCAGCTGCTCTCTGTTTCCCAAGACGTACTACAATGTTCTTTCGTCTCTTGGCTTTGTCTGCATCATAGTCTGGAAACTCGTTGATAAATAGAACAGAAGTGGATAGAGTCCCGAATATAAGTCCTACATAGAATGGTTCAAAATCCAATCTGATAGTCTGAACTAGATAGGTTCCCAATACGATGAATGCACCTTTAAAAACTAAGAGAAGTTCACCTACCCCCCATGCTATGAGCCGCGTAGAGTAGAAGTAGGTTGAAATAGCAGCGAAAGCTAATATTGGCAAGATTAAGAAGCTCTGGGTTAATGTGAGATAAAGACCTATGGTTATACCGCCAACTAGAAAGAAGATTCCAGCTTTATACACACTTAAAGGAGCAAGAAGACCGGCAGGAAGAACACCTGTTCCTCCACTGAAAGGGGTTCGTGTAGTGATTAGGTCTATTCCACTTAGATAGTCAAAATAGTCATTTAGTAAATCTACACTGATGTGGAGAGAGATGACGCCTAGATATGTTAAAGCAGCTAGAAACGGGTTAATTAGACCGAATCGTCCATAAGATATTGTGAGACCAGCTGTGACGGCTATAATAGAAGCTGATAGAAACTTGAGTCTAATAATCTGGAGCCAAATTTTTAGCCGAGTCATTAAAATCACTTTTTGATGTTAGATATTATTTATCATGCAAATATCTTTCCTTATATATCATTATAGATAGTTACCGCCGTATTGCTTCCCTCAGATGAGCTTACTAAGATAGGATTCGTAAGGAATGGAATAGTTGAAACTATAGTTTCAACTTTTGATAAAAACCAGAATCCTATAGCAGCCCCAATGGGAATATCTTCTGAAGATGAAAAACATTTTACATTATCTGTATACAAAACAACGAAAACATACGTGAACCTTAAAGAAAAGAAATGTGGTGTTGTAAACATTACATCAGATCCAATTTTGTTTCATAGAACAGTGTTCAAAGATGTAAATCCTGGAAATAAATTACCAAAAGACTGGTTTACACACGCATCCAAAGTTGATGCACCATATTTACGGAACACTGATGCATTTATTGAATTCAAGGTCACTAATCTAACAGGGTCTGGTGAAAAAGCAAAGATTTTGTGTAGAGTACAGAAGATTGCTAAATCTAAAAAGAATTCACTTCAAGTTTATCACAGAGCCAAATCAGCGGTAATTGAAAGTATAATTCATGCAACCAGAATAGAGGTTTTCATAGTGTCTGGTGAAGAAAAAAAAGCAAAAGAACTTGTAGATTTAGTGAATCATTACACCAAAATTGTAAATAGAGTTGCTCCAAATTCAATCTATTCAGAAATTATGTCCGATATACAAACTCGAATAAAAAAGTGGACTAAAAAAAGATGAAAGTCAAAGTCAAGACTCCTTCGAGGCTTCATTTGGGAATTATTGATGTAAATGGAGAATTAGGCAGGATGTTTGGTTCAATTGGATTGTCTATTAAACAACCCAATGCAATAGTAGAATTCTCTGAATCAACAAACATGGTTATTGAAGGAGAATATCAGGAACGTGTTAAGAACACTGCTGAAAGAATATTAGGTCACTTCAGAATTGATGAACTCTGCCAAATCAAAGTGTTGCAGACTATCCCATCCCATGTAGGACTTGGTTCTGGAACTCAACTTGAACTTGCTATAGCTTTAGGTCTATCTGAACTCTTTAATTTTAAAGCTCCTATCAATCATTTATCTGAAATCTTAGGTCGAGGAAGTGTATCTGGAATAGGAACCGCAGCTTTTGAAATAGGCGGCTTCATAGTCGATGGAGGAAAATCTACTGACGAAGAAAGAAAGAATAATGCTCCCCCAATTATGGTCAGACATGAATTCCCTGAAGATTGGTTTATGGTAGTGGGACTTCCTGGGATAAAAAAAGGGATAAGTGGAAAAGATGAATGTCGTGCATTTGAAAAACTACCTTCGGCTCCGACTGAACTCGTGGGAAAAATGTGTAGACTTCTATTAATGAAGATGATTCCTGCACTTCTAGAACATGATATTTCTAGATTTGGATCCGCATTTACTGATTTTCAAATTATGACTGGAGAAACTTTCAGCAGTGTGCAAGGAGGTAAGTTTGCAGGAGGACCAGTATCAGAGACAGTAAAATTCTTACTTGATGAAGGGGCATATGGTGCTGGACAGAGTTCTTGGGGACCAACAGTTTATGGATTGGTGGAAGGAAAAGCCGAAGCAAAAAAGCTATTTGAAAAAGTTCAGAACTTTTTAGATTCTAATTTTGGTGGTTACGCATTTTACACTCAAGCAGATAATAGTGGTGCAGAAGTTTTGGTGGAAGAAAGTTAATTATTCCTAACTTAAGAATAGGATGTTAAGATTCAATGCAAGAAAAAGGATTTAGTGAAGAAAAAATTCTTAAAATCTTACAAAAGAGATTATGCAAGGACCAAAAATACAGCTCAGGTAAAATTTTAGCTTCTATGTGCACTAATCCTCTTGAAATATCTAAGAAGACCTATTCTATTGCATTGGAAAAAAATCTTGGGGATGAATTCCTCTTTCCAGGTTCCTCAAATCTCGAGAAAGAAGTCATTTCCATGCTGGGAGTTCTTCTTTCAAATTCTCATGCAGCAGGCCACATTGTTTCAGGTGGAACTGAGGCGAACATCACAGCACTCTGGGTTGCCAAAAAGCAATGCAATAACAGAAAAAATGAAGTTATCATCCCTATTTCTGCACATTATTCATTTGAACGAGCGGCTGATATTCTTGGATTAAAACTCGTTGAAGTACCTTTAACGAATGAATTCAAAATAGATATATCTGAAGTTGAAAATGAAATTAATCGACAAACACTTGCCATAATCGGGATTGCAGGCTCTACACTTTTGGGAACTGTGGATGATATACCTAAACTCTCAGATATATCTCTTGAAAATGATGTATTCTTGCATGTTGATGCTGCATTTGGAGGGTTTGTAATTCCATTTCTAAAAGATCTAGGACTTTATGAAGGAGTTTTTGATTTTGAGGCTCCTGGTGTTAAATCAATAACTATTGATCCTCATAAGATGGGGTTGTGTCCCATTCCAGCAGGAGGTATTCTGTTTAGAGATACGTCATTTCTTTCTATAATAAATAGATCAGTTGATTACATAGGTTTAGGTAAAGTGAATCTAACAACTCTTCAAGGCACAAGGCCTGCTGCTCCATCAATTGCTGTCTGGACAGCTATGAAAAGTCTTGGAAGAAGCGGGTACAGATCAATAGTGAAGAAATGCATTGAGAATACTGCAATTCTTTACGAAGAATTAAAAAAGTTGGATAGAACTCAAGTAATAATCAAGCCCACAATGAACATCATTGGGTTTACTTGCTCAGGTGTAGATGATAAATTGGTAGTTGACAAGCTCTTAAAGAAAGGATGGATATTGTCTCTTTGCCAAACTTGTATTAGAATTCTAGTGATGCCGCATACTGAAGCGAAGCATCTTAAAGAATTTGTTTCTGATCTAAATGATGTTTTATTATCAATTAAATAATCTTTTTAATCATTTTTCAGTTTTTTAATTAGCTTTTATTGAATTTGAGTTTCTTTTATTTATGATAATCTTTTGATGATGTGGTATCCGAATTTTGTTTTTACAGGGTCTGATATCTCTGCAACTTGAAGCTTAAATGCTGTACTCTCAAATTCATTTACCATCTGGCCTCTCCCGAAATAACCCAGATTTCCTTCTCTTTTTGCACTGGGGCATAACGATAGTTCACGCGCAAGTTTTCCGAATTTTTCTCCTTTTCTAATTCGCTCCATAATTTTAAGGGCTTGATTTTGTTTTTCCACTAAAATGTGTGCACATTGTATTTTGTTTACCATAGCTATCCCCGTAATCACCTGATAATCAGGCTTAAAAGATAAGCTTTACATTGAGAATAGGCAGTATAACAATATTCTTTAGATTAGATTCTCTTAACTATCATAAACTTGCCTTAAAAATCTCTATATGTGCCGTAATATTCCTTATCTCACCCTTTTCGATGATAATAATTCATAAAACTACATATTATTTCATTAAAATATGGTTATCTCCACTTATGCGCTCTTAATTAAACTTATAACGACATAAAGAGTCCGTAAATGGTATATTAATCCATCAACCAACCATCAAAAATAAACGTGAAATATATAACCGGTCATAGGGGGGTAAATATGGGGTGACAGTAGTTGAGTTCAGACGACCTGCTTGATTTCTACATTTTAGTGAGGGGTTTTGTCCTGTTATACGGAATTCTAGTTTTGATATACGAAATTCAGGCTCTTGCAAACACTGAGTTTGTTTTTCCTTTTGATGCTCTTAAAGTGGTCGTTGGATTATCAATGGTCGTATTTGCAGTAAGACCCAGCATTATCAAACTGTTCTTTAGAAAAACCTAGCTAAAATGTTATACTATTTTTTCAAGTAGGAATATGTATATTAATATGTTTTTTTACATATGGAAAAATGGACCTTACAGAAATTCAGTTTATTCTAACTATAATTATTGCAATTGGAGTATGGATACCTGCATATTACATCATAAAAGACAGACGCAAAATATAACAAAAATCAAATGAACTATTGATCTTGAATTTTATGTGTTAGTTCTCTTGTTACCACATCTTCGACAGAAGGTATCTGATTTAGCTATCTTTTCACCACATTTTGCACAAAATTCGGTTTCACTATTCTCTTTTAGAGGTTGAGCTTTGGGTTCCACAATTACCTTTCGGGGTGGTGGTGTTACCTGATAATTGGATAATTGTTGTCTGTATTTAGATTCTAGTTCATCATACTTTGCTCTATCTATTCTACCAAGTTCATATTCCTCTTCCATTCTTCTTAATTTCTGTATGATTTTATCTGCCTCTTTCATTCTTCCAGATAAATTGGTTATTCTCTGTTTTATGGTCATTGGGTCACTAACATCGAAGAAATTAACTTCAGTAATATTAGATCCTGGAGTATTTATTCGAATACTCCCTAGATTCATTGTTCTACTCAAAAATGCTTGTTGGACTTGAACATCGGTTATCCATTTATAACGTGCCTCAGAGGTTTTTCTACTAATTAGTCCATATTTGGAATAAACTCTTTGATTAGTGAGAACGTATTCGGTTGAATATACCCTGAAAAATGCTATAAGAAAGAAAATGATGCCAATCCAAAACCATATCATACCCGAGATAGATACTTCCAAAAAAAGACAAAGAACACCAAGTAATAACAATCCTATTTGAGACAGATAACTCCTACGTCCACGCCATTCAATTCTTTCTCCTTTAGAAAGACTAAAGCCAGCTGGTATAGTTAAGAAAAAATAGTATAAACTCCCAATTATTTATAGGTATGTTAAGTTTTCACTTGCTAATATGCTTACACATTGCTCTTGAGTATGTTATAGACTATTCTTAGATATATTTGCGGAGTATTATGTTGGATTATGCGAATACATTAAACGAGTCTCTTTATTTTTATAAATGGAACTCAGGATAAGCGAGCCCGCCGGGATTTGAACCCAGGACACCCGGGTTAAAAGCTTCACCGAGAAGATTTCTCTTCCCACCGGTGCTCTCCCTGGCTGAGCTACGGGCCCAAGATGTACTATACCCGTAAATATCCTGTGTATATACCTTACTTCTTGATAAGCTAATTATAAATTCAATATTTGAATTATTTAAACCCAAAGTATTTAATTGGATATATTCGAAAGTGATGCTGTCGCCCTGGTAGTATAGAGCGGCAAAGATCCAACGTAGATAATTGCCGTGTATAATTCGGTCCAGTATGCGAGACTGTCACTCTTGTGACCCGGGTTCAAAAGATGGTTTGGAAATTTCAAACTATCGGAATATCCCGGCCAGGGCGCCACTTCTATGTATTATCATTGCTCCCTTTTTTTAGACAAAAAAATAATATTGTGTAATGACTGCAAGCTATAAAATATTTTCTTGAATGATATTCATTAAACATCAGGCTTATGAATCATGAT
>JASMAB010000012.1 GCA_030754585.1 Nitrososphaerales archaeon | reverse complement strand
CTTCTTAAACTCTAATTTGCTTGTTAGCTTATCCTTCTCTTCATAGCCAAACACGGTCACCCATCTAAATCACTAGATAAACCAATTAATGTATATATTTAAGCATTATTGTATACTTATGTACACTGTCATCTTGTTTAGGTGTCTTCTTTGGATATCCATTTTTGGGGGTAAATACAAATTATTTCAACATTATCTTTAGAAAGTATCCAATCTATTTCTTTTTTCTTGGCGTATTCTAATTTGTTATTGCAAACTGGTTGATAATTTATTTTTCATATACCTGGGTTTGGATCTTTGATGAGTAGATAGATTATGGGTGCTGTAATTATGCTTATTATTCCTGCGAAATAGAATGGTAAGTTTATCCCATAAAAGTCAAGTAAGAACCCCGATGTTAATGATGCTGTAATCATACCTATCCCCATTGCTGTGCTTAGTAATCCCATCGCAAACCCCATACCTATTTTTCTTCCAATTTCAATTGTAAGAGCTAAAGAGGGAGGCATAGATAATGCTCTTCCAACACCAATAAAAGAACAGAGTAAAATCAATTCAACAAAATTACTGGTATAAGGTAAAATAAATAATGGAATAGCAGAAAATATAAATCCAAAAATAATGAGATTCAACCTATCGAATCTATCAGCTAAATAACCAAAAGGTCTCTGCAACAATGCAGTTAAAACAAGAATACTGGAAATTAAAACACCTATCTCAAAAACTGATAAACCAATTACAGTAGCAAATAATGGAAGAAAAACAAAAAACACACCTAAATTTATTGCTCTTGCGAATCGATATAGAAAAAGTCCACGTATCCTGACACTCTTTAACACTTGTCTATAGGATAGTGTGTTTTTCTGTACACCCAAATCTTTTGTATCTGGAATAAATAATAGAACCATAACAAATGCAACCACTGAAAGACCAGACATAACTAGAAATACTGATGACATTCCAAAAGCTGCATATATTGCACCACCTATTAGGGGGCCAAATCCTCGTCCAAGAACCCTAGAGGTACTTATTGTACTCATCTGAACACCTTCTTCACCCTCAACAGATGTTTCACCAATTATAGCCATCGCAATAGGAATAACCATAACAGAAGCTAAACCATGAAACATTCTAACTAAAGTAAGAAGATACACATCTGATGCGAAAATATACAGAACAGAAATAACAGTGTATAACAAAAGTCCCAAAACAATAATTCTCTTTTTACTTTGTTTATCTGACAATCGACCCATAACAGGCATCAAAAAAGTACGTGAAACCGAAAAACCTGCAAATATTATTCCCAACCATAACCCAGTAGCCCCAACACTAGTTGCATAAACAGGTAACAAAGGAGAAATAATACCAAAACCAAGCATTACAGTAAACACTGAAACAGATAACGTTCTAGAAATCTGTGCATTGATACTTGTTGATTTCATCAAATTATAAACAATATTTCAAAAACATCATTATTAAACCCGTCCTCAGAATTCAATTAATATTAAAGAAAATAAGATTACAACTATCTAATGCGTAAGTCCAAACCCATAACTAAGCCAGAAAGTAATCCCCTTTACCTATGATATTTTGTTGTATTCACTAAATCTTAGATATCTATAAGTATAAGCATGAATCTAACTAGTATGGATAGTTTTGCGTGCATCAGGGAAGATCAAGATTATGTTAATGACATTAGGAATTTTATTCCTAGGATATGCAGCATATCTGAGAAGCCAATTGGAAGATGAGAATTTGTTTGTAGTACTAGGCGTCATCACCATCATACTAGGTGTCATGACATTCTTCTTTGGAGAATCTGAAGAGAAGATAGTTCAGGAAGACGAAGAGTAAAATATTAAAGTTAAGTTAAAGAAGCACCCACATATTATAAGTCCCTAAACTTGTCTAGAATCATTCTTCACGTAGATATGGACTCTTTCTATGCATCAATCGAAAAAAGAGAGAATTCCAATCTTGAATATCAACCAGTCATAGTAGTACAAGGACCAAAGGAAGGCAGAAGTGTAGTAGCTGCATGTAGTTACGAAGCCAGGAAATATGGTGTGATATCAGGAATGCCCCTCCAAACAGCAAAGAAACTCTGTCCGGATGCTACTTACAAGGATGCAAACCATGATCTCTATGAAGAAACATCAAGTAGAATAATGGATATTCTTAGGAAGCACACTGATAAGTTTGAGAAAGTTAGTATAGATGAAGCATACCTTGACGTAACAAGTAGAGTCAATAACTACAAAGAAGCAGAAAAGATGTCTAGAAAGATTAAACATATCATAAAACGAAAAGAAAAACTAACCAGCAGCATTGGGATAGCTCCCAACAAAACTATAGCTAAGATAGCCTCAGCCAACCAGAAACCAGATGGAATCACAATTGTAACTCCGGAAAAGGCGAAAATATTCTTAAATCCATTACCGGTAGAAAAACTACCTGGGGTAGGAAAAAAAACTGCTCAAGAACTCAGAAAATTAGGGATAAAAACGATACTTGACATTATAGAAAAACCAAAGGTTATACTAGTTGAAAGATTTGGGAAGAATGGAGTCTGGATATGGAACATCGCCAATGGGATAGATGAAACACCTGTAGAAGAATCAGAAGATGTTAAGTCAATAAGTAGAGAAATAACCCTTGAAGAAGATACAAACAACTGGATGATCATATACAAAGTGCTTAATCCAATAATAGTTGATGTGCATAGAAGAACTGAATCTGAAAACTTACTTTTCCGAACAATTGGAATTACACTTACTTTCGAAGACTTCCATAAAATCACAAGATCCAAAACCCTACAGAAACATACATCATCTAACCAAATTATCCAAGAAAATGTCAGGCAATTACTCAAAGAATTCCAACAAGAACCAAAAAAAATAAGACATGTTGGAGTAAGGCTATCAAACCTGAAACCGAAAGAGGTAGCTGAACCTTCATTGGACAAATACATTTAGCAAGCCAGTATTGGATCGAATGTAATCATAATTTGTAATAAACATTTTTTAACCCTTTTAATAATCTTGAATTATTATCTTGGATCAAAGCTTTTCTGAACTAATACAAATAAACATATGACTACCTGAGAGGATAAGCAGTGAGTGTCAAAAGTAACTCTGTATTAATATACAAGATTCGAAAACTTCTTTCCCAATTATCAGAAAAAAAAGGGAGGGGAACCGAACTTGTCACCTTATATATACCCAAGAGTAAAGCACTCCACGAAGTTATAAACAGCCTAAGGGAAGAATACGGAACAGCTTCTAACATAAAATCTGATACCACCAAAAATCACGTTCAAGATGCCCTCACCAAGACGATGCAGAGACTGAAACTCTACAAAAAAACACCTGAAAATGGTATAGTAATATTTGCAGGCGCCATCCCAGGAGATGGTCCTCCAGGGAGTGAAATCGTAGAAGTCTATGAGATCCTACCACATCAACCTGTTAAGAATTACCTATACCGGTGTGATGATCATTTCCACTTATCTCACCTACGAAGTATGATAAAAGAAAAGGAGACTATCGGTATACTTTCAATCGAAGCCAGTGAAGCAGGTATAGGCATAGTATCAGGTGACAAATTCGAAACTATACGAGTATTAACATCAGGTATTGCAGGGAAACACCGTTCTGGAGGACAATCAGCAAGGAGATTTGAAAGACTCAGAAATATGGAGTTGAACAGCTTCTATCATAGAGTAGCTGATAATGCGAATAAAATATTATTGGATGAATATAATGCCAAAGGCATCATAGTAAGTGGTCCAGGTCCAACTAAGAACAATTTTTTAAAAGAAGAGTATCTTGACTACAGACTGCAAAATAATCTATTAGGTATATTTGACACATCATACGCGGGCGAAGAAGGCTTACGGGAAACAGTTGAGAAAGCTAATGATGTCTTATCAGGATTAAGGTTAATAGAAGAAAAGAAACTCGTTCAAAAATTTCTTCTAGAAGTAAACAAAGAAGAAGGATTGGCAATATACGGATTTGATGATATTAAGAAAGGACTTCTGAATTCTAGTGTAGACATAATTATGATAACTGATGATATTGGATTAATATATCTTAAATCAATTTGTAATCATTGTGGAAAAGAAGAAGCCAAACAAGTTGGAAGAGACAAATATATCGAAGAAAAACGAAAAATGACCGCAACTTGTTTAAAATGCTCAAGTCCTGATAAAGAATTACAAGAAAAAGATATCATCGAATATTTAGCTGATTTAGCTATAGATTCAGGTGTTAATGTGGAAGTTATCTCTTCCAAAACTGAGGAAGGAAGAATGTTGAAGAGTTATAGTGGAATAGCAGCACTACTTAGATTCATCATCAGGTCATAACAACACGTAACTGAAATATAAGCCCAAAAAAAACTGGAGGAGTGGAGAACCCTAACGTGGAGTCCACACCCAAGATCGATAAAAAGGCTTGGAGCCCCTCAATTGAGGCTGACATATTCAAGAAGTGGGAAGAAGAAAGAACCGCATTCAATCCAGATGCAGAAGGCAAAAACTTCGTGATAGATACGCCACCACCCTACCCATCAGGTCGACCGTGGCACATCGGAGCCGCAGCACACTATTCCCAGATAGATATGATAGCCCGAACTGCAAATATGTCAGGTTACAATGTTTTATTTCCTATAGGGATAGATAGAAATGGACTTCCAGTTGAACTCTACACAGAAAAGAAGCATAAAGTAAAAGCTCATGAAATTCCCCGTGAGGACTTTCTGAATCTATGTAAACATGCACTAGATGACCTTGAAGAAGAAATGATACAAATAATGAAGCGAATGGGTATAAGTGGAGATCTAAAGAAATACTATCGAACAGATTCAGAAGAATATCGGCGGCTCACACAAGCTACATTCATAGATCTCTACACGAAAGGACTGATTTATCAGGCTTCTCGACCGAACAATTACTGCATCGGTTGTGGCACTACAATAGCTGACGCTGAAGTATCTTACGAAGAACTATCAACAGAGCTTGTTTACATACGTTTCAAAGTTAAGGAATCTGATGATGATCTTATTGTTGCAACAACAAGACCTGAACTTTTATGTTCGTGCCAAACTGTGCTTGTTAATCCAGATGATGAACGGTACCTAAAACATCAAGATAAATATGCGGTTGATCCAGTATACGGTAAGGAAGTTATTATTCAACCTCATTCAAGCGCAAAGCCTGAGTTCGGCTCTGGAGCTGTTATGGTCTGTAGCTATGGAGATTACACTGACGTTCTTCTATTCAGAGAGTTAGGATTGAACGAGATTATAGCTGTCGATAAAAATGGGCGAATGACCGATGCAGCCGGAAAATATGGTGGACTAAGAATCAAGAAAGCAAGAGCTGAAATTGTGGCAGACCTAGAAAAAAAGGATCTTGTGAAAAAGAAGGAGAACATTATTCATAGAACGCCAATCTGTGAACGCAGTCGAACTCCTATTGAGATAATCCCTATGAGTGAATATTATCTAAAACAAATAGAGTTCAAACCAGAAATAATGAAACTCGCTAAAAAAATGACATTTCATCCTGAGAAGCATAGGCAGATACTTCTCAACTGGATAGATGCAGTGTCAATAGATTGGCCTATATCTAGAAGGCGTTACTATGCAACTGAAATTCCTATCTGGTACTGTAAAAAATGCTCTGAACCACATCTACCAAAACCTGGTCAATACTACCAGCCTTGGAAAGACAAAGCACCATTCAGTAAATGTAAGAAATGTAGTAGTGAAGAGTTCGTAGGAGATGAAAGAACTTTTGACACATGGATGGATTCCAGTATTTCACCTCTATTTATAACAAAATATATGCAAGACAAAGATTTTTTCAGTAAAACTTATCCTACAACTCTAAGGCCTCAAGCTAAGGATATTATTCGAACTTGGTTATACTATACATCTCTGAGATGTAACCAGCTTACTGGGAAATTGCCATTTAAGCATGCCTGGGTTATGGGATATGGTGTAGATGAAAAAGGTGAAAGAATGAGTAAAAGTAAAGGAAATGTTATTGACCCAATACCCTTATTGGAGAGACTTGGTGGCGACACCTTCAGGTATTGGGCAGCATCAGAAACAAGTTTAGGAGCTGACTTTCGCTGTTCAGAAAACCGAATAATTGGTTCTAAAAAATTCCTTACAAAACTCTGGAATATAGCTCGATTCATCTCCATATTTCCTATTCAGAAAGAGGTTGAGATGACTTTAAGCGATAAATGGATATTATCCGAAGCTTCAAAACTAATTGAAGAATGTTCAATAGGATTTAATGATTTTAACTTCTTTATTCCAGCAAATAAAGTAAGGGAATTTACTTGGAATACTTTTGCAGCACACTACTTAGAGATGATAAAAGGAAGAGCCTATGGATCCGGATTCAATAATCAGAAACAAGAAATATTTAGTGAGCAAGAACAGAAATCTGCTTGGTTCACATTACACACAGTTATGAAGAGTATTCTACTTCTTCTTGCACCTATCGTACCGTTTGTTTCCGATGCATTATGGAGAGAAATGTATGGAAAAGCAAGTATCCATAGAGAGATGTTTCCTAAAGCAATCTGGGATAAAGAGTATTCAAAATATACAGAAAACCTCCTAGAATTTAATTCAAAAGTGTGGTTTGAGAAGAAGAATAAAGGGCTGTCATTAAAGGAAACAATTAATATCGATATACCCAATGAACTGCAGGAATTTAGTAAAGATCTTAGAGCGATGCATAACATTAATACTTAGATTATGGAGAAATTTGATATACTCTTGTATTCTGATCTGTGAATATCAATTTAAAACCATCTACATCATCTTTGTTCAGCATCTTATAGAGGATTGTGTGCATTCCTTGTCCAACTATTTCTCCATCAATCCAATAATTATTCATATCATCAAGTGGTACACCACCAGCAAAGAATATCCATTTTGCTTTTCCTTCATCTCCAAGAGGTCCTGCAGCTACCAATAAGTATTCAGCATCGTATTTCTTTAGTAAAGAAAGTGTTTCAGCAGAATCATCAGTAGTTAGAGCTTTTCCAATATTATCTATTACTTTATCTGGATCTGTCTCTATGTTGGTGCTTGAGTTAGTTACTCCAATAAGAAGTTTCTCAGACGGATTAATAGCTACAGCCTCTCGTTCACCATATCCGATGATCATATTGCCATAGTCCCACCAAGCAAATATCGTAGAATCTTCAGGAGAATTTTTCTTTAGGTAATCTAGAGCAGATGCAAATCCAGAATAGAAGTAACCCCTACGCTCAACCCCATCAATCGTATAAAGTATGTCTCCACTCTCAAACTCTCCAAACTGTGCCATAAGTGATAAAGTAGCTTGATATTTACCCCCTATTGACTTCATAACTGGTGCTTCATACATCACCCATTCGTTCACAGTACTTTGGCTACCCGGAGACGGCATAAAATAAAATAACGCAATAATAATTACAACACCTACTACTGTGGCTATTCCGATATACTTCCATTGCGTGTTCAAAGGCATTGTCAGCCCTCCATTCGGGCTACTATAAATATATCGAGAATGTTTGGAAAAGTGTATCTAAGTCTCATTATCAATAATAACTTGTTTTAAGAACTTAACTGGCATTCCACCAGAACTCAATAGAAGGTCGTGGAATCTCCTATCGCTAAAACTATCACCCCAAAGTTTCTTTGCATCCTTCTTAATATTTTTAATAAGGTGCTTACCCAGATAGTAGCTCAGCTGGTACCCTGGGGTGTATGTATATCGTTTAACTTCAGCTGTTGCAGCAGATTTCATCATACCAGTCTCCTCAACAAGCATATTTACTGCATTTTCGAAAGTTATTCTATTGGTACTAATCCTCACATCTATTATTATACGAGCAGCTCTCCAAATCAAATCTACTGTCTGCATAAACTGCGCCTCTAAAGTATTTCGCCACCCCAACAACTGCATAGTCTCTTCACAATAGTGAGCCCAACCCTCAATAAACTCTGTTCCAGAGAATAATGACCTTACCAGAGACGGGTTTAATGCATTATATGTTAACTGTAAATGGTGACCAGGATATCCCTCGTGAACAGCTGTATTGGCAACTGAAGCATAATTCAATTCAACAAGAGAGTCAGTCTTCTCCTCCTGACGAGTCGTAATGTATATGCCAACCTTATTGGGCTCAAATCTAGCTGGGCTAAAATATGCAGCAAAAGGAATTATGTGTTTAAGATAACTTGGCGTCTCCATAACAAGAAGATCTTCCCCCTCAGGTATAGTCGCATATCCACTCTCCACCACGAATTGCTTAGCATCCTGAACAGTCTGTTTCACAGTATTTAGAGCATCTTCGAATGATGCTGGATGTTTAGATTTTATCTTTGCCTTAACCTGTTGAATCGATGCAGAAGGATCTATCTTCTTACTTATCTCTTTAAGACGTTGTTTCTCTTTTTGAATAGATGACTCTCCAAATGCAAGTATCTTACTACTATCCATATCTAAACCTCTAAGCAGAAGAAGCTTATCGAATTTCTCTTGCCCAATTGCAAATTCAAGTTGAGAGTTTGGTATTAATTCTGTAGATAACCAATCTTCATATTCTTTCAGACTTTCACAGAGATCCTTGATAGCATTTTCTAATCTTGGTGTATTGAGATGATTTGATTTAGCATTAGCGATTATAGTATCTAAAAAGTAAGGAAGATTCTTGGAAGACTCGGTAGCAATCTCTACCCATAGTTTAACAGGTCGTTGGATTCTACTTTTGGTTTCTTCAAGGAATCTAGGAGCCTTCTCGATTCTCTGTAACATAGAGCCAAGACGTAACTTGAAGGGTGCAAAATTCCTAGCAATTAAAGGGAATAAAGCATCACCTAAAGTATTCACACCTTCCGGAATAGATTCCCAGAACCGGAGTGATTCCTGTTCAAAAAGCTCTAATTTTAGACTATGGATAGCCAGATCACGATCTAGAGACTTATCTTTTGGAAGTTCATCATTAGGAAAAGCTTCAAACAAGGAAAGATAGTGTCTCATTGACTCTATATCTTTAAGAATTGATTCTCTAGATCCTTCAGGCATCTTTCCGTCGAATTGGTGCAAACCCATGTATGTTGCATAAATAGGATGCTGCCTCATTACATAATTAAACATCTCTTCGACTAAATTATCGAATTCTTCAAGTGAATTTATTGTACATCATTCCATTCCAAATTTATTTTTTTGATTATTTCGGTTCATAGCCATCATAATTGATGTCACAACTATTGCAAGTACCATAAAACCACCAAATATCTCAAGGAACCTAATTGGGATACCTATACCTCGGTTGAACGTCTTAGAAATATTTTGAACAGATCTTGCATAAATTTTGCCCTCAGTGGTATGGGCCTCGGCTTCTATCGAATATTCACCACTGTAAGGAATATTCACTGATATCGAGTCTCCATAATTCAGGTTATATTTCCAAATGACACCTTTGGGTGATATAACATGAACAATCGCTTCATCAAACTTCTGTGGTGAATCCATAGAAACCAAAAATGTATCTTCTATCCTTGTAAAATCCAACGAGGCTTCATTCACGAACGTAATAATAGGAAGAGTTAGATCAGGATATCCAGTTGATCTAAAGTTTATACGGCCTTCAAAAGAACTAGGTGTAGAATCAAGAAGAGAAGCTGTAATCTTTATTTCTGAAGGTGTATCATCCTTAACATCAATATTATAGGAATCAGATGATAACGATACATTTGAACTAAAGTTCCAAGAAACATCCATCAAAACAGAAACAGATTCATTAATCACAGGAAATAATTTCACAGTTTTAGTATCAGTAGACTGTCCTGCAGCTAAATGAAAAACCAAGTAATATGGATCTAAAGCCAATGGAGAGGTAACAGCAGAAAAAACATCAAGACGACCTGAGCCTTGAATAGATGAAGGCACAATAATCCTGTATTGATCAATCAAAACCTTAGATGTCGGGGAAAGTATCCCAGCTATAAGTTCAGGTGTTAAATCTGGATGAAGTTGAAGAAGTAGAGATGCAGCACCAGTAACATGTGGTGTTGCAAAGCTTGTCCCATCTACAATAGAATATTTACCATCTACAGACGTTGTATTTACATTTGCTCCTGGAGCTACAATATCAGGTTTCATGTAGAATGGTGATACAGGCCCTATTGAGCTGAAAAAAGCTACTCTATCTGCCATTATCTGAGCTGATCTATGAGTAAGAATGGTTACTTCTACATCATCCCCATTTATCAACTTATCAACAAGATACTTACCATCTCTCCCAGAAATCGAAACTACAGGTATTTTTCCAACATAATTAGGTGGGTTATGTGAACCTATTAGATTACCAAGGAAAAGGCCGCTGTCGTCATTATTGTGGATTATAAGTCCAATCGCTCCCTTTAAAGCAACATTACTCTCTTTTTCAGAAAAATAAACCAACTCTCCTGTTTCACCACCCCTCTCTGCAATAGCAATTTTCCCTGTCAGATCAAGAGTTGCTACATCGCTGTGACGTGCAAAATTAACATAGACAACCTTTCCTGTAACACCATTAGGTACAGACAATGAACCATTCATAATCGCTGCTATAAGTTCAAAGCCATCATCATTAATTATCACTTCAGCATCTCTAGGTGTACTCACATTGTTCAATGAAGCACCCACAGCAATAACACCTTTTCTACCGGCGGGTTCTCCGAATGCACGCGTACCAGAATTTCCTGTAGCGGCCACTACAACTATCCCACTATCAACTATATTCTGAACAGCATATGTTAATGCTCCAATCTCCTCCTTTGTTCCAAGGCTCAGATTAATAACATCAGCTCCATCTTGACTAGCTTTTTCAAGCGCTCGAAGCAGATCAGTGGATTTTACATTACCCATCCTATCTACCACTCTATATGCCAATATCGAAACTTCAGGGGCTATTCCCTTTATTTGCCCATTTGCACCAATTATCCCTGCTACTGCTGTTCCATGTCCATCCATATCTAATGGATCTCCATCATCATCCACAAAGTCAAAACCTCCTAGAACTTTCTGATCTGGTCCAATAGTTCCCCCAAGATCCGGATGGGTATAATCTACACCAGTATCCAATATAGCCACGACAACTCCTTTACCAGTTATAGGTTCACCAGAATCGGTCAGGAGTTTATGGGTATTAGTAGCTCCCACAAGCTCGGAACTCTTTTCAAGATTTACCATTAAAGATGCATCATGATAAACTTTCATATCAACAGCGATAGATCTTATAGCATCTATCTTATACGAAGTCTCTATCACAGCACCATGTAGTGCATAAGTCAGAATATCAACCACTTTAAATTGGAGACCCTTACTTCGTAAGTTATCCAATTTTAGCTCAACCTCTTTTTTCAATAAAGGTTCGAATATCTCTGAAATATCCGAGATGCTTAACCCAAGCGTTTTTGCTTTAACTAGTAATGGCGAATCTGAGATTATTATAATAACTCGTTCTGTATCATTAGGAACAGATGATATAACCGGGAGTAGCAGAAAGATAATGAATAACACTGAAATAAATTGTATCCTTCTTTCCATGAGCCACTGTAAATATGATTCAAAATCGTATCTTTTAAACAGATAGTTAAGAACTCCTGAAAATCGGTTTAATATATACTCTTCAACATAATAATAATACCTAAATACATTTTAATGTAATGCTTTTCTAAAATCAATTAGGAAACTGATTCGTAATAAATAATGTAGGAGAATAGATTGGGCAGAGAAATAATTCCAAAAAGAGTAGGTCCTTGGCCTTTTCCTAGGAAGGATGGTAATAGCAGAATAGGAACATTCGATGAAGTACAGATCAGTTTTACCGAGACAGAAGCTATTGAAGAAGCAAATCGATGTATACTCTGCCCAATACCAGCTTGTGTAAGAGCTTGTCCTGTTAATTTGAATGTTCTTGGCATGATGAGGGAAATTCAGGAAAAGAAATTCGGTGAAGCATATAGATTGATAAGAGAAACTAATTGTATTCCAGGATCAACTGCACGTGTATGCCCTCAACTAGATGACCTCTGTGAAGCCAATTGTGTTATTTCGAAGCGGGGAGACCCTCTTTCTATAGGTATGCTTCAACGGTTTGTTACTGATTGGAGTTTTAAGCATGGAGAAATAAAAGATTTAGATATTGCGGAAAGTACAGGTAAACAAGTTGCTGTAGTTGGAGGAGGACCTACTGGACTTGGAGCAGCAGATCTTCTTCTCCGGTATGGACATAAAGTAACTATTTTCGATATACATGATAAACTGGGTGGGACAGCAAGATATGGTATCCCGAATTATCACCTATCAAAGAAATCACTAGATTTAGAGATCGAACATCTAAAGAAAATGGGTATTGAATTTAGAACCAAAATGAAAATTGGAAGTCAAATGTCTCTTAAAGATGTGTTTAAAGAAGGATTCGACACAATTCTAATTGCAACCGGTGCAAAAAAAGTTACTCCTTTTGAAGTTGAAGGAAGAGGTCTTCACGGCATATTCGATGCTTATGAGTTTCTCATCACTTTAGATGAAATGGAGTTTTATAAAAATCAAGAAAAGAGAATACCTTTCAAGATTGGGGAGAAAGTTCTTGTGGTAGGTGGAGGAGACACTGCGATAGATGCTTCAAGAACATCAGTTAGATTAGGTGCCAAAGAAGTTACTATGATGTACAGACGAACAGATAAAGAAATGACAGCCTATCGCCAAGGAAGAGAACTAGCAAAAGAAGAAGGTATCAAAATAGAGTATCTCCAAGTTCCAATTCGATTTATTGGAGATAAAGAAGGATGGATTAAGGCAGCAGAATGTATCAAAATGAAACTTGGTGAACCAGATGCATCTGGTAGAGCTCGTCCTGTACCTATAGAAGGATCCAACTTCATCATTGATTTAGATACGGTTCTAATTGCAATCGGACGAGGACCTAGTACATTTCTGCAAGAAAAAGAAGATATCAAGAAAGAAAAATGGGGAGGAATTATTGTTGATAATGAAACATTTGAGACATCAATCCCCGGAGTATTTGCTGCAGGAGACGTTGTCACAGGTGAATCGCTAGTAATAAAAGCAATGGGCCAAGGTCGAAATGCAGCTCAAAGGGTTCATGAGTACCTTATTGACTCAAAAGAATGTCTAGATCTTTCTCAAAAATACTTCACACAAAGATACGCGCGTAAACCTGTTCAAACTTAGATTATCTTATTCAAAGGTTTACCATAAATATCGAGCGCATGCTCTATTTGATATTCAAAATATTTTTTCTGTCTTTCATTCCAACTTTTCTCCCATTCATCATCCACAATATCCTCGGGGGCTAAATTGTTTCTCCTCTCCAATTCATTATCGACATGTATCTGGATAGCTTTTGAGTAAGATCTATGTTCCCAAACAAGAATCCTATCGGAAAGAGATTCAGCATTATCACCAATCTTTACAGTGACGCGTTGCCTCAGAATAACAGGGCCAAGATCCACTGTGTTATCGACATAATGCACAGTACATCCACTATATTGTTCATCATTAGCTAGAACTGCCTTGTGTACTTTATCTCCAAACATACCAACACCACCATATTGAACAGTATCATACGCTGGATGAATATTCAAAACTCTCATGCTAAAACTATCAATTAGCACAGGACTAACTATCTGATTGAAGCCGGCAAGAGCTATAACGGTAATTTTATACCGACTAAGTTCTTCCATTACTTTCACATCAAACTCTCTCCGTGCTTTTCCGCGAGACTCTTTATCTGGAAACTTCTTACCAACTATACCTTCAATATATTCTGTCCTGACACCGGCTTTTCTAGCCCTTGTCATTGCGTACGCACCAGGAGTATTACATATTAGTAAAGTTGGTTCAATACCATGAAGAATATTCAATTTAATATGATCAAGTATTGACTGAAAATCAGTTCCTCTACCTGACGCAATAACTGCTAATCTTTCCAACTTCATAATCCTCCCAAATAACCAAGAGCCTGATTTCCAATATCTTTACGATGATGGGCCCCTTCAAATCTAATTAGTTTTAACGCTTTATACACCCTCTCAACTGCATCTTGAGTATCACGACCAAGAGCAGTAATACCTAGTACACGTCCCCCAGAAGTTACAATACTTTCACCTTGATTTTCTGTACCGGCATGAAAAACCATTATATCTTTCATTTTCATAGCATCATTTAAACCATGAATTACTTTCCCTCTTTCATAAGCATTGGGATATCCACCTGATGCCATCACTACACAAACCGCTGAACCACTTTCCCACTTTATTGGATCTAATGATTGTAGATTACCCTCTGCAGAGGCTTCAAGATAAGGTACCAAATCTGATTTCATCCTGAATAGCTGAGGTTGAGTCTCTGGATCTCCAAACCGACAATTGAATTCCAAAACATAAGGAATACCATTGCAAATCATTATTCCTGCATAAAGAACACCTTTAATTTCTCGTCCTTCCTGTCTCATTCCATTCACTGTTTTCTTCATAATCTTATTCAATATCATCTCATAAAGTTCATCTGAAACCATTGGAACGGGTGAGTAGGCACCCATTCCACCAGTATTGGCTCCTAAGTCTCCATCATAAACCTGTTTATGATCTTGGGAAGTTGCAAAAGGAATGAAATTGATTCCATCAGCTATTCCAATAAATGATACTTCGAAACCATGAAGAAAATCCTCCACTATAACTCTATTACCGGCAGACCCAAATTCTTGCTTGATCATTACTCGATCAATTGCTATTCTTGCTTCATCCAGAGTTCGGCAGATAATGGCACCTTTTCCAGCTGCCAATCCATCAGCTTTAATGACCATCGGTAATTCTTTTGATTTAATATATTCCAGAGCATCATCAGGATTCTGAAAAACCCTAAAATTAGCGGTTGATATACCATGATTTTGCATAAATTTCTTTGAAAAAACTTTGCTCAATTCTAATTGAGATGCTTGCTTATCGGGACCAAAGATCGGAAGCTCTTTTTCCTGAAACCTATCTACAATACCTTCTCCAAGTGGTACTTCAGGACCAACCACAGTAAAGCAGTTCTTATGTTTCGCTACCTTAAGCAATCCATCGATGTCTGTAGGTTTAATTGAACAATTATTTTCAGTTCCACCATTTCCAGGGGCATATAGTATTTTTTCAACATTTGGACTTTGATTAAGCTTCCATCCTAGAGCATGCTCTCTACCACCTGAACCTACAACCAGAACTCGTTTAATCATAATGAGTATCTCATCTGGAAATGGAGATTTTAAGGTTACCTTACAAAGTTAAGATGTTTTGAAACTCATATCAAAATTATTGAAAAAAATAATGAAGTTTCAGCAAACTTCCAATAATATTCATCTATCTCGAACCCAACATAATTTATTCCTCTAATACTGTCAAGTTAACATAATAATTCTATTATTCAACTAAAAATTGGGATATTAGCCAAGATAAGGAGCCTCGAGAGGGATTTGAACCCTCGACATCTTGCTTACAAAGCAATTGAGCGACCTTTTTTTTCATGGTCTGCGCTCTGACCGCTGAGCTACCGAGGCTCACCGGAAAGTCAAACTTCTACACTTTATTTCCTTTACTTTTCATGAGGAATTTCTTCAAGAAGTCCACGAATAAAGAAGACATATTCTTCATCTTGGAATTCTATAGTATCATACTTCTTTGATCTAAAAGCCATTTTTAGAGCTAAAAGATGATAACACTCTTCATCCTTATCAGTTAGATATCTGAAATGAAAATCTCTACAAGAACAATATGGTTGAGATACATTAAGCAGATGATCTCCATCTGAACCTACCGCTGTCCAAACTTTGCGGCCACTAGGAAGAAAAATATGAAGCTTAATTCTCTTGGTTTCCACCATTTTAGTGGCCTTTTCTCTCTTTCCATTAAGCTTCGCTCTAGAATCTATGACCATACAGTAGCCTCTAATACAACCGTAAAGATATCTATATCGGAAATGATGATGACGAAACTAGAGATACTATCACCATACCCTGCACTCAAACTTAAGACAAAAAATAAGAAATATCTCATCGTATCAGATTTACACATAGGTTTCGAACATAGATTCAACAAAGATGGTTTTAACATAACGCCATCGATTACCAAAATGCTTCAAACATTAACAGAACTGGTACAATTACACAAACCAGACAAACTACTAATCCTTGGAGACGTAAAAAGTGGGTTCGGTAGAATTAACAAAGAGGAATGGAAATATGTCCCTAAACTAATAGAGAAAATTGTAAAGCAAGTCGAGATCTCGATTATCCCAGGTAATCACGATGGCCGACTTATATCTCTCCTACCTAAAGAAGTGAAACTTGAATCACGTGAATTACTTATAGATGACACAGGATTCTTCCATGGACACACTATTCCAACAAAGAAACTTTCTAGTGCAACACGATTAGTTATGGGTCACATACATCCAACCTACAGTAGGAAAGGAAGCCCATTAAGTGGTAGACCAATTTGGCTCACACTTAGAGTTCAAAAGAAATTTATTTTCAAAGAACATGAAGGTACTGATGACATAATAGAAGTATGGGTTATGCCAACATTCAATACTGAATTAAGTTCCGATGGTCTAAGAGTTTTCAGAAAAAAGATAATTTCACCATTATTCAGAAAGATAAATGGAACCGTATCTGAAGCTCTAATTATCACCCTTGATGGGTCAGTTATTGGTGATGTTAATTCTATGAAGTACGTACTTCAGTAATCTTTTTGATTACGTCTGGAAGATGTTTTCTAACTAACTTTCGTAGTTCAACCTCTGATATTGGAATTATTCGTCCTTTATCATATTGATCCATCACCCAATCATAAATAACCTTAATTTCAGGATCATTTTTCTCTACTTTATGATCGCCTAAAAGTTCATAATGATTATTTATCCAATAAACTAATCCCGCTAATCCCGAAGTTTTTGTTATTGCCACACTTGGTGGACTTCCAAGAATTTTCCTAGTATCAAAGGGTAGGTATACCTCTTCATTCTTGATGAGGCCATCCGCATGAATTCCTGCACGTGTTACATTAAAATTTTCACCAACAATTGGATAATAAGTTGGAACATTAAATTTCAACTCATGCGTAAAATAATCAGCTATTTCGTGTATAGCTTTAGTATCTATTCCCATACCTGAATGTTTCAATCCAATTAACTGCATTATCATAGCCTCAATTGGAGTGTTACCAGTACGCTCTCCAATACCTAGAAGAGTACCATTTACTGTTGAAGCTCCATATAACCAAGCTGCAGTCGAGTTAGCAATTGCCAAGCCGAAATCATTATGTCCATGAAACTCGATCATTTCATGAGGAACTTCTGCCTTATTCATAAGATACCACACGATTTTCGGAATGCTTCTAGGTACAGTACCGAATGTGTAAGGAACACCAAGACCTAGGGTATCACAAAGTCTTATTCTCACAGGTAAATGGTACTTCTCACCTAAACGCATCACATTTTTTACAAACGGTACAACAACACCATCTATATCTGCACGGGTAACGTCTTCAAGATGACATCTGCATGCTATACCATGCCTCAGGCAATCTTCAACAATATTGAGATACTTTTCTACTGTTTCAGTTCTAGTTTGATTAAACTTATAGAACATATGATAATCAGAAATTGATGTAAGTATACCTGTTTCATCAAGCTTCGCTTTTTTGACAAGATCAAAATCACCTTTATTCGCTCTTATCCATCCTGTAACTTTTGGATATTCGTATCCCCGTTCAAGACAGAGTTCAACGGCCTCCCTGTCAGTCTTAGAGTAAAGGAAGAATTCAGAGAATCTTATTATTCCTTTAGGGCCACCAAGTTTATGTAAATAATCGTATAAATGCAGAATCTGATCTAACGTAAATGGTGCGTACCCTTGTTGACCATCTCTAAATGTTGTATCAGTAATGAAGATTTCTTTTGGTAGATCAGTGGGAACTTCTTTATCTTCGAAATTGATGCGTGGAACCTCATCATATGGAAAAGTCTCCTTCATCAAATCTGGTTCGTTTACCTCTTCGACCTTAAACTCATAATTGTTCAAATAAAAAACACATCTAATACATTTCTAGATTAATATTTCTGATCTTTTTAAGCAATTTTAATTCGGCTTAAATGGATCAAATAATCAACGTATTTAGAGGTACCGATTTGAATACCGAAAATGGTTTATACAAAATGCAGATATACCACGAGTCGTTCTGTTTTACAAAATTAACTAATTAGTAAAACTCAATTCTTTTCATAAATTTGATTATTAATTAACCAGTTAGACTTCGTATCGTTGACGGAAATTGTCCACCTCTCTTTACGAACTTTGAAGAATTGAATTTACTGACAGGCATAATTACACTAGATCCTAGTAGTCCACCAAACTTGATTTTGTCTCCAGCTTTCTTTCCAGGGACAGGTATTACTCGTACACCAAGAGGTTTATTATTAACCAAGGCAATTGCCATTTCATCAAGTATTATTGCCGCAATTGTTTCTGAAGATGTATCGCCAGGAATAGTTACCATATCTAACCCAACCGAACATACTGAAGTCATCGCCTCAAGCTTCTCAATAGATAGTGCACCTACTTGAGCTGCTTCAACCATACTTGCATCTTCACTTACTGGAATGAAGGCCCCACTCATACCACCAACAAATGAAGTGGCCATACTACCACCCTTCTTTACAGCATCTGTCAATAAAGCCAGAGCCGCGGTTGAACCAGGTATACCACAATAATCTAATCCCATAGCTTTGATTATCTCAGCTATACTTTCGCCTTTTGCTGGAGTAGGAGCTAGAGAGAGATCAACTGCTCCAAATTCTACATTTAGACGCTTAGCAACTTCTTGCCCTATCAATTCACCAACTCTAGTGATTTTAAAGGATGCACGTTTTATCTTTTCGGCAAGCGCACGAAAGTCTAGATTCTCACTCTTTTCAACTATCATACGAATTATTCCTGGACCGCTGATCCCCACATTGATCGTCGCTTCAGATTCCCCTACTCCTTGGTATGCACCAGGCATAAAAGGTGAATCTGCTGGGGCATTAGCATAAACTCCTAGTTTCGTGCAACCAAACCCGTTATTTTTACTAGTTTTCTCAGCAGTTTTTTTTATCACTTCACCCATCTTCAAAGCAGCATCAACATTTATTCCAGATTTTGTTTCAGCTATATTCACACATGAGCAAACTCGTTCGGTTGACCTCAACGCCTCCGGAAGAGAGTTAATTAGTGCAATATCTCCAGATGTCCAACCTTTCTGTATCATAGCACTATATCCTCCTACATAATCTACACCCACTTTCTCAGCAGCTTGATCAAGCGTCTTAGCCACCTGTATCGCTCTTGAAACTCCCTCCTTCTGTGAAATATCAGCTACAACCGATTCAAGCAGGAATGCAATTGGTGTTACAGATACTCGCTTATTTACAATGGGGATACCATATTTATGCTCAATATCTTGAGATTCTGCCAATAGCCGTTCTGCAACAGTTGTTATCTTAGAAAAAATATTGGCGTTTAACTTATCAAAATTTTTATCAGTACAATCTAACAAGTTTATACCTAAGGTTACAGCCCTAATATTCAGACCATTAAGGTGTATCATTTCAAATGTTTCTAAAACTTCTTCTTTAGAGAACAAAATTATTACCTCTAAATTCTATGCATATATCTGAAGATATCTTCATGTTGAGCTGTAACTTGAACTCCAATCTCTTTGCCCTTATTATTCAGATTCTCTTGTAGACCTGTAAGTGATACATCAATCTTAGAGATATCAACCAACATAACCATTACAAAATGCCCACTCATCTCTGCTGACGTCAACTCAATAATACTAGCATTATGCTCAGCTAAAACTGTAGATATACCTGCAACTATCCCGACCTTATTACGTCCCAATGCAGTTACGATAATACGTTCTTCACTCATAAAATTAAACCCATTAAACTTATATTAAAAGCACTGCTTAAACTTTCTTTTTATGATATAGTTAGGTATATATGCTTCGTTAACTAAATCAATATTGATAACTGTTTGAGTGAGGTAACACCAAAGATTCTACCTGAAGAACTAGCAGTAAAATCTGCACTTCCAGCGCTTAGAGCCAGTATAGCGAAGACATTAATGACTAAATATGGATTAACACAGATGAAAGTAGCAGAACTTCTTGGAGTAACTCAAACAGCAATAAGCTA
>JASMAB010000011.1 GCA_030754585.1 Nitrososphaerales archaeon | reverse complement strand
CTAGAACTCCTTCAATCTCGCCTATTGAAAGAGATATTCGTATGATTGTATCAGGCTCATTGGCAGCTACATCCTCGAATGTTCCGTAAAATCTTACTGAACCGGGACGAATAATTGTGTTAAGTTCTTCTTTTATTTCCCGATTCAAAGTTTTTTCTATGTTCTCACCTTTCTCTGGTCGACCACCAGGCAACAGATACTTTGATGTGTTTTTTTCGCGTAATACTAGTAATTTCTTATTCCTAACTACAGCTAAGCCATATTTGAATATTTTACGCACATCAAACCACAACTAACTTTTTCCGCTGATTTCATCCACCAGCTCTTTTGCACGATCGAATCGTACTTTCTGTTCTTCAATCATTTTGGTAGTTACTTCATCAATAACTTTACCTTTAGCACCTGCAGAAATAGCCAAATTCCTTGCGTGTAGCTTCATATGCCCTTTCTGAATTCCGTCAGATGAGAGAGCTCTTAAAGCAGCAAGATTCTGGGCTAACCCAACAGAAGCCATAACTTCACCCAGCTCTACAGCAGATTTTATTCCTAGAATTTTTTTGCATGCTTTTGCAACTGGATGAACTGCTGTAGCACCACCAATAAGCCCGACAGCCATAGGTATCTCTATTGTCCCTACGAGGTCTCCTTTTTCATTTTGCTCCCAAGTTGTCAGCGGAAGATATTCACCAGAAATTGCTGCAAATGAGTGTGCACCAGCTTCTAAAGCTCGTGTATCTTGGCCAGTAGCTAATGCCACTGCAGATACCCCATTCATAATTCCTTTGTTATGGGTAGCACAACGATAGGGGTCTGCTGCTGCAAATGCATATGCAGCAACTACACCGACAACTACATCTTCACCACCTAAAGCTTCTTTGGGGAAAATAGCTTTTGATCTTACTAGGCGTTCAGAAGCCAAGTTAGAGATTATTCTAAGATTTACTTTTCCCCCAGTTATCTCTTCAATAAGTGGAGCTACTGCTTCTGCCATTGTATTTACAGCATTAGCTCCCATGGCATCTCGACAATCAACAAGAAGATTAGTTACAACCATGGGCCCAATAAATGAATCAAGCACATCAACAGAGACATCTTTTGCACCTCCGCCAAACTTCACCAAAATTGGATCCTGCTCATTTGCTTTCTTTAAAATAGTGTTTTTAGATTCTAGAATACTCATTTTACCACCATATGGATCTTCGATATCAACAGCCTGAATTTGTCCAATCATAACAGGACCGGTGTTACTTGCCTGAAAACCTCCACCTATACGTGCAATTCTAGCAGCATTACTTGCTGCAGCTATAACCGAAGGCTCCTCAATAGCCATAGGAATAAGATAATCTTTGTCATTGATTAGAAAATTTACAGCAATACCAAGAGGGACAGACATTATGCCAATAACGTTCTCGATCATTCTGTCAGCATCTTCAACTTTTAATCCTGATAGGCTCTGGATAGCCTCAGTGTCCTCTTTAGATAGGTTTGAAAAATCCTTTACAAGTTTCAGTCTCTCTACGGGACTGAGCTTATAGAAACCAGATATTTTAGAACTTTTTCCCAATGATTAACCCCCGTTTAATTATGGAATTAATGAGATGTTTCTTTAAACCAACCCGCACAGAAGAATAAGGCAACAATAAACAACACACAAGTTTTTAGATAGATTATCTTAATCCCCAATATACTACAGATATCTTCAAGTAATATCGTTCAGCCTCAAGTTCGACATTCGTCTGCCTAAACGTTACGACATATTCACCTGTCTCCCTAACTATTATTTCTTCTAAAATCTCATTGTCATTACTTCCGTTTTTTACTATATATTCTGTGAAACCCTCTCTTGAATCTATTAGCTCTTGAATTTCTATTCTTGAAATATTCACTACATGCCATACTATCAAGGCGTCTTCATGAGGTACCCAAATATGAATTCGAAAAAATGGAGGATGCTCTTCATCATAGAAATAATGATCATCTAAGGTTATTTCCTGTAAATTAAAAGCATTCAGAACAGCTCTGCCACCCATTACATTAAGAAATACTTCCGTCTTCTGCTCAAGCGCTGATTCTGAACTAGGCACCAAGAAAAATATCATGATCAGTACAACAACGAATACCCCCATAACTATTAGCAAATTTCTTCTATTCATCTTAAAGATACCTTAAGGTTCATCAACATCAATAATAATCAAGTAATAAAGATTTTATTCTTACATACTTACTCTTCGGAGTTAGTGGGCCGGTCGTCTAGCCTGGTTAGGACATCGCACTGACACTGCGAAGGTCAGTGGTTCAAATCCGCTCCGGCCCATTTTTTTTACATAAATTATGAATTATTGATAATATACTAAGGTGTTCGGATTTTCGCCCTCATTTACGGGTCTAACCACCAATAGAATACCATATTCGTATTAATCCAAGGTAAGGGTATCGTTATCTTTCAATAGAATAGCTAACCGAAATTCGGACTCATCATTCTATTCTAACAAGATTTACACAGGCAGTCAGTCTTGTTTCCTTTACCAGATACGTAGCCGCATCTTCTGCTGATTCTAAGTCAGGATTAAATAGAGGGCAATATTTCTTCTGCACAGGCCCTTAATTGACCCATAGGATTTTTCGCTGCGAACCTTAATATCATTGTTTTAACACCTATCTCAGAATACTGATCTATCTTCTTCAGAACTTCATCTGGTGCAATGTAAGTTTGTTTACGTCCATGAGTTGATAAAGTGGATTCATGCATTCCACCAATATAGAATTCCTCCTCAGATTCTGTTGATCCTGATTTAGGTTCAAGATTCGTGTAAATATAGACTGCTGGATGAATCTCAGTGAGTGATCTACCTTTCGATTTCGCCCAGTCAGAGATAGTATCCCAATGTTGCTTGTACTCTTCAGGAGGGATATCGAAAGGTATCCATCCATCAACCACCTCAGCAACCCTCTGGAAAGTACGTTTGGAAGCACCACCAACCCATATTGATGGATACGGCTTCTGAACAGGCTTCGGATCAAGAGTTATTCCTGAAAGATTATAGAATTCACCTGAAAAATTTACATTATTATTCTCCCAGAGCATCCTTAACACCTTAATTGCTTCATCCATGCGTTTCCCCCTTCGTTCAAAAGGTACGCCACATGCCTCAAACTCTGGTTTTGTATCTTCCCCTCCAGGTGCCACACCCAGAATAACTCGTCCACCAGAAATATGATCGAGAGTGGCAATCATTTGAGCTACTAGAACAGGACTACGAATGGGAAGAATGATAGTGGCAGTCCCTAACATAACTTTCCGGGTCCTTGAAGCAACTGCCGCCAATGTCATCAAAGCATCAATTCTAGCACGGAGAATACTGTCACCAACCCAAAGAGATGTGAAACCAGATTCTTCAGCTATTCTCGCCATTTCCAATATTTTACTAAACATCGGAGTGCCTTTATGTGCAGAAGTAGGAAGTAATAAACCAAGATTCATTTTATTCTTTGACAAGAAAATATCACAAAATGCCCTAAAGCTACCAGATAATTATATGTTATCAATCGAAAAACTGACAGATAATATTATACAAGTGATCATTATACAGTTGAAGAATCTTGGATAATTGATGACGAAAATTTGTTGAATCGCTATGAAAAAACAAGAGAGAAATATGAAAAAAGTCTAGAAAAAAGGATATTGGACAGTAATTAAACTAATCAGTAACGAGATAACAAAATAAAAACCGATATTATACAACAGATGGCTCTTGGATATGATGATCATTTTGAAATTTGATTATAATATGCGAGTGGAATAACCTTCTATCTAATTAATTTGAATTGTTTTATCCTATAATGCGCTTATGAGAGATCTATAGAATCAGATTGTAGAATAAAGACCACATACGTAGATACAGCATAACAACTGATACTGCTTGTAGATAGATGCCTAAGCTGAAACATAGCTTTCCAAATAATTTCATACTTGTAAAAAACAGTGGAGTCTATTAGTTCCTAAGAATCATTTTTTTTTCCGACGAGTAATTGTGGATAATCTGCTAATTCTTTTCATAGTTAGAAATAAAAACTTCTTTTCCTTGTCTAGCTGAATCTTGTTTATAATTATTCATACCATATTGCAATAACCATTCCTCAATAAAAGCAAAATCAAATAATTTTCTCACTTGAGGAGAATCATCATAAGTAATCAACCATTTGTGCTTACAGTTTTTTAGAACCTCTGCAAATCTTTCAATTTATCTTGCGTTTCTACTTAGCTTGCCCTCTGCGTAGCATTCTTTCCTATGTTTTCTAAAGACTAAAGTATCGTAAATAGTTTTTCCACATCTTTTACATATATTTCTATCAGGCATCTCTACATCACCCTCTGTTTAATGCTTAAAATACATAACATAACATTCTTTTTTTAATAATAAGTTTCATCTGTTGTAGTTAAATAAAACCCGAGAAAAAAGGTGGGTAGGTGCTTTAATTGCCTGCACCTATAGGCTATTACCGGTCCAAAATTGGAATGATAATTATATGTTATCAATCTAGTAATTAGTACTCAAACGAATTTTAATTTAAGATTTATTTCATCAGAATACTGTCTGTTACACACTGTATTATGGACCTTAGATCAATCTGTAAATCGACTTTGCACTACATTCCAATCAATATTCTTGAAGAAGGCTTCAATGTAATCAGCTCGCTTAAGGCCATAATCGATCATAAAAGCATGCTCAAAGACATCCATGATTAATAGCAATGAACCACCTGAGATATGGCCTATTTCATGTTCGTTAATCCAAGTGTTAAAGAGCCTTTTGGATTCAGGATCGAGATATAGTGCGGTCCAACCAATACCTCTCATCATACCAGTAGCTTTGAAATCTTTCTCCCAATTTTCAAGCGATCCGAAATCTGTCACTATCGCCTTAGCTATTGCAGAATTTGGATCTAACGAGTTGCCACCAGCAGTTAGATTATCAAAATAATTTTCATGAAGTCGCATTCCGTTCCATTCCCAACCAAATCTCCTTTTTAACTCAGCATACTCCGGTGATCCTGTACCATCTTCTTTGAGAATAGACTCTAATCTGTTTATGACTTTATTTGTATTAGTGACGTATCCCTGATATAGAATGAAGTGATTCTTCAGAAGTTGGTCACTTAAGCCGGTTGCTCCTAAAAGAGCATCATAATTTTTAGAAATATATTGCATAAATAATATGGACGTTCTCATCTTTAAAATATTTTTTGGTGTACATAATGATTAAACCTAGTTAATGACCGGGAAAACTTCATATTACAACCCAAGTAGACAATGCATATGTTGCGGGGGTTGCCAAGCCAGGTCAAAGGCGCAGGGCTTAGGACCCTGTCCCTCAGGGGTTCGTGGGTTCGAATCCCACCCCCCGCACCAAAATCAATAATTAAAATTTATAGGCTAATCTTTAGGCTTTAACATGGAGACCACATTCACTTTGTTCTCGTGGTTCCCACCACCAACGACCTGCTCGCGCATCCTCTCCCGGTTTTACTGCACGTGTACATGGTGCACATCCGATACTAGGGTAACCGGAATCATGAAGTGCATTATACGGAAGATTGTTCTCCCGGATGTAATTCCAGACCTCCTCTGAAGTGTAGTCTATAATTGGATTGATCTTAATAATACCCCGATGTGACGAATCAACTTCAATCTTTGACGTATCGCTTCTCGATGCAGCCTGATCTTGTCTTAAACCAGTTATCCAAGCATCTAATCCACAAAGAGCTCGATTTAATGGTCCAACCTTCCTTACTCTGCAACAAAGCTTACGCAACTCTACGCTATTGGAGAAGAGGTTCACACCGTGTTTTCGCACCATATCTTCCACTTCAGCTGTATCAGGATAATAAACTTCAAGATTACCAAATCGTGTATTAACTTTATCCATCAGATCATATGTTTCTTGATGAAGTCTACCTGTTTCAAGAGTAAAAATTCTAGCATCAGGATTAATCTTCTTAATCATGTTAATAAGAACAATATCTTCAGCACCAAAACTTGAAGCAAGTGCTATTTTTGGGTTAAACTTCTCAAGAGCCCATTCAAGAACCTGCTGGGGAGACTTATCTTTAAAATCCTTATTCAAACCCTCAATATCTAATTGTAGTATTTTTTCACTCATTATCTACACCATATAACGGCGTTATACCAGTAATTAACGGTTTTGATAATTATCAACAATTATTATTTAGATAACCGGTCTCTCCAGCAACAAATCTCTTAATGCATTCATCTTGCGGATCCTCAAGAATGCCCTTTTCTCCTATATCAATTAAAGATCCGTCGGAAAGAAAAGCAACTCTATCCGCAATCCTATAAATCTGCATAATATTATGCGTAGACATTACCACAGGTTTAGTTTTAGAGAAGCTCAGTATTTCCTTCTCCATAATCGAATTATTCTCAGGATCAAGATTAGCAGTAGGTTCATCCAAAAAAAGTATGTCAGGTTCAAGTACAAACGCTCTTGCCAAGGACACCCTTTGCATCTGCCCCACTGATAATTCGGACATTAATTTTTTTTCTAATTCAATCAAACCAAACCGCTTAAGTACATCTCGAATTCTTTTCTCAACCTCATCACTTGGCAAGTTCCGAATTTTCAGGCCATATGATATATTATCATGTACATTAGAGTTGAAAAATAAGGCATTCTGAAAAACCATAGTAAACTTTCTACGTAGTGAATGACGCATATTGTTATCTACGTTCACATTATTAACGAATATTTTGCCTTTTGTAGGCTTCAAAAGAAGGGCTAATATCTTTAAAAGAGTTGTTTTACCAGCACCACTAGGACCTATAATTGTAAATACACCCTTATTATCAAAGTGTAGGTTGATATGATTTAATGCTAATGTATCAGAGAATTCTTTAGTGACGTTTTTAAGGTCTATCATTATTATCGCAGCCATAATCGTTTAATCAGTGACATGACGATGTTTACACCTGCAATAGTAAATAGAAGAACAATTGCGATAGCAATACTCTGTGTTATTTCTCCTCGTCGTGTCTCAAGAGCTATAGTAGTAGTCAGGACACGGGTAAACCCTCTAATGTTTCCACCTATCATTAAAGCAATTCCTAGTTCAGAAACAGCTCGATTGAAACTTCCGACGATCGCAAGAGAAACACCCTTAGCTCCTTCAATCAATGCCATAATTGAAGCTTGAAAATCTGATGCACCAAGGGTTTTAGCTAGATTTCTAATTTCAGGATTCACTGACTCTAAAGCAGAAACACTGAAACTGACCATAATTGGAGTTACTAAGATTGATTGGCCAATAATTATTCCTGTAGGAGTATATAGAATCCCAAAGACCCCTAGTGGTCCACTTCTCGAGAATAGAAGGAAGAGCATTAGGCCAAGGGTGACTGTTGGAAATCCTAGGCTAATATTAAATATCCATTTGATAATATTTTTCCCAAAAAACTCTCTAAAGCTTATGATCATAGCTATAGGAATTCCAAAACCTAGAGCTAAGATAGTAGCAAAACCTGAAATGTAAATTGATCTTAATGCAATATCAATAACAAAACTGTCACCTGAGAAGACCAGATTGAGTGCTTCAAAGAAGCTCGATACTATTTCAGTAATCATGTTCATTTTTAATCAATCATATAACTGATTTTGTCCTGCCCGATATTGAGGAGGACATTCAGACCCATCAAGAAAAGCAATATCTTTAATCCATTGAGATTCAATCCCACCTGAACTTGATTTCAGCAGTTCTACAGCAGATGAAAATAGTTTCTTCTGAAAAATATCTCCACCAAAATTTGCAATAAGATCTTGAGTATCCTCTGAAATTAGATATTCTATGAACTGTATTGCTCCCTCAAAATTTACCCATTCAATTAAATCAGGATTAACAGCTATTACACTATAAACATTGATTAATTCTTTTGTTTGATCAACTAAGATTTCTAGTTCAATTTGTGTTCCTTTACTAAACTTCTGAAAAGTACTAGTATCCGATAGAGTATAAGCACCCTTTTCATTAGCTAATCTAAGAGTTGATAACATACCAGCTCCTGCCTCTAAATACCAAGATTCATTCACAAGCGATGTTACATCAAAGCCAGCCTCTTTCCACAATGATTTCTCTCTTGTGTGCGTTCCAGAATCATCACCCCTTGAAATCCAAACTGATTCACCACGCCTCCCAGAATCCACAATATGTTTCAAAGCGTCCTTGATATCTCTCCCTTTTACTCCAGCTGGATCATCCTTAGACCCAATAATTATGAAGAAATTGTAAGCTATTATCTTTCGAACTACTCCATAATCTTCAACCAAAAAATCGTACTCTCTGATGGGAGCATGGACCAGAATCAGGTCGGAATCTCCTCTCTGGCCATGAATTATAGCCTGTCCTGTTCCAACTGGAATGAATAGGATATCTATTGCATACTTAGCTTCAAAATCTATTTCAATGACGTCAAGAAGTCCTGTATCATATATACTGGTAGTAGTAGATATTATTAGATTTGTTCTATCCGTTTCTTGAGTAACTAAAGATGATATAATGTAATAGCCGCTAATTAATCCACCTAAAATGATGAAGATTAACACAAAGTGATTAGATTTGATGTTCATCGTTATATTCTTACTAATATATCGGTACGATATATACTTAAAAATATAACGGTTCTAAAGTAAAACAAGAATGAAGCTTAATTTTACAGCAGGATTCGAGGCTTGGCTAGAACTTAATGGACAATATCTTATTGGAAAGAAGGAAATCGAAATACTTGAGCATATAAGACAGCAAGGCTCTTTTATGAGATCTGCTAAAATACTAGGTTTATCATATGCACACGCCTGGAACAGTATCGATAAGATCCAAAAGATCCTAGGGACCCCTTTAGTTGAGGCTAGAAGAGGTGGTGCCTCTGGTGGCGGTGGTACAACATTAACAGATATGGCTAATAATATATTATCAGAGTACCGAACCCTGCAAAAAAGATTGTTGAAATCGACATCTAAATCCATTTTATCTAAACAAGAGTCTGATCTGTTCAAGAAGAAAGTATGGCTTCCAGACATTACAATTATAGGATCCAACTCCATAGGGATTGAACTCATAATTGAACAAATGCTTTCAGAAAAGAAGTTCTCATATGAAATTGTAAATGTGGGTTCATCAGGAGGTTTGAATGCAATAATGTTAGGCGAAGCAGATATAGCAGGTGTTCATCTTTCAGATTCAGAAACAGGTGAATACAATATATCTTTCATGGACAGATATTGGATTACAGGAAAAGCCATTATGATCAGAGGATTCAAACGTAAACAAGGCTTCATAGTAAAAAAAAGAAATCCAAAACAGATATGTGGGTTCCGAGATTTGCTACGCAAAGAAGTAAAGATCATAAACCGTGGACTAGGATCAGGTACACGACACTTATTAGATGAAGGTATCCAACAAATTGCAAAAGAGGATGAGGTTGAAGTAAAAACCATCATCAACAAAATACATGGTTATGACTATGAAGTTAATTCACACCCTGAAGTTGCTAAAGCAGTACAAAGTGGAGAAGCAGATGTAGGGTTAGGGGTGGAGGTTCGAACAGTTAAGATGAATCTGGACTTCATACCCATTCAAGAGGAATGGTTTGATTTCGTTTTAGAAAAAACTAGAATGGGGAAACCTGTTATCGAACTGTTCTTGAAAACACTAAAATCCGATAAATTAAGGAATATTATTCAGACACATGCACCTGAACTAAAGTACACAAATGAAACTGGAAGAATAATCCATCAACCCTAAAATTCCATTATCTGAATAATCCTGTTTTCTTATGAATCTTAACCGATGACATCCTTGCTAACTCTTCAAACATCTCTCTTTGTTTCTTATTGAGTTTAACAGGTGTCTCCACTAATACATGAACCAACTCATCACCATGCCCATATCTTCTCAAATGAGGAATACCCTTATTCCTCAACCTCATGACTGTCCCACTTTGAATACCAGAAGGTATTTTCAAATTTAATTTCTCCTGTAAGCCTGGTATTTCTATATCCGTACCTAATGCTGCCTCAGCAAAACTAATTTTTTTCTCGAAAACAATATCATCACCGTGACGCTCAAATGTACTATGAGGCTTCACAAATATTACAACATACAGATCACCAGGTGATCCTCCGTGAGGTCCAGCTTCGCCTTCACCAGTTAATCTTAAACTTGAACCAGAATCTATTCCAGGTGGAATATCTACTTTAATGGTACTTATCTTACTGGATAAACCTAAACCTCTGCATTGTGTACAAGGAATTTCCACAACATCACCTCTTCCACGACATTTGCGACAAGTTTCTACTCTCATCACTCTGGCAAAACCAGCAGACTGAACATATTGGACTTCACCAGCCCCCCGACAATCAGGACAACTCTTTACCTTTGAACCAGGTTTAGCTCCAGAGCCATTACAAACACTGCATTTCTCCTTGCGATGAACACGGATCGTTTTGTTTACACCATTAGCAACTTCTTCAAGAGTTATTGCAATTTCTTGTTGCATATCAGCTCCTCGATTTTGACTACTCCTTGATCTACCTCCACCTCCAAAGAATTGTTCAAAAAGCCCGCCTAATCCACCAAAACCGAATCCAGAATTTCGGAATATTTCATCGAAGTTTACTTCCCTGAATAAGTCTTCACTCGTATATCTACTATCTATTCCTGCATGCCCAAATTGATCATATTGAGACCTCTTCTTATCATCCGATAAGACAGCATAAGCTTCAGATATTTCTTTAAACTTCTCTTCTGAGTCAGATGCCTTGTTACGATCTGGATGATACTTTAAAGCAAGTTTTCTATATGCACTTTTTATCTCAGTTTTTGAAGCTTTTTTAGTTACACCAAGAACTTCATAGTAGTCCCGTTTATTCATTGAGGTTCATCAGTACTCGACTTCTTATCCTCATCTTCGTCCACTACTTTGTAGTCAGCATCAACTACTTTTTCCTTTTTTTCTTCTTTCTCACCAGCTTCGTCTTCAGCTTGCTTTTGAGATTCCGCCTGTTGGGCTGTAGAAGCTTGTTGATATGCTTGAGCACTTATTTCTTGGAGTATCTTACCTAACTCCTCACTGGAGCTCTTCATTTTTTCAATATCTTTACTTTTAAGAACCTCTTTCAGATCAGCAATACCCTTATCCAGTTTTTCCTCTTGTTCCTTTGAGATTTTATCTTTCAGATCCGTTTTTGTTTTCTCTGCAGTGTAAATCATCGATTCTGTACTGTTTTGTATTTCAACTTCTTCCTTCTTCTTTTTATCGTCTCCAGCATACTTCTCAGCATCTTTTATCAGACGTTCTTTCTCCTCATCAGAGAGTTTTGTTGATGCAGAAATTGTGATTTTTTGTTCTTTATTTGTTGCAGTATCCTTTGCAGAAACGTTAATGATCCCATTGGCATCAATATCATAGGTTACTTCAATCTGTGGGACTCCTCTTGCTGCAGGTGGAATACCCTCAAGATTAAACATACCCAATGAAACATTATCAGCTGACATTGTCCGTTCACCCTGCAAAACGTGAACAGTTACTGTTGTTTGATAATCAGCTGCGGTAGTAAAAACTTGACTTTTGCGAGTTGGAATAGTTGTATTTCTTTCAATCAATTTTGTCATCACACCACCAAGAGTTTCAACTCCCAATGATAGAGGAGTTACATCCAACAACAGAATATCTTTAACATCACCAGCTAAAACACCGCCTTGAATAGCAGCTCCTAGAGCAACACACTCCATTGGATCTACACCACGTTCTGGTTCTTTATCAACAAAATCTTCGACAAATTTCCGAACTATGGGCATCCTAGTAGGTCCACCCACAAGAATTATACGATCAATATCTTTAGGAGCGAGTTTTGCATCCTTAATGGCTTGCTGTAAAGATCCTTTACATTTCTCAACAATTGGCCTTACAAGCTCCTCAAGCTTTGCGCGCGTAAAATTCTTGGTTAAGTGCTTTGGTCCTGAAGCATCTGCGGAGATAAAAGGTAAATTAATATCAGTTGTAAGAGTAGTGGACAATTCTATTTTTGATTTTTCAACTGCTTCACGTACCCTTTGGATAGCAGTTTTATCTTGAGATAGATCAATACCAGTGTCTTTTTTAAATTCCTCAACAACATGATCGGTAAGATCCTTATCCATATCAGTTCCTCCAAGCTGAGTATCCCCACTTGTTGACTTAACCTCAAAAACGCCACCACCAAAATCCATTATAGTTACATCAAGGGTACCTCCTCCAAAATCGAATACCAATATCTTAAGTTCCTTGTCAGATTTGTCTAACCCATAAGCAAGGGAAGCAGCTGTCGGCTCATTTATTATTCGCATTACTTCAAGTCCAGCTATTGCACCAGCATCTTTTGTCGCTTGCCGTTGATTGTCATTGAAGTATGCAGGCACTGTAATAACAGCTTTCTCAATTTTTTCTCCAACAAAGGCTTCAGCATCTTTTTTGACTTTCTGAAGAATGAATGCAGAAATCTGCTGAGGAGAGAACTCTTTACCATGCAAAGTTGTTTTATGATCAGTACCCATCTTTCTTTTTATAGAATAAACAGTTCCTTCAGGATTAGAGACTGCCTGTCTCTTTGCGGGTTCTCCAATTAATTGATGTCCATCTTTTGTGAATGCTACATAAGAAGGAAATGCTTTACCACCAAGACTTGTTCCTTCAGCACTTGGAATAATTGTTGGTCGTCCGCCCATCATTATTGCAGCCGCTGAGTTACTGGTTCCGAGATCTATACCTATAATTTTAGTCATTGTTTTATCTCCACCTTTGAGGGTGGTTCAACACCTCTTTTTACAGGTTTCCTTGTAACTTCAGTAGTGCTAGGACGAATTACTTTTCCATTTAAGATATATCCTTTCCTTAACTCGCTTACAACTGTATTCTCTTTCAATTTATTGGTCTCTAAAAATGATACAGCCTCATGCTTTGATGGATCAAAGGTCTTACCTAATGCATCTATCTCAACAACACCCTCTTGTCTGAATACATCACGTAAATTACCAAGAATCATACTTAATCCTTTGGAAACACGCTCTGAAACTTTCATTTTTTGACTTTCAGATACAGCTAACTCCAGATCATCTTGTATCGTAAGCAATTTCGTAACAATTCGCTCACTACTCATTTTCACTATATCTTCACGCTCTCGGTTAACTCTTTTTTCAAAGTTTTCGAAATCTGCTTGTAGATACTTCAATCTAGAAACATATTCTTCAGATTTTTCTTTTTCTGTTTTAAGCTGTTTAGATAAATCATTTATACGTTTAATTAAATCCACTTTTTCTTTTAAATGAGAAGATACTTTTTTTACCATACACTTCGCACTCAATCTTGAATATTTTCCAGCTAATAAAATATTGCTCGCCAGTAAAGTTAAAAACAATAGTTATTCCTATAAATCTTTCTTATTTGAACGGCTTTATGAATTAATTGTCTTCTGTTTAAAAAGTCATATCAAAAACAGAATTCTTTAACAAATCCTATACAAATGCGAACTCAAAGTATTAATACTATACGTAGGTTATGTAACTCAGAACAGGAAGATATTCTATGAGTCATATGGTACCAAAAACATTTGGAAAAATGTGTAAGAAGATATTCAAGTTTAACAGAAAAATTAGATGCGTTGCAGTTCTTGATCAATATGGAAGGATTATTTCAGGAGGAATGAGGCGAGGAATAAAGGCGTTAGAGCCGAAAGAAGAAGAATTAAGATTAATGGCGCATATAATGAGTGAAAGCAGTACAAGAGAAACATGGGACACATACTTCGGTAAAACTATCTATACAGTTATTAAGCGAGAATATGTAACTTTAATGGTATTTCCCCAAGATAAAAGATTAGTATTCATTACATCAGAACCTGCATTTAATATTCAGGAAATACCGGATGTAAGAGAAATATTGATAGAACACATGAAAGAATAATAAATTCTAGAAATAACTTAACCTAATTCGTGAAATCTGTCTTCAAACGACTTCTCTTACACTTTCAAGTGTAGAAACTGCATTCCAGATTGTTACGCGAGCGTAACTAGGCATATTGGGGTCTTGAGAGATTTCATCAAGCATACTTATTGCATTCGCAGCTCGTACACCTTGTGAGAGAGGTTTATCTTGAAGCATAACCATAGATTCCTTCACTATTTTTCGGATATTTCTAGGCGTAATATTGCTATCAGCAACTGATTGCAACACAGCAATCGACTTTACAATCTTTTCTTCATTTTCTTTTTGCTTATCATCACTCATAATCATCACATCATAATCAGGTCTTTATCAACAGATTACTGTACGTATAAAAGTTACTAAATTCTAAAATATAAAAACCCATGCAGCTTAAATCCTAGAAGAACTTTATCTTATGACCTTTGGAGAATAAAGAAAAAGAAAAGTTGAAGAGAACTTCGGATATTCTATTAAAAGGAGGAAAGCTATTGGGGGGAGCTTGTCCCCAATGTGGAGGACTATTATTACTATATCAAGGAAGAACAGTCTGCGTTAACTGTGATAATATCAGTGAAATAGCTAAGATACCCATAGTTTCAACTGTGGATATAGCGCGTAGAGTTGAAAATCTTGTTTCAAAAAAGATAGAAGAGGTTGCACGACATCTCGAAAATGAGGGAGACATCAAGGAACAAACACATCTTGCCGAACTACTACTGAAGTTTATGGAAATTCTAAGTAAGATTCAAAAAACTAAGCAAAAGAGTGAAACCAAGAACGATGACAAAATAATCGATTAACGCTTGTTTCTGATAAACTGAAAGGTTCCACGTTTTTTCATCTTATTTTGAACAACATCAACCACACTTTTAATAACCTTCTCCGCCTCCTTATAGTCAGAAGCCTCCACCTCAAGTCGGTATTTGGGTGCACTCAAATAATTTATCATAATTGCTGTGTTAAATGTCGCTTTCTTTTCTGCTGAAGATAGAGCATCCTTCACAATATCTATTCCATTAGGTAAAGGAGAAGACACTTCCAAAATGCTCGTTATTGAGACCTTAGGGGGGGATATCTTCTCCTTTGCAATTCCTTCAATATATTCGATGTAAGTTTTAGGAAGACCGAGATCTGAGATAACCTTACTGCCTTCTCGAGATAAATCTTCCATTGCTTTATATAATGTGTCAAAATGATTTTCTAGTATTGATTGATAATTATCGCTTTCACTTTGGCTTAATTTGAGCCCATTTCTAGTCATTTCAATAATACTTTGTGCTTTGTCATAATGCTTTACTGCGATTAACTTGTCCTTCTTCTCCTGCTTTGTTATCTGCTTGAGTGAGAGATTTATTTCTCTCCGCTCTCGATTCACTCGTATAACTTTCAGAACCTCTTTTTGACCAACTCTGATGAAACGTCCTATTCGTCTAATTCTACCAGTTGCAACTTCAGATCTATGAAGAAAGCCTTTCATTCCATTGTATTCATCTAATGATACATAAACCCCATATGTAGTTATCTGCTTTACCGTAGCAAGAACAAATTCACCTAATTCTGGGATTTCTTCAATCATCTTCTTTTCTCCAATCTAGGCTCAGTAACCACTACTTTAGGATTATCCTTATAGATAATTCCTAAAAACCAATCAGTAATATCTTCGGCGTCTCCAACGTCTTCGAGGTGTGTAGGTAAAATTCATCTGATCTCTGCTACAATTATGGCAAAGCAGTACTAACTTTCTGGTTTTTTCATCAAAATGCTGAGCGTAATGGTTTCTACACACCAACATTTCGCATTTAGTACATTTCATTGCTTTGTAAGCTGCACAAATGTCACATTTTACTATTCTTGTTCACCATTTCAAAAACTTTGAAAAAATCATCAATTTAGAGCCCACATCATCGATTTTTTAGCAGTGAACAAGTCTAGTCAATATTGCTTAACAGGCCTATTTTAAGTCTTCTCTAAAAACATCGAAACATGCATGATAAAATGCTGACGGGTCATCTAAGATGTTAATCTGTTAACGACAAGAATAGAGAAGTTGGAAAAATGATAGAGAAAACAATTAACGACACAAATCAATTGATATAAAGAAAAACTTTGATACAGATAAAAGAATTGTGATAATAGATCAAGAACAAAATTCTTTAGATTTCCAGAACCTAAGAACCTCTGTAATCAATCGAACACCTACACCTGTCGCTCCCTTTGGATTATACGGCTTAAGACCGGCATTATTTTGCATCCAAGCAGTCCCTGCAATATCTAGATGCGCCCATGGATAGTCTACAAAATTACTGAGAAATGAAGCGGCTGTTATAACTCCTCCAGGTCTACCTCCCACATTCTTTAAATCAGCTATATCACTCTTCAACAATTCTTTGTAATCATCCCACAATGGCAACTCCCAAACACGTTCACCCGTAGTTTCTCCCCCTATCATTATCAATCTCTTCAAATCATCATCATTACTTAGAAGACCAGTTGCAAAACTTCCAAGAGCTATAACACATGCACCTGTGAGGGTAGCAAGATCTATCACTGCTTGAGGTTTATATCTCGATGCATATGCAAGCACATCAGCAAGTATTAGTCGTCCTTCTGCATCTGTATTTATCACCTCAACGGTCTTTCCATTACACATCTTCAATACATCACCTGGTTTATAGGCTGAACCACCAGGAAGATTTTCAGTAAGCGGTGTAATGCCTATTATGTTTAAAGGTAAATTAAGCTGAGCAACTGTTTGCATAGTGCCTATAACTGTTGCTGCTCCTGCTTTGTCATGCTTCATCTCCTCCATTTTTTCAGAAGGTTTTAAGGAGATTCCACCACTGTCAAATGTTATCCCTTTACCTATTAGCACAATAGGCCGCATATCACCCCCACCATTATGCTCAAGGATAACAATTTTTGGAGGTTGACTACTTCCTCTTGCCACATTAATTATTCCACCCATACTAAACTTCTCCATATCCTTTTTACCTAAAACCCTAAAATTCAATCCAGATTTATTGGCTATTTTCTCAGCTTTTTCAGCAATTTGTGTTGGTGTGGCATCACTACTAGGCATATTGGATAGGTTTCTTGCCAGATTCACGCCCTTATCTATTATTTGAGCAATAGAGATTGATTTTTTAACAACATCTTCTGATTCAGGTGCTTCAATAAAGAATGTTAGTTTGTTAATTTTTTTCAATTGGTCGTGGTCCATTGTTTTATAAAGATTGAACTGATATAACGCCAGTTCACAACCAATAACAGTGTTTTCCACGATTTTCTCAATAGGAATCTTCGATTTTTCACCCATTATACTAAAAGCACAACTTGTAATGCCTAAATCTCGAATCGAGTGGATTGCGATACCCGAAGCTATTCTAATATTTTCAAGACTGAAATCTTCTGGTTTACCAAGACCAACTAATAATATTCGATTAATACCCATCTTTCCATAAGTTTTAAGAAGACAATACTTTTTCAGCTTACCATTGAACTCTGGAGTTTTGACTATTTTTGATATCTCTTTATCTAAAGCATTGTCTATAATCCCATTTACACCATAATTCTTTTCTCCTTCAAATATGCCAAGAACAAGAAGTTCATAGTTCTTTTCAAGAATTTTACCGGTATCTACTTTTATCTCCAATATTTACAGCCAACTTCTTAATTGACTCGGAGTATATGAGATATTAAAAGGCTCTGCTGACAAAAAATAGAACTGCTGAAAAAGCAATCCCAATAGCCCAAACCCGCATATTCCATGACATTATTTTCTGTCCATCAAGAACCCCAAATGGAATTAAATTAAAAATGGCTAAGATACTATTCACATAAGCACCCCAACCCAAAACCAGAGAAATAATTGATCCTGAAGTCAAAAACGACAAAAATAATAGCGCATAACCTAATGTAATATTTGTCAATGGCCCCGCAAAAGCAGTTTTTCCTATAGTTGAAAGTGTGACTCTCCCCGTTATCAAAACAGTCCCTGGAGCAATTATTTTCAAAGGTAAAAATATACTTGCAATTGTGAGAACTGCTCCAAACGGAATTAATCTGAACTCTGACCATAACCCATACCTTTGAGCTGTGAACTTATGGGCAACTTCATGGAGGAGAAATGAGGATGCAAAGATAAGAGCAAGAGATAATGTCACCCAGTTATCAGGCATGAAACTCCCGGTTAAACTGAGAGCAACCATCATTACAAGAAAAGTACCGATTGCCAGGTGTTTAAGTTCTTTTGTAGAGAACCCAAATACACCTCCAGAAATACTGAAATTACGAGAATAACTAGATGACCTATAGGATCTCTTTTGTGAGGAAGCCGCTGGAAGTTCAGTCGGAGGTCGTGTCATCCAAATGTTATCACATTCATGGTTTTCTGGGAGATGATGATCTGCACAGAAAGTTTTCTTGCAGTAATTGCAAGTAAAAGGGATTAGATCATCTTTTCTGCATTTTTCACAACTCAATGAACTTCACTTCTTTAGCGTTATCAGCTCAAATATTCCCAGTCTCTTTAAATCTTAATGTTCTAATCTGAGAAGGGTTCGTACTCTTTTTTTGTTATTTCCGTTATTCGTTTAGCCAGCTTCTCTCCCACCCCTTCCACCTGTTTTAATTCCACATCATTGGCACTGAAGATATTTGAAATTGTTTTGAGATTGTTTAGAAATCTCTCCGCTAAAACAGTATTAACACCTGGTAATCCAGATACCACATATTTTTGTGTATCAGCCATAGATCTAGGAGACTTTCCGCTTCTAATCCTAATCTCCTTTTTCTTCTCAATTTGTTCCCTTCGGGCTATATGAAAAATTATTTGACTAGTTTCCTCAACCCCGCTAGACATAAAAATGGATACTTGAAAGTCTGAGACAACACTGGCAAGTGCACCAAAAAATGAAGCAGTACCGATGCCAGTAGCCCGTTTCCGTTCTCCTTCTACTACCAATACAGGTCGTGCATATGTTTTGCACATCGCAGCAAGCTGCTTAAATAGACGACCATCAATAACAGATTTCACAAAATCTTCTCCTGTCTTCCTCTCTATTATAACATCTTTAGATGCAATAAAGTCACCCACAATTAAAGTCTGCACATCGACTCTACAACCTCTTTTCTTTAATTCATCAACAAGTAGGAGAGATTCGCGTGTATCAACATATACTAAAGGCAAATCTTTACTGCTTTCTACATAATTATCCATAGGACCTTTAGAGTCTTGCTTCGACTTTTGCATCTTTGTCACTATCTGTCTCCCACTCTTCATCTTTCTTCTACCAGCCCAATAATATATTTCATCTCTTGTCCCCTGAGCAATTAAAACTACAACTCGACCAGGGGCTTCTCGCCCTGTTCGTCCTCTCCTTTGGACAAAACGAACTGCGCTTGGTACGTTATCATAAAAAACCACCAAACTACATTCAGATATATCAAGCCCTTCTTCACCTACCTGAGTTGCCACAAGTATATCGAACAAGCCGGCATTCATATCCTCAATAGTTTTCACTTGCTCATTCTGACGCTGTCCTTTCCCACTTTTTCCTATCAAAAACCTAACTCTAAACTCATTTGAAGCAAGATTCTCACAGATACTATCGACCGAGTCCCGATATCCAGTGAAAACTATTGCTTTCTCACATTTACCTAGAGATTTCAATAAGATTTTCAACTCATCAATCTTCGGATGTTCTACACCTAACAAAGATGCACCTCTTGCAGATTCATAAGCTGACTTCACTTGTGGATCTTCGAGTAATTGACGCAGACCAACACCACTGTAACGTTTGGAAAGTCGATCAAAGAATTTTAGGAAAGACTGGATACTTTGAGTTTCTAGAAGATTGATTGCATGACTTAACCTAATGGAAGATATAAGATCAGATTTAGCTTGAGAATCACCTAGCTTCTCAACTTCAGTTCTTAAATCAAGAAGATTCTTCATACTAATATTGTTCTTATTTTTTATTCTGACATTTCCATATCCTTCAAGCCGTTTTAATCGAATTGTAATAGAATTCTTTAGCTTACTCCGAATATCCAGGAGAAGGGGAGGAAGTGATATCTTCTTCCACTCAACCTCAGTTTTTTGAACGTATGGTTTTACATCTTTACTAAGCTCATCTCTAAACTCTATTCTATCAAAACTAAGATTCGTCAACATTTCTTTAATGCGAGCTTCATCATCAGGAAGAGATGCAGTTAATCCGATCATCCGTGCTTTAGAAGAGATTCTTTTATAGTCTCTACCTATATGACAATATGCATATTCACCAACTGCTCGATGAGCTTCATCGAAGATTAGAATAGAAACATCCTCAAGATCAAGCAATCCTCTTTTTAGATCTCCAACGGTTATCTGTGGAGTAGCACATATCACTTGTTGTTCCCATTTCTTTTTTCTCACATTTATTGGATCTTTTCCAGTTAAAACCTGAACTTTATCTTCATCAAGCAGCAAGTGCTTCTGAAAAAAATTGTAATGCTGGTGACAAAGAGGCCTAGTAGGAGCAAGTAGAAGACATTTCTTATCTGGAT
>JASMAB010000010.1 GCA_030754585.1 Nitrososphaerales archaeon | reverse complement strand
TCGAAAACTATGTTTATAGCATTTAAACTTAAACCGATATCTCCTTCACCCATATTATCATCTAAGAATCTAGATGGATCATCAATTGACAAAGTGATGACTCCACCGTTAAGTAAGGTTATCGTGTAATAAGCAGCTAAAAGAGCTGCAGACGCAGCGAATAAATGACATAGTGCATGTCCTTTTAGAATATTGCTAAAAACGCTTAACATTGTAATTGTAATTGCAAATATCAAAATGGTTTCGGAAATACTGCCTTGAGATAAAGCACTAATGTCTATTGGCAATACCGATTCAGAAGTTGAAGGAATAAATTGTTCTAACTGCGAGAATATTAATGTCGGTAAATAGTACCAAAGAGCAAGATTAAAAGCAGCAATAACTAATGTACGTACAATTCTTAAAGAAAATTTGAATGGCGTTAAACCCAGTATTTTAGTCATTGCATATATCACACACTATGTTCACTTCTTTTCCTACATCTACTTCCTGTTCCTCAATAGAAAAGATCAAATTAAGTTTGTATATACCTGATGAAACTATGTTTTCAGATGCAACTATTTCGATGTTCTCACTAAATTCTTCCTCCGGATTTAAGTCTAAGGTAAGAGTTGTTTCACCATAATTACTAGGTATACTGGTTTTGGGTGTTGAAATAAGAACGATTCTAATATCGCCCTTAAAACTGTCTAGAAGCGGGTTAGTGAACTGAATGTTAAAAGGAACTAAGACATGTGATGCATTAATTTGATTAATAGGTAAAGACGTTATCTTGATATTATCTTCAGCGATACTCAAGTCAAGTCCAGGAATCAAAAAATCAATCGAAGTTGCTAATCCTAAAGATAGAAATGGTTGAAGCGATACACTACCATTAACTGAAAGCGATATATTTCCATCCTTAATAGATGATATATCGATAGGAACATCAATAAACAATTTTCTATCTTCATTTGGCATAATAGTTTCAGATATTTGTTTGAGGTCTCCAATAATAGTGGAATTAGATGATATTTCTCCACCAAGCATCAAATGAATTGGTAATAATCCCTTATTTGGAACCGTCAAATTCATTTTGAATTTAAAAATCCCATCTTCAATAGGTGTAGTCATATCAGGTTGAAGATTGTTGAAATTATCAATAATGTAAGTAGTTTCTTCGTATAAAGAGTACCCAATAATGCCAAACGAAGTAAAAGCAACTAAACTAATTACTATCGAGGCTTGTCCCAGAGCTCTAAGTGCTGGTCCTGAGTCCCGTGGCATTTAATCTTACTCCTAGAGATAGATTAATACTATTTTTTATTTTCTTTTTCAGTGATTTCTTTATCTCCAGTTGTTGTATAGACACCTACGCCTTTATCCACTTTGAACGTGACTACCCCAACACCTTTTTCAACCTTCATAAAATCCACACCACGAACCAATAGAATAGATCCTGCCCAAGCCATAACTCCAAGGAACATAACTTGAATAGCTGAACCAAGAACAAGAGTTAGCATTGATTGAACATCCGATAATTGATTAGTATCAAAAGGATAGTAAGAATCGAATATGTTAAAAGCCATCACAAATACTATTATTAGAAGTACTATTCCAATAACGGTTATTGTGATACCGATAATTCCTGGTTTTTCTATTTTTACCATAACAATTAGATAATCTATTTCTATTATATAAATGCAGACAACATTCAATATAGAAAATATTTTTTATTTTCTAATTTATGACATATTGTTCCTAATCAATTAGTTATGAAAGATATGTTTTAGAAAATATTTTTTGTGCTTCCCTAATTTTAATAAGTTTTGGAGGACTTTTGAAACCATAAGCACATATTTCATTTGGTGCACCATATTTACCACTTTCTTTATTAATCTGAATGGATCTAATTGTGTCAAGAAGAATGTTTGCTGCATTTGCTCCATCATTTGTTCTCAAGTAGAGATCCATACGAATTGGGCTTTCAAGGAATCCTTTTCCAGTTATCCAATAGTAACTTGTTCGATCACTCCCCATAAAATCAACATATTCAGTAGTACCGGTCACAATATCCATCTTGTATGGAGCTTCAACTGATACTGAAGAAGTTTTAACACTGCGTTTGATTCCTTTATTCTGTTCGTCAATTGTATTCATTGTCTCTACTCCACCTCCAACGTCGAGCTGATAACTCTTTGACGCCTTAATTCCTCTTTCCAACATATATTCTAGAATTCCTCGGTGAAAAGCAGTTCCTCCAAATTGACTCATTAGATCATCACCAACCAAAAGTAATTCTGCTTTCTTAAAGGCGGAAACTATGTTAGGGTCACAAGCGATAGGTGAGGGTGTGCAATTAACAAAAGAGCATCCAGCCTGTAATGCAGCTTCTGCATAAGCCTTAGATGTCTTATCCAACCCAGATGGTATTAGATTTAAAACAACATCTACACCACTTTTCTTTAGGATAGGTGTGATCTCATCATTACTCAAACTATTTCCAGTTCCTATTAGTTTAGCGACCTTCCCAGGAAGCTTATCCAACATTATTCCTTTCCGAATAGAAATACCTTGATTTCCTATTTCCAAGTGTTTAGTACTCTTATTTGGTTCAATGAATATTGCTTCACTAAGGTCTTTCCCAATCTTTGCAGGATTAATATCGAAAGCTTCTGTTACCTCAATATTATCTAGGTTGTATCCCCCAAGTTTAGGATGCCAGAGACCCGGAAGTTTACCCTCTTTTTTATAAGAAGCTATCCCCTGAACAAAAATACATGCGCTGTTTCCAACTCCAATAATGGCAACTTTAATCTTCTTAGACATAGATATTCACCATTTCATGACATCTTTATACTTTGCTTCAAAAAGGTTCATATCTTGAGAAAATAAGGAGGGTGATATTAGCCTTGTCTCACGAACCTAAAAAAAGAGGCTGGATATTTGTATTAATTAATGGTAGCTATGCGATCATTTATGGATTATTATTAGGAGTCTTAACAGAATTTATTACCGAGAATCGTATCCAAGCAGCTGGTATTATTTTCAATTCATTACAAGAAGGTGTTTTGAATCAATATCTGAATTTGACTCTCTCCACCGGTTATCTGTTGATATCATTTGGTTTATTCGCAATATACATTTCTTTAACAGGATACAAATCTGGATCAAGATTATCATGGATTTTTTTTCTAACAAGCGGTGGAGTCACTTGGTTCGGTCTTCTTTACTCTGATTTATCATTAGGAAGTATTCTAACAATAGGACTAGATATGGTAGGTCTTGTAACATATATCTTGGCTGTCTTAATTCCTATGAAATCAATTTTACTCGGTAAATGGCTATCTTCCATTAGCCCGAAGACCACTTAATTTTGGATTTTGCTATCCAACTGAACTTTTTTTGAAGTGTCTTTGCGTAAACCTTTTGCCAATCCAAATCCACACTATCTGACCAAGATTTGTAAATTCGTGGATCTATATAATTTCTAAGAGAAGTATTCAAGTTATACTCTTTTGTCTTCTTGGCCAACTGAAGAGATAGTTTTGCCTTCAATAATCTTTCACCATATCTTTTCTGAGCTTTCTCTGTCTTGGGTGGTTTTGCCCTTAATTTTCTTAGTCTTTCTTTCTTTTTGACTATGCTTTTTTCCCAATTCTTGGGAGGTGTTCGTTTATGGTTGCAGGTTATTGCAGTTTCCAAGTTTGCCATCTTGGCATAAAATATTTTTTGAAATTCAAGATCTTCTTGACAATTACTATTTTGTAGAAGGTAGGTACTTGCAACTTTTGTTGCATAAAATGTTCTGAATACCTTAGCTGTAAGTCCATCCATCGTTTTACCTAGAAACCTATTGATATCAGAAGATTTTACTCCATCAAAAATTGTTTCTTCATTCTTCTTTCCAGCCATAAAAATTTCTAGATTCTTTCTAAATAATTGAATCTTTTCAGTTTTTCCTGGTATACTCTTTGACCATGGAACACTGTCTTTTCCAAGGAAATTGAATTTTATACTATTAGATGTAATCTGTAGATGTTCAATCCGTAGAGTAGATGCACCTACTGTATCTGCTTCATCTTCATCCTTCTCATCTCCAACTCTCATGCATAACTCATCTATCAAGTAGCATACAGTTGCAATCTTTCGTGTCTTGGTGTCCTTTGAATTCATTCCTCTCATTATGTGTTTCCTAATTCTTTCAAGTTTAGGTGCAAGTTTTTTTGCGTAATCAAACTTCATTTTATCACGTTGTTGCCGTATATTTGAGCTATCATGGGGCCAAACATACTTGTTTTTCTTGGTGAGCTTATCAGTCCATGAGGCAAGCCACATGGATTGGTTATCTTGAATCCTTTTACCCCATTTTTGACCCTCTGGAAGAAGTGGGTTTTCACCTTTTTTACTTAGATTCAGTGTGATATCTTTAGGATAAATTCTTGATTTCCATCTTCCTCTAAGTGGATGTTTTCCACGTCCCATAAATATTCCAGGTGGTTCAACTAAATAGTTTGCAATTTCGGTTTTATACCCATCTATTTCTACAAATCCGTACTTATCTTTTAATGCTTCACGTAATTTTTTTCTTTCAGATGCAAGTTTTTTCTTTACTTCAGGTTGACTCTTTCGTTCTTTCTCCTTTTCCTGATATTTTATAATTCTTGAGAAGTTAATATCCTGGATATTCGTGTTGGAATATTCTTGAGGAAATATTTTTAGAAAATCTAAAAGAAAGTTTGATGCAAAAACTTTATCCTGAACGTAAGGTGTATCTCTTTTGGAAGCCCAGGCCCATGCCATTTCTTCTTGTTGAGGCGATAAAACTATCTTTTTTCCGTTAATAGTGAGAGTAAGACCATGTGGTTTAAATTCTGGTGGAAAAAGTACCCCATTATGTATTAATGACTTCCAAAGAATGGTCCTTTTTCTTCCTTTCCCTTTTGATGAGGGTTTTTTGTTTCTCTTTGATTTGGGATATTTTTTGTTACTTTGTGGCATCAATAATTCCTTCTGGGTTCGATGATATGATGTGACAACCAAAATACACTAAATTGTTAGTCTAATCATTCTTAATTGGAATAATTATTAAATTTTGGTTATTTATTAAATTTCCTATTCCTTTTTATTGATTATCAAGTTGTCTCTATTCTTTTTATGTCGTTCCTAAATGAAAAGTGAAACGTCTGCATCTATAGCTAAATCTAAGTAAGTGGAAGCACCGATAATATCGTTAACCTCTGGAATCAATTCTTTTTCATTAACTTTCATAAGGCCCATCGTTGGTGAACAAGCATGAATCCTTACTCCGGCATCTTTAGCCGATTTCATCATCTTAGGAATAGTTGGCCAGTATTTCTTTATGCGTCCTTTCATCATGGATGTAGCCATGTTTGTCATTCCCGGTATCATTCCAACAATATTTGGCATAGGTAATCCTGGATTTCCTACAGGAGCCATCTTAATAGAATTAATTTTGTTCTTGTTAAGAAGATCTAATCCCCAAAATGTGAAATAAAGGTCCACCTCCATTCCCATTGCTGCTGCTGAAGTTGCCAAAATCAAAGGAGGATAAGCCATGTCAAGAGTTCCTTTAGAGATGACTATCACTAGTTTCTTTGTGTCTATTTTCTTTTTATTGTTTTTTGACATAAATCTTCCACACATCTTCTTCTTTTGTTGATGAAATAAATTCATTACCAGTACGTTTTGCCCAAGCTTGAAGATCTGGAACGGCTGCAGGATCTGTTGAAAGAACTTCAAGGATTTGACCTGTACTCATTTTTTCAATCATTTCGTTAGTTTTAACGAGTGGCCATGGGCATAAAGCTCCTTTGCAATCTAATGTATCATCCATTTCTTTACCAGGTGTCATTCTGATGATGTCACAATAATAATTTGATTTCATTACTATATTAAGTTTCAATAGTCTCCCGTAAAAAACTATGTCTATCTAATGATTATTGATAATAAATATCTCCTCTCGAATTATTATTATCGAAAAAGGTTTATTTCACCTCTTTTATTCTGGATGCATATGACAAAAGATACTGGTTATGATATTATTATAGTGGGAGCAGCAACAGCAGGTTTAACTTCAGCTATTTATGCGGCACGTCAAGGTATGCGAACTCTTATTATTGGAAAGGATTTAGGTGGTCAGGCACTCCTCACTAATGATATTCAGAATTATCCTGGATATGGTAAAATTGATGGATTCTCACTAATATCAAAGTTTGAAGAACAAGTCAAGAAGCTTAATGTTGAAATAATCTATGACGAAGTTACAAAGATATCCGACCAAAGTAGCCACTTCATTGTTTATACATCATCAAAAGAATTTGTAGGCCAAGCAGTGATACTGGCGTTTGGGAAAACTCCGAAAGACATTGGGGCACCTGGAGAAGACATGTTCAAAGGAAGAGGGGTATCATATTGTACAATCTGTGATGGTCCCCTTTATCGTGGAAAGACTGTGGCTATTGTGGGTTCAGTAGAACATGCGGCGGAAGCCGCGGTTATGCTAAGTGATTTGGCGAAGAAAGTATACTTCATATTTTTAAGGGATAAACCAGCAGGAGATAATGATCTTATTTCCAATTTAGAGAATAGAAAGAATGTTATCTTTGTTTCTAACTCTTCTGTTAAGGAAATAACAGGAGATAAATTTGTTGAATCAATCAAAATACTGAATTTGAAGAAAGGTTCTGAGGAAGAGTACGAGGTTGATGGAATATTTGTAGAGTTAGGACATATTGCAAAGACTGATTTTGTTAAGAATTTTGTGGATCTTACCGATGGAAAAGAAATAATCATTGATCGAGAAGGAAATACTTCACGGAAAGGTGTATTTGCGGCTGGAGATGTAACTGATATGCCCTTCAGACAATTAATAATATCCGCTGGACAAGGGTCTATAGCTGCTTTATCAGCATATAACTACCTCCAAAGATTGAGGGGAAAATCAATAATACGTGCAGATTGGAAAAGCAAAAAGGTAACATAATCTATTATTGTATTATAATTGAGATCTTATGAGAGGAATTTATTCAATTATGTGTAATCGATAGATGTGAGGTGCATTATCTACTTTCAAGATTCTTTCGCATTGAACCTTTTTTATTCCGGCATCAAAGAATTCTAAGTGTGCTGTATTATCACATGTTATCAAATCAAGTTCTTCTTTTTTACAAAATTCACCTAATTTGTCATCACCTATCCTTTGTTCAAGACCTTCAGTTTTGCTTACTCGTAGAATTTTAGTATATTGTTTTTTTATTTGTTCTTCTAGATCATCAGGTAAGCGAAGTCTATTTTGATCAAGTATTACACCAGAATTTTCGGTTAAAGTTATATCTGTCATAAAGAGTCATTTTTTCTATTCATAATATTAGTGTTGTGGCCTATAAGCAAACCCAAACCTAAGTGCAGAGAACTTGTACCTCCGGTTTCACACATCATAAAGATGGAAAAATGGGATCAATCTAAAGTCTTTGTGGTTAAACGTTTTGAATCTACTTAATGTTTTGTTACATAGATGTTTTAAGAGCGACTAGATAATAAGTACTTATTCATATGAATAGACGAAATAGGATGGGATATGTTTTGTTTGAGAATAAATCTTTATCAAATAACAGTAGTCTTGCATTAATATCTTTTTTTGCTGTCATCTATACTGTGCTTAGACTAATTCCAACTTTTCCTATGATTGGTGCAACAGGAACTTTTTCTGCATCGGATGTAGTTTCACCGCTTTATGGTCTACTTCTCGGACCGTATATAGGAGGGGCCAGTATTATTTTAGGAACATTTCTCTCCATAGTTTTTGGTCGGCCTCCAATTTTTTTAGGACTTGATTTTCTACCTGCATTAGTTGGTGCTGTTGCATTAGGATTATTGGTTAGAAGAAGGTTTCATTTGGTTAGCCTTTTTTATTCAATTATAATTTTATTTTTCTTAGTGAACCCTTTAACCCTTATCTCAGTTAATTTTCCATATGGAATGGTTATTCCTTTCAACTGGCTCCATTTCATCGCATTCATTATTCTTATTTCTCCTTTAAGTCGTAAAGCACTAAATTGGATTACAGCAGATTCATCAAAATATTTACCCCAAGGTTTACTCATTCTATGCTTTATTGGAACAATGATGCAACACCTTACAGGTGCCATACTTTTTGAAAATATTTTTGGTTTTTTGTTGGCTGAAATTCCTGCTGATGGTTGGCCGGCTATATGGACAACAATATTCTACCTGTATCCAATTGAGAGAATCATGATTACGGTTATTGCAACTATTATCGGATCTGCTTTATTTACTACATTGGGAATAAGTAGAAAAACACGATAAATCATTTAAAATTCAGTAGAGTTCACAACAACATTATTCTTATAATTACTATACATATTACTTAAATGTCATTTTGATTATAAATTAATGTAAAGTGATGACAAGCTGGTAATAGATAGAGATAATGTCGATATGCGTTGTCCAAAATGTAGACGTTTTACATTAAAAGAATTGGATGCTGGAATTAAATGTAGCTTCTGTGAAAATCAGTTATCGCGGGGACAATCTACAAATTTTAGACTCTACAAATTACTTAAAGATGGTCAGAAACAGAAGAAATATGTCTACAGAAAATAAAATCAAACGTTTGTTTTATCTGAAAAATATAGAATTTTAATCAATATTCTACATGTATTTGTTGTAACTTGGATTAATTATTTTAATTTAAGAATTAATAATGGTACCATCATTTCGTCTTTCATTAATCCTCCATGCCCACCCTTCAAGACTTGATCTGGTTTATGTGGTCTATGCGGGTAATATAGAGAGCTGCCTTCCTTAGAGAGAGCTAGTAATCCACCAATTCTGTCAAGAGTTTGATCAGATATCTTACCTCTTCCAAATAATCCTTGTTTTAATGCCTCTTTAGACTCTAATAGATGAAAATAATCCCCAAAGTGTTTAGATAAATAATCTTTTACAGGTTCAAGCCTTCCTAATTTTGGGTAGAGATATGGTGCTCTTGAGGAACCTGTTGGTTGTATCTGAAGGTCTTGGAATAATTGCTTGTGATCTAAAATATTGACAGCTTTTTTCTTATCAAATGTGTGGTGACCATGATCACTTGCAATTAATAGAATGGTTTTTTTTGTAGAACCCCTATTCACTCTGTCCAGAAATTCAGTTTTTAAGGAAAAAAATAGATTCCTGATAGCGGCCTCAACTTCTTCAGATTTCGGTCCATAAACATGAGATGTTGTATCAAGTGTATCCCAGTAAGCTAAAATGTAACTTTCTTCAGATGGATTGGATTCAATAAGTCGTTTTAGCTTAATGAAGAGATCTGAAGTGTCTACATAAAGTTCTAGATTTGCTCCTTTATGGAACATTTGAGTTAATGCTGAGTTTCGGAAAGTCCATCTAGTAACTACGTGTGACTGATATCCTTCTTCTTTGAATATTTCATGCAAAGTCTTTGCGCCGAGGAATTGCGAGGGATCTACACCTGCATCTATTAGAGAATCTCTTCTTTGTTCTGTTGAAGGTGAGAAGTTAACCATATTGGCTACTATTCCTAGTTGTTTGAGATATATGGAATAGCCGGTGATTGCATGCTGTTGTGGAGTCAAACCTGTGCTAAGTGATGCCAGAGCTGTAGGTGTTGTTGATGCAAACGTTGAAGTTAGTGGAAATAAGATTGCTTTATCAACGGAGTGATGCAAAATTGAGTTATGTTCAGTTAAAGCGTTTAACATTTGTTGGTATCCCATAGAATCCACAATAAGGAGAATAACTCGATTTACACCATCCAGAATAGATTTTAGTTCTGAGTTTACGAATGGAGTTCCATTCTTATGATCTATTCCAAATGTCCTAAGTATTGTTGCTGGAATATTAGAAATACAATATTCATCATAATCAGGTGTAATAAAATCATTTAACCAACTTTTCTGTAGAATTTTTTTATGAATCTTTTCAGCATTGGAAAAAAGATGCTTCATCTTAGTATTCCTATTTATTTATGTGTGAGAATAGCTATGTTGTGGGAATCTATTCTGCAAAACCCAAATCTTACAAACTGTATCTTATCATCAATTTGAAGTTTTTTACATTCCTGTTCTGCAAATCCGCGTATAATCTTTAAACTATCTTTGTTGAATACTCCTTCTGTGATAAGATCTTCCATGACCAAAACTGAGAATTCAATATTGGTATCTGAAACCCATTGAACTTTTGGTACCTCATTTTTCAGTTCCTTACCTGCATATTTTCCTACCAAGTTTGAATAACTAGTTGATTCAACTTTTACATTATAGAGTCCAAGCAATCTGAACATATCTTTCTCTTTGAACTGTTCAGCATCTTCTCTCGAAATATGGAATACTCCTTTTGTTTCAATACTTCTCTCTCCAAAATCTTTTTCTGGATGATTCTTTAGTTTAACTGTTACATTTGGTGCACCTATTACTTCAAGCTTAATTGGATCTGGGACAAAAAAGAATCGTTTTACAATAGGGTCCAATTTTTTTCTATTGACACTTTCAATTAAGCTCCAGTCAGGTTGAGACTCAGATTTTCCTACACCAAGACCCAATACAAATTCCTGTATAGACTCAGGTAGAAACCCACGTCTCTTCAACGCGGATAGAGTGGGTAAACGTGGGTCATCCCAACCTTTGACTAGTCCTTCTGTAACAAAATGGTTTAGTTTTCTTTTAGATATTGTCGTACCCTTAATTTCAAGACGAGAAAACTCAATTAACTCTGGAGACCGTAAATCCAATAAGTTCAATATGAGAAAGTAGACTTCATCTCTGAGCTCATACTCTTTAGTTCGTAGTGCATGTGTTACACCATCTAAGCTATCCTCTATAGGAGCTGCAAAGTCATAGGTTGGCCAAACTCGATATTTGTCTCCCTTTAAAGGGTGGTTTGAATCAATTATTCGAAATAGTGTCGGGTCCCTTAGAGCTGTGTTTAGGCTAGCTATATCTCCCTTTAATCTAAGTATGGCTTCATTTGCTTTATAATTGTCAAACATTTTATACCATCTTCCAAGATTATCTTCTACAGATAGGAGTCTGCAGGTACATCCTTTTCCTACAGCTCTGTTTTCCTTTATTGAACTAGCTTGGCAAGTGCAAACATAAGCTCTATGTAATTGAATGATTTTTTCAGCATATCTGTAAAAAAGTTCCATATCATCAGATGAGTTTTTTTCAATATCTGATTTTATTCCGAGCCAATTCAAATCCGCCCTTATTGCATCATAATATTCCAGTCGTTCTTTTACGGGATTAGTATCATCGAAGCGAAGTATCATCTTTCCATTATACATTTGGGCATATGTTTTATCGATCACAGCAGCTTTGGCGTGCCCTATGTGGAGGTACCCATTAGGTTCTGGTGGGAAACGTGTTACTATCATTTCTTTACGCACGTTAGGAAGAGGTGGAAGTTTTCTTTCTTCAACTATTTTTTCTTGTTTTTTTAGGAGCCCAGGAAACTCTTCTTCAATATGTTTTTGTTGTTCCGTAAGCGTCATATTGTTAATATCCTGAATTATTATCTTTACTCTTGGGATCATTTCCTTGATTTGAGGTCGGAGTTCAGGTAGGTCACCCATCATTTTACTGATTACGACGCTAAGGTCAGCTTTCCCTTCGTGTAGATATGCATTTGCAAAGGTATGTTTCCGGATTAGGTTTTCAGTTGAGGCTTCAATCATTTGAGTCTAATCCTGTCATTTTTGTATTAAAGAATTGAAAGAGTCACCATTCCCGTTGAACCATGAAATCTATTAATTCCTCAAGGGTTTTAGATTGAATAGATGGCTTAGTTAGAAATATTTTATTAAACTGTTTCTTTGCTTCAAGCGCATATTTTTTAGCTTTAGTTTTTGCATAATCAATCGTACCGTATTTATCCATAAATTTTAGAATTTCATTAACTTCCGATGGTGTTCTTTTACTCCTACTTTTATTCATGATTTTTAATATTTTTCCATTATCTTTTGGATTAGATTTATTTAATAGATGTATCAACATAAGTGTGCGTTTACCCTCCATAATATCTCCACATTGCTCTTTTCCATATTTCTTCTCATCACCTCTGAGGTTTAGTATATCATCCTGTATCTGGAAGGCTGTTCCAAGTATTGACCCAAATGGTATTAGAGCATCGAGGTTACTCTTCTCCACATCTGCTATTATTGCACCCAGCCTAATTGGTGAAATACAAGTATACCACGAAGTTTTTTTATTAACCATTCGGTAGTAATCTTCTTCTGTTTGTGTCCATCTTTTATCTTTGACCCATGAAAGTTCTATGTGTTGACCTTCAGTTGTTTCATTAATCATTCGTAAGAATTCATTCACCAATTCAAAAGTTTTAGATTGGCCCAATATCTTCTGGTTGTTCATTAGTACATCCCACATCTTTGCATGTAATGCATCGCCTATGTTTATGGCCATAGGCATCCCATACTTTCGGTGTAAAACAGGTTCTCCGCGTCTCATTTCAGAAGAATCTTCAATGTCATCATGAATCAGTATCCAATTTTGAAAAACTTCGAGAGCAGCAGCTGTTCGGATAGCTTTTTCCCTTTCTCCTCCAAAAGTTTCACACGTGAGGATGCAAAGCGAAGACCTGAGACCTTTTCCAGGTCTAGATGGATAATCTCTCATCATATCATAGAAATTCTGTATCTCGTTAACTTTATCCCTTTTAGGTAGAAAATCAAGGATGAATTTATTAACAGAATCATTATTCAATTTTAATTGTTCAATCAAAGTTAATGGACACAATAGAATTCACTTGAAATTTCTTTCATTCATCATTATTTTATAGTTAATGAGTCATCTGCCATTCTAAGAGTTTTCCAGTAATTATATGCCTTGAATTTGTTAAATCACTTACGGTTCTTGAACCAGTTACAAACATTGATGTTTTGAACTCATAGATCATTTTATCTATTGCCGTTATTACTTCTTTACTTGATTTAACAGCTGGCGAAAGAAGGGGTTGAGCAGTACCTACTAAGCTTGCACCTAACGATATGCATTTCGCTATATCTAGCCCAGTTCTTATTCCTCCAGAAGCAATTATTGGAATATTAATCGAGCTCTTTGCTTCGATGAGGGAAACAGCTGTTGGTATCCCCCAATTCCAAAAGAGCTTACCAAGTTCAGCTTTATTATGCATCTTTCTTTTCTTAGCTCTAAAATGTTCGACTGCTGCCCAGCTAGTGCCTCCAAGCCCCGCGACATTTACGGCAGAGACTCCTGCAATTTCAAGCTTGATTGCAACTTCCTTTGAAATCCCACAACCGGTTTCTTTCACAATAACTGGAACATTAATCTCAGATGATATCCATGATATTTTATCCAATACTCCTTTGTATTTTGGTTCCCCTTCAGGTTGTATCATTTCTTGGAGTGGATTGAGATGGATTGCAATCGCATCTGCATTTATCATTTCTATAATCTTCTTAATTTTCTTGATACTTAAGCCATCAATAAGTTGAGCACCTCCGATATTTGCTATAAGAAATGCTGAAGGTGCTTTCTTCCTTGCAATAGCATATGTTTCCGCTGTATTTATCGAATTTAGGCCAGCTCTTTGAGAGCCTAAACCCATACCAATACCAAGCTCTTCAGCTGCAGATGCTAAATTGGCATTTATCTTGGCCGCTTCTTTAGTTCCTCCAGTCATTGCATCAATTATGAATGGAGCTGAAAATTTGTGGTTTAAAAAATTGGTTGATATGTCTAATTCGTCAAAGTTCATTTCAGGAAGGGCATTATGAATGAGAATAATATCTTCCAGAAGAGTAGTTGAATTCTTAGCTTGAACATTTTCCTTCAGTGTCACCTCAATCCCTTCACGTTTTCTTTCCTCAAGGTGGTTTTTTAATTTCTTTATCACCATCACAAGACACCAATAGGCGGTTTAAGGCAGTCGACTATTTTTAACACTTTCATTTCCTATTTCAATTGGGACGAATTATTGTTCCAGCTCCTTTTTTGCCTTTGAGAGCTAATTCGAGTAAACCAGGTTTGGTGGCGTTCAGAATCTCGCTTTCAATTCCCTTTTCCTCTGCTAAAGTAAGAAGTAATTCCACTTTGGTTTTCATGCCACCGGTCACATCAATTGTTTCCGCACCGCTGATAGATGATGTTATCCATTTCCTATCCGATGGTGTAATAACATCAACTTTCTTTTCACTTGCTAACCTTTTATCAATAACTCCATCTACATCGGACCCAATTATTATTCTCTTTACATCCAGATTATTGGCTAGATAAAAAAATATTTCTTCAGTTGATACTATACTATATCCTTGTTTAATATCGATTATAACATCTCCATATACAACAGGAATAAGATTGAGATTCAACATTTCTTGAATAATTTTTAAATTCCATTCAATAATTTTAGAGGATTTGGCTAAAATGGAAGCAGATGGTTGTATGGACACCACATTTTCATTAGTATCAATGAGTGCACTTACAATTAGACGATTCAATCTGGCAGCTGCATCTTGGACTAATGCTACGCCCTTGAAATTGTTCGCATCTTTTAGACCCTTATGAACTTGATATTTATTTGCAGGTATATGGGGGTATGAACCCCCACCATTTCCCACTATTAGATTATATCTTGAATCTTTCATGGATGAATGTATCTCTTCTGCAAGTCTCTTGATTACATCTCTTCTTTCAGTGAAAGGTTTGGATTTGTCAGTTATTACGCTCCCACCAAGCTTAACAAGTATCAATTCATTTGATGTATCTTGGCTTATTCATTTCCCCTCCTAACACTTACTCCTGCCATAGGAATGCTCACCTTCCAAGCTTCTACCGTATTTTTTGAAATTTTCTTAAGAACATTATCTGCTTCCCCAGCTCTAGGTAGAGCTATTATACAACCTCCACCTCCGCCTCCAGTCATTTTTGCACCAAGGCATCCTGCTTTCAGTGTAGATTCAACTAATACATCCAATCTTTTTGAGGATACTCCGAGAGAAGATAGAACGGCATGATTAAAATTCAGAATAGAGGCAAGTAGGTTAATATCTCCATTAATCAAAGCAGATGCAGTAATCTCAACTAACTTTGAAGATGAATCTATTAAAGCTTTGAATGTTGATGGATTAATATATTTGGTCTGAGAGAATTTTCTAATCATCTTTGATGTACTTTGACCGGACCCACTAAAACACACAATAAAATCTATAGGTGTTTTAAGTTTGAGTGGTCTTTGAGAAATACCTTTTTTGAAGAGAATAATTCCTCCCTGCGTTGAGATTGCAGGGTCTATTCCTGATGGATTACCATGAATGATCTTCTCAGAAACCATTGCCAGATTTATGATCTCTTCTTTTTTCAAGGTATGACCTAGTGCTGATGAAGCTGCTGCCACTAATGCAATTGACCCAGCTGCTGATGAGCCAAGTCCAGCTGAGAACGGAAGATCAGATTCCATTTCAATCTTTACTTTTCTGTTTTCTTCTAAATAATTCAAAGTAGCTTTAAGCGCTTTCGCTAGTGGAGTAAGTTTGTAAGGAATTTTGTTAGGAAGCTCAGCAGTTAGGCCCAGTTTTTTTGAAGAGATACTGGATCGATCTGATAAAGAAGCATGAACTGTTGCACCCCGATCTATTGCAGCTGCAAGTGCAAAGGAACCATGGACAACAAAATGCTCGCCAGCTATTATTATTTTTCCAGGAGCTTTTGCTGTAAAAATCAAAGTACATCATTCTACACAAATATTATAGATGAATAACCCACAACTGAGGATTTATCTCCTGCAACATCGCCACTAGTGGCATATTTTAGAAGACGTCCCTCCTTAGCGCCAAGGTTTTTAACTGCAGTCATAACTGTGGCTATTGCACCATACCCACATGCTGAAACATTAAGACTTTCAAGCACCCCGTAATAATCTGAAATATTTAGGGATAGTATTGCATCTATTAGTTTAGAATCTTTCTTAACGGCGTTGTTGTATGGTTCATAATGTGTAAAATCTGAGGATGCTAGAATTTGAGTCTTCCGATTCTTAGCAACATCCGCAATAGAATTACCTAATTCAACTGAAGTTATTTTATCTTGAATTGCCATAATTATTGGTAGAATTTTAAAACCATCTCCAAAAATATATTGGAGAAATGGTAGTTGGACCTCAAGACAGTGGTCCTGTATATGTGCTGAATTATCTTGGTCCGCTATCATTGAAAACTTAACCAATTCCTTTGCTGCATCACTATCTACCTCTAATTTACCAAATGGAGTCTCCCAACTACTTTGATGAGCAACTGCTACCGAGCTACCTATTCCCCAATGATTCGGACCAAAAATGATTACTGTTTCAGGAATATCTGAGGATGCTAAAGCATAGTAAGCATTAGCAGCTACAGGGCCAGAATAGGTATATCCTGCGTGTGGGACAATAGCACCAAAAATTTTCTCTTTTTCTGAATTGGATGGGAATTGTCCAGGACCTATCGAATGTAAAAAACATTCTTCAATACTATTTCTGAGCTCTTTGATGGAGCCAGGGTAAAATTGACCCATTACTGCAGGACGTCTAACATCCATACGTATCACCTTGATACAATGGATGAAGGTATCTTTAAGGATAACTTTGATATTATTTATTCGGTTTCTTCTAGAGGTTTAGTCTCAAAGTCTTCAATTGAATATTTCATTGGTTGATTAGCTTTTAGTAGTGCACTGTGAATTAGAATAGATCTCGCTAGAAGCCAGAATGAGGCAGCTAAAGCTTTTCGTCCACGGTTATTGACAGGTATGACAAGATCAACATTAGATGTAACGTTGTCTGTATCACAGAATGATAATACTGGGACTCCTATCTTAGATGCTTCAGTAACTGCTTGATAATCCATTGATGGATCAGTAACTAATACAACTTCAGGATCTATATGTTTAGGATAGATTGGATTTGAGAAAGTACCTGGCATGAATCGTCCTGTTAATGGAATTGCTCCAGTAATCATACAGAACTTATGAACCGGTGTCTTAGCATATTCTCTTGCAGAATAAACTACTACATTTGACATATCAAATCTTGCCAAAAACTTTCCAGACACCTCAATTCTTGACAGAGTCTTACCTACATCTATAACATGAAGACCATCAGATCTTGTCTTTTGAATGAATTGTGCCATCGATTTTGTTTTAACCTGAGTTCCAACCCGTATTCCAGTAGATAAAAGCGCTTGTTCGGTAACTTCAAAAGTTTGTTTATTTTGAACCGGTTGGTCTTCTGTATCTATCGCTTTTCCTTCCATTTCTTCAGACAATTCTAAGCATCAACCTTCTATTTCCAATTTATTTATGCCGCTCTCCTGAAAAATTATTATTTTTAACCATTGAATCATCATCTTTTAGTTATTTATAATGTGTCAGATTCAAACTCTGCTCGTCGTTGAGCAAGATATTCATAGAAAGGCAAAACATGATCGATAATATTAACATTCGAAAGTAACATTCTTCTACAACAATACCGATTAATTTTCATGCTGTTCATCACTTCGTTTGGGTCTCCACCTGCTTTGACTAATTTATCGAATTCACTGTACTTTTCTGCCACTAAAGAGCCACAGGTAAAACATCTAATAGGTTTCAACATACTTAATTTCTGACCTACTCTTAAGCTTCGATTAAACCGACAATTAAAAGTTTACTGAAACATAGTGAATCTTGTTTAAGTATTACACATAATAAGAAATACTGCCCCTAGAGAGTACTAGAAATTGTGAAAGCCCCATAACTTGATCTACTTCTTTGACAAGTTCTTCATTTTTAACATTCATTATATTCATTGCCGTTACACATGCGTATATCTTTACACCTAGCTTCTTTGCGTCTAGTAAATCTGTTGATATCTTTGATATTTTTCCTTTTTTTAAAGCATCTTTAATTTTCTTTAGAAAGTTTTTGTCTGTTACGTTTCCCAATTCATCTGAACGTCCTTCAATCAGTCTCTCTAATCCTTCGTATGTGAAGAGCATATGAACTTCCATATCTAGAGCCGCAGCGATTTTTGCAATTGATATTGCATAGCTTACCCTTTGGTATTCACCACTATTTATCACCATAGTGACCTTATCTGGACCTTTTGATGGCGTAATGTCTCACCAATAACAAGATAATCCTTCTTGTATAAATCTAGTTAGTAAATTATTTCTGCTAATGTTTGTTCTTTAAGCCCTATCTTAATTTCTCGTGCTATTCTTCTTCCCATTGACATTGGTTCTTTGTAAGTGAATTGAGAGTATTGAGAACCCCCAGCATACACATTTGTTCCTGCTACTATTCTTGCAGATATCTCAAAAACAACAAATCCACGGCTTGGGTGGTATATTGTCTCCAAACAAAAGGCCCCTATTATACCTGGTGGAAAGAGCTTGATTGAGGCATCTACAACGTTAACACCAAAACCTAAAACTTCAGGAAGAAGACTCTCCCTCAACACAACTGGTTGGTTTCCAGTTACTGTATAATCAAAAAACTCTGGTGGTACATCAGGGAGACCGCGGTATGCTTCATCAATTGGCTCTATACGCCGATCTATACCAAGAATCTGAACCTTACCTTTACTAGCATCCATACCTGTATTTTCAAACAAAGAATAGAAGTAATGCGGATAATATCTCACCCCAAGAAGAAACTCTTGTATACCTACTTTAGGGATATCTGATTCTTCTATTACACCACTTTTAACTCTGCGTTTCAATTCATCGTGGAAATCATTTTCAGAATTAACTGTAAAGAACCCTTTTCCGCCCTTAGCTCCAGGAAATTTAACGAATACTTTACCATCTATTTCTGAAGGGTCTTTGTATTTATGTGGCATAATTAGGCCTGCTGATTCAATCCACTTTCGTTGTCGTTCACGATCGCTTTCCCATGCGAGAGATTGTCTATTGCCAAACATTGGTACATTAAAATTTTCTGATATATTATCTGGCCCAACGTACTCAATAAATGAGCCATGAGGTATGATAATTGCATTATTTTTTTTCAGTATTTCTTGAAATTTTGATTCCAGTATTTCATTGTATTTATCTACAGTAATAATTTTATCTGGTTTTGCTTGTGGGAAAGAGTTGTATAGCGGCTTTCGATCTTCTGTACATATCCCTATAGTCTTGAAGCCCTCTGCTCTTGCACCATGAAATATTTGAAGAGCTGTGTGAGAACAAATTGTGCAGATAGAAACTTCATCAGTATTGTATTGGCTCAGAACCTCTTCTATATCTGATTTCGAGATCAAGTTATAATCTCCTCTAATCGATTTTGCTTAATCGCTTCCTTAACCTCCATAGCGATCCTGCGTCCGGTGCTAATTGGGTATCCCCAATTGCATTCCGTGTAATGTGTGAATTTCGTTCCTGGAGATCCTGGAACTCTTAAACTTACATCGAAAATTACTATATCTTCTTTTGGGGGGCCTGGAATAATTGCACCTTGGAGAGCGAATGGTCCTATTATCCCTGGAGGATATTCTGATTTTGTGATTTCCACGAAGCGTTCTCCCAGTTCGAATACATTTTCTAGCAGGGATTCACGAATAGTTGTGGCAAAATGACCTACTTCAATATTCTGTGCTTTGATGTGTTCTAAAACTTTAAGTTGCTCATTAGCTGGAAGTCTAAGTAATCCGTCGAGATTGGTCTGTCGTCTGGCATCAATGCCGAGAAGCTCTAATTCACCTAGAAGTGGTGAATAGAAGAAGTTGAAATTATATTGGGCGCCCACTACGAACTCTTCGATAACAGCATTATCTACAGCTTTTCTGGTAATCAAGCCTTTCATAACGAGAATATTTGATCTCTCTTCAAATTCCTTTGGATTTGACGCATAAAAAAATGCTCGTTCATATGTTCTTTCTGATTCATTTACCTTTACAATTGCAAGGCGATCTATATCAGTATAATTTTTAAACTGGAATGGAGTTCGTATTAATGCTTTTTCTAGAAGGAATTGTTGATTTCTCTCAACATCTCTCTCTTCAACCCTTAGAAGGTTTCGACTTCCAAAAATTGGGACGAGAAATCTGTTTTCTATACCATCATATGGAACGTAGACTGAGAAGGATCTATGAGGGACAAATATCGTATTCATTGATACAAGTTGATTCTGGATATTTTGATTCAAAATGTCTTGAAATTTATCTAAAATAATCGTTTTGTCGATAACTCCACAGATTCTATCGAAAGATTTTCGGATACGGTAATATCGTTCGTATGGTTCTTCACGTCCCTTCTGACAGACAGCAATCGTTTGGATCCCTTCGTCTTTAGATCCTTTACAGATATCAAGGGTTGAGTGACTTCCTAAAGTTCCGATTGTAATATCTTCAGGGCAATATCTGGATATGACCTCTGATATCTGTTGACGCGTAATCATGCTGTTAACCTTTTAGTTGAACCTTTAATACAAGGTTTTTATCCCATTACAATTAAATCTTTTTAACTATTTATCAAGATTAAAATTGTCTGCTAAGTTAGCGATATGACTTTTGTTTTCTCCTTCGTGCGCCGGGTCCACCAAATTTCTTTGGTTCTTTTCTTCGATGATCCCCAGATAAAAGATGTTTATCATATTCGGTTAACCTTTTTTTCAAATCTTCTTTCTTAAACCAATTTGTAAGTGCACGTGAAATTGAGATGGCTGATGCATCAGCCTGCCCCATAAATCCTCCTCCAGAGACATCGACTGAAATATTGATTTTGTCTCTTAAGCTACCTGAGAGTTCAAGAGGTATCATTATTCGTTCACGGGCAAATCTTGGCTCTAACACCTCAACTGGAACGCTATTTATTCTGACCTTACCTGTACCTGGAGTTATTGCAGCAGTTGCATGTGATCTTTTCCTTGAACCCGAGAACAGTTCCATTTTTCGTTTTACTAAAGTTATCTCCTCCTCCAACCTTGTGATACTGCTATTTCTCCTATTGTAATGTAGAACG